>JBBRMT010000257.1:0-6491 GCA_038230695.1 Chloroflexia bacterium
AATGCTCGGTGAGTGTGCCGCTAATGTCATAACCTACCGCCCAAACATCGGTTGTTGATATTGCGGCTACACCGTAAAAAGCACCAGATGTATCGGGGTTGGGAACAACGCCCCAGCTCGTACCATCCCAGTGTTCGGTGATGGTGCCGCTAATGCTATAGCCTACCGCCCAGACATCGGTTGCTGATACGACGGCCACTCCATTTAGGCCGCTGCTCGATGGGTCGGGACTAGGGCTGGCTACCACACTCCATCCTGATGTACACGGACTAGGCGTAGGGGTATTGCTAGACCGACCGCCTGTTGCCTGACTAGAGGTTGCCATTGCGATGCTGCGGAATAGGAGTAGGGTAAGGGTCGCGATGAAGAGCATGGTTGCCAACTTACGCATGGTCTGCATCCTTTTGTGCCGCTTAATGAGCAGGGAACTCTCGCTTGCTGAATCTATGGTGAATAATATTATTGCTGATATTATATCCGTATTAGGTTGGTACGTCAATAGAAGTTTACAGTTTGAACCTACCTACTCCTTGCCCTGTATGTTACAATGAAAGCAGTAATTCTTTTCGTTGCAGGGTATGGGCAAGTCCGGTACAAGCAGCAGGGGAGAAAGCACGCGCTTGCAGTCAGCACAGTCGCGCTGCATCATTCTCCCCCAAACCCCCGCTGGGGGCTTAGATTGAGGGGAATGGGCGAACACAACCCACCTCTACAACCATTTTCTACCTTTTACCTTCTACCTTCAGGAATCATTATGGACCACACCCTCTGGGACGAAGCGTTCCTGCACAAGATTGAGCAACTCAGCCTGGTGAGCAGGCGACGGCGGATGGGGCGGTTGGCCGGGGAGCGGCGCAGCCCCAAGCGTGGCTCGTCGGTGGAGTTCGCCGATTACCGCAACTACACCGCTGGCGATGACCTGCGCCAACTGGACTGGAACATCTACGCCCGCCTCGAAAAGCTGTTCGTCAAGCTGTTCGAGGAGGAGGAAGATCTTACCGTCCACGTGCTGCTCGATGCCAGCCGCTCGATGGACTGGGACGGTCTCACTGCCGCGCAGGCCCTCGGTGGCTCCGGTGCGCCGGTGCTGCACACTGGCGGCAAGTTCCGCTATGCGCGGCGGGTGGCGGCGGCCTTCGGCTACATCGCGCTGTCCAGCCTCGACCGCGTCTGGTTGGGCGCGATGCAAGGCAATGGGGTGCAGCGGCTAGGGCCACTGCGCGGACGCAACCACGCCCTGGGGATGCTGCACTTCCTCGAAAAGCTAAAGGCCGAGGGCGATACCGACCTCAGCGCCGCGCTACGCAGCTATCTGGTGCGCCAGCGGCAGCCCGGCCTATGCTATGTGATCAGCGATATGCTCAGTCCCGGCGGTTCGCTCGACGGCTTGCGGGCGTTGCAAAGCGCGGGCTACGAGGTTAACCTTATCCACGTCCTCGACCCCGCCGAGGTCAACCCCCTGCTGGCCCTCAGCGGCGACCTGCGCCTGCGCGATGTCGAAACCGGCGAGGAGGAGGAGGTCAGCATTGACCCAAGCACGGTGGGCATCTACGAGGAGAAATACAAGGTCTGGCAGCAGGCCATCGCCAGCTTCTGCCTGCAACGCAGCATCCCCTACATCCTGGCAACCACCGACCTGCCGTTCGAGGATCTAATCCTGCACTACCTGCGGCGGCGAGGGATGCTGGCGTGATGCTGATGAGAGACAAACATCTTGATGCGAAAGCCATCAGCAAATTGGCTTCATCCGGTGAAGGTGACGAGCTTGAGTTCAAGTTGGAGACCGAAAACCAACCGGACATTGGTGAGCATCCGTGCATTGGTAAATCTGTCTCTAATGGACCGAACTGGGAAGGCAAGGCAAACAGTTTATCTAATGAGGCCATACCATCTCTCTAATACGGGGCAAGATGATGCGATTTGATGCGATTTGATGCGATTTGATAAGATTCGATGAGATTATGAGGCTAGCTGCATCATCAGCAAAGAGTAATATGATGAGATTCTGCAGGAGTAAAGCTAAATCGTATCATCAGCAAAGAGCGAAATGATGCGAAATGATGCGATTATGATGGGATAAGCTAGAAGGGAAGTCTCATGGGCGCTCTTAACCCGCTGGCGTTGCTGTTGTTGGCGTTGGCCTTGCCGATTATCGTGCTGTATATGCTGCGCCTGCGCCGCCGCGAAGTGGTGGTCAGCAGCCGAATGTTGTGGACGCGCATCCTGCAAGACAAGCAGGCCAACGCGCCCTGGCAACGCTTGCAGCGCAATCTCCTGCTCGTGCTACAGCTCGTGCTGCTGGCGCTGCTGGTGTTCGCCCTGGCCCGCCCCTTCGTCGAGGTGGCAACGGCGGCGCGGGGCAACATCATCGTGCTGCTCGATAGCTCGGCCAGTATGCAGGCCACCGACGTGCCGCCCAACCGCTTCGCCGCCGCCAAACAGCAGATCTCCGACATCATAGATAGCATGGGCGCGGGCGACCGCATGACCTTGATCAGTGTTGCTAGCAGCAGCCGCGTGCTGGTAAACGCCGCCGAGGACAAGGCTGCGCTGCACGCCGCCCTCAGCAACGCGACTATCAGCAATGGCAGCACCAACATGGCCGATGGCCTGCGCCTGGCCGCCAGTGTGGCCCGACAGGCGCAGGATAGCGCCGTGGTCATCGTCAGCGATGGCGCGGTGGGCGACCTCAGCAAGTTGCCGCCGCTGCAGGCCACAGTGCGCTACATCCCTGTCGGTGACGGCAGTGGCAGCGACAACAATCAGGCCATCACTGCGCTGGCGGTGCGCGACGGCCCCAACGGGCCGGAGGCTCTGGTCAGCGTCGCCAATTTTGCCAGCATCAGCGCCAGCGGCATCCTCACCGTCAGTGTGGATGGGCAATTGTGGGCCTCGAAGCAGCTGCAGCTAGCAGCGGGCCAGCGCAGCAGCGTTACGGTTGACCAACTGCCGCGCACCGCCCAGATCGTCACCGCCCGCATCGTCACCAAAGACAACCTTGCCGCCGACGACGTTGCCTACGCCCTACGCACCAACGCCAAACCCTCAAAGGCGCTGCTGATCAGCGATGGCAATATTTTCATCGAGAAGGCGATGGCCCTGCTGCCCAATATCCAGCTTGATACAGTCAAACCCGCCGACTTCCATAGCGCCGACGGCTACGACCTGGTTATCTACGATGGCGGTGTACCGGTATTTCCCGCCAACATCAATACCAGCCTGCTGATTATCAACCCTGCCCCATCGCTCACCCCTCCCAACCCCCAGGGTGAAGCCGAGGCCAGGGCCGCCGCTGCCTTCAATGTCAAGGGCAGGCTCGACTTCCCCCAGGTGGGCGCGGTGCAGGTCAACGACCCGATTATGCGCTACGTTGACCTCAGCACCGTGCTGATATCCACTGCCCGCAAGATGCTGCTGCCCGACTGGGGCAAGCCGCTGGTACTCGACCGCGATGGCAACCCGCTTATCTTCGCAGGCAACCTGGAGGGGCGGCGCATCGGCGTGTTCACCTTCGATTTGCATAACTCCACCATGCCGCTACTGGTCGCCTACCCGGTGCTGATCAGCAACATGGTTGGCTACCTGACTGCCAGCCAGAACGCGGGCGCGGACTTGCCCCCCAGCCTCAACCCCGGCGAACCGATTAGTGTGCCGCTGCAGCCCGATGCCAACCGCGCCACCCTGACCCCCCCCGACGGCAGCAGTGTGGATCTGCTCCTCAGCGGCAACCAGGCAGTCTATGCTGACACCAATGCCACTGGCGTATACGCGGTGCAGCAGTTTGGCAGCAATGGGGCGCTCGGCCAGCCCTCGCTCTATACCGTCAACCTGTTCGATGAGCAGGAGTCGAACATCAAGCCGCAGTCCACCCTCAGCATCGCTGGGCAAGCCGCCAGCGCAAGCAGCAGCGCGACCAGCGAACGCGAGTTCTGGCCGTTGATTATCATCGCCGCGCTATTGCTAGCTATCGTGGAGTGGTGGATCTACTTCAGGGGCCGCCGCCTGCCCCGCCTCGGTCGCTCTACATCCCCCAGCTAATCACTATCTTTGCACTATAAAAACAGCAAGGTGGGATAATTGAGAGTGGCTGCAGCACATTGGGGCGGTGGGTTCAGCCCATAGAGGTGCAACATCTTTTTATTTTGATGCTTATGGGTGGGCGCAACTCGCCCTTACATTCACACTAATCACCAAGCACTAATCACTACCCACTACCCACGGCAATTCCCACGCTGTATCCACCTGTTATCCACATCGCCATAGGAGTAGCTCAGGCACGGATATAGGGGCAGGAGGGCCTCTTTTCCCCAGTTTATACACCATTGTGGATAACTGCTTTTTCCACCATGTCGCCCGATGGTTGCCTTTTGCGGCTCCATCAAGGAGATAAACGCCCATTGTTATGCACTTTTTTCACCACTTATGCACCGCAGCGGTGGATTTGTTACTAATTTTATCTTTGTTGCTAATACCGTATCTTGGGTCTGATAACGGTTGGCGACCCAAGTGGCTCAATATGTTGTGGCAAAAGCCGTTATTTATGCACAACTGATTGTGGAAAAGTGGAAAAGTTTTAACCACCATCCGGGCAGCTATGTAGCGGCAAAGATAGAGAGTCAAGAAGCGAATCAGTTTTGGTTATAAACAAATGTTATGGAAATTGGTGTCCCTACCCCTTGCAAAACCGCTATGCTAGTGTTATCATCCTATACACTTTCGCCGGTGCGTACCGGAGTAGCAGATTTAGCAGGCGCAACAATAAAGCTGCTGGGTTGTGGGGCCGAAGGACAGCAGTTTGTTGTTTGTAGGGGCAAGCTGAGGTTTGCTCTTTGCCGATATATTCTCACGGCGGGCAGGGAGGGCGCGATGAACGCGAAACAAGTATGGCAGGCGGCGCTTGGTGAGCTTGAACCACAGGTGGATAAAGGCACCTATGGTTTGCTTGCTGGTTCTGATATAATAGGGATGCGCGAAGACACCATCCTGGTGGGGGTAGCGAATAGCTTCACGGTAAACTGGCTGGAGCGTAAGGTGAACGGTGAGGTTGCCGCATCACTGGCGAACATACTGGGTTACGAGGTTGGCGTACATTTTGTGCTGCGCGGCGGAAGTGATGGGGCTGAGGCTGGGGCAATGGACTGGGCGAACGAGCAGACCACCGTAAGGCTGCGAGCCGCCGAGTCGTGGCCGCCCCGCCTGGCAGTCCCAATGCCTGGCAACAAAGCCAAAGAGAGAGGTAACGGTAAGACGATGCGGCGAAACGGAAACGATGATGACCACAGCGTAGATGCCAATTATAGTTCGTTCTATGAGCAGCCATATGGCGCAAGCCGCACTGGGGGCAGCGGCGCACGGCGCAGCAGCAACAGCAACGGTGGGGGCAACGGTTATAGCGGCAGCGGCTACAGCGGCAATGGAGGTTATCGCCCGCAGACTGGCTATGCCGCGCCCTCGCCACGTCCGCGCCGCAATGGTGGCAGCGACTTCGGGCGGCAGATGGAGTTCAGTATGGACGATTCGCAACTGAACCCCAAATATGTGTTCGAGGATTTCATCGTGGGTAGCTCCAATCGTCTCGCCCACGCCGCCAGCATGGCGGTGGCCGAGCAACCGGCGGAAATCTACAACCCGCTCTTCCTCTACGGCGGTGTCGGTTTGGGCAAGACCCACCTGCTGCACGCCATCGGCAACCGTGCCATCCAGAACAACAAGAATATGCGCGTGCTTTACGTTTCCTCCGAGCGTTTCACCAACGAGATGATCAACGCGATTGGCGACCGCCGCACTGAGGAGTTTCGCGCCCGCTATCGCACCATTGACGTGCTGCTGATTGACGACATCCAGTTCATCGCCGGTAAGGAAAGCACCCAGGAAGAGTTCTTCCATACCTTCAACAGCCTGCACCAGAGCGGCAAGCAAATCGTAATCAGCAGCGACCGCCCGCCCAAGGCGATCCTTACGTTGGAGGATCGGCTGCGCTCTCGCTTCGAGGGGGGGTTGATCGCCGATGTGCAATCGCCCGATCTAGAGACGCGTACCGCCATTCTGCGGGCCAAAGCCCAGCATCAGCAAGTGCCGGTGCCGCTGGATGTGATTGACTTCGTGGCCCACAAGGTGCAGAGCAACATCCGCGAACTTGAGGGGGCGCTGACCCGCATCATCGCCTACACCAGCCTGAACAATGCCAAGCTGACCGTGCAACTGGCGGCAGAGGCGCTCAATGACCTCAGCGCCAACACCCGTCGCCGCAGCATCACCGCGCCACGGGTAATTGACGCAGTTGCCACCTATTACAACCTCGATGCCGCCGAACTGCGCGGCAAACTGCGGAGCCGCGAGGTGGTAGTTCCCCGCCAGATTGCGATGTACATCATCCGCGAGGAAACCGAGGCTTCGCTGGCCGAGATCGGCGATGCCTTTGGCGGGCGCGACCACACCACTGTGATGCACTCCTGCGAGAAGATCGAGCAGGCCATCGAATCCGACAGCAC
>JBBRMT010000258.1:0-6476 GCA_038230695.1 Chloroflexia bacterium
ACACGGACACTGCCACGAAAGCAAAACGGCGCAGGATGGCTCCTACGCTGCCAGAGGTACTTGTGACAAAAGCCAGAAAGTTGAGGAGCCGGATGCCTTGAAAGAGTGCGCCATGTCACGCATTGAGGAATTGCCAGCGTAGCTGGTCGCAGTTCAGGGTCAATGACTGCGAGGCGAAGAACTAACCCGAACCCGAAAGGGCGACGGAACAACAGCCTGTTACTAAAGCGGAGAACCGCCGAAGATGTGTGCGCGGTGGCTCTGCCACGCCTGCCCAAGATGGTTAAAGCTAAACTGCTTGAACCCCAGTACCCAGCGGTGGAACCGCACACCCCTCGGTAGCACGTCTGTACACCGAGGCCACTGGTAGCTACGGATACGACTTTCGTCTGTAGAACACCCTGACCAGCGGGCGATAAGTAGCGAACTCATTCAAGGGTACGAACAGGAAACCTAAGCTGGGCTAGAGACGTTCCTCAGTGACGGAACATGGGATTGCCTAAAGGGGGCGACCCCCAAGGCAACGGAGTGTCCATAGTAGTCGGGGGGGCAACGACCCACCAGGGCAAGCGGGAGAGCCGCTTACAGGGCGAAGGGACACAGGTAGCTAGATGAACAGCGACTGAGAGGTACGCGAGATGCGAACAGCCGAAGCAGTGCTGAACATCATTCGAGCGCGAGGCCGTAATGGGCCAAAGCTAACGAAATAACTACTGGCGAGCTGCTTGACACGAAAACGGTCACGAGCAGTTCTGCGGAAGGCGGTTGGAAAAGTGCTGAAAAGCAACTCGCTGGCCGCCTATCCTACCGCACGTCCGGCCCCAAGCGGGGGAAAGCCTGTAAGGGCTTACCTATCGCTATAGGGTACTTCACTAAAGGTCTGAGCCTGGTGGAACGCTAAGTGCTTAAGTCCAGATTGACTTGCAGTGGTTAAGACTAAAAACAGGAGATAACTGGCATGGGTGACGAGCAGGGACATCTTGAGCAGGCAATCGATCATCTTGAGGCACAACGTATTATCCTGGGTGACAATATAGTAAATTCTGCAATTGAAGCATTGCAAGAAAAGCTGGTGGCAACCAGAACCGCAGCTAACCCCCACCGCAAGCAGGTCACCATCTTCTTTGCCGACATCTCCCGTTTCACCTCAATCGCTGAATTGATGGATGCTGAAGAACTCAGTGACATCATCAACGAATTGTGGGCTCGGCTTGATCAGGTCATAATTGAAGCTGGCGGCACGATCGACAAGCACATTGGCGATGCGGTGATGGCCGTATTTGGCGCCCCTACTACCAATGAAGACGACCCAATGCAGGCGGTGCATTGTGCGCTGAGGATGCAATCGGCACTGGCTGAGTTCCAGGTGCAAAGACCTACTGCGATTCAAGATCACCCCTTTGCCAAGCTCGGTATTCGCATCGGTATTAGTACCGGCCCGGTGGTTATGACCAGCGTAGGCTCGAAACACGAATACACTGCAATGGGTGCCACTGTCAACCTGGCCGAGCGTTTGCAGCAAGCTGCCCCTTCCGGCGGCATTCTCATCTGCCAGGATACCTACTTGCAAGTTCGAGGTCTTTTTCAGGTCGAGCGCGCTCAACATCTAAAGCTGAAGGGTAAACCTGGCTGGGTGGCTGCCTATTTGGTGAGAGCAGAGAAGCCAATACTTCTCCGTACTAGCAACCGGGGTATGCGAGGTCTGAAAACCAGCATGATTGGGCGCGACCGCGAACTTTTGCTACTTCAATCCACATTCCAGAACGTGACTGCGGGCCGGGGTAGTGACTTGATTACGGTGATTGCTGAAGCTGGTATGGGCAAGTCGCGCCTGCGCCGTGAGTTCGAGAGCTGGCTCGACCGAACTGGCACTCCTACTTGGATATTCTCCGCTATGACCTTCAGGCAGATGATTGGCCTGCCATATTCTTTGGTGCGCGAGTTGTTCGCATCCTACTTCTCCATCCGCGACAGCGACGCATCGGAGGTGGCATATACCAAGCTGGAGCAAGGTTTCACTGCGCTAATTGGTGAAAGAGGAGTAGAAGGGGCGCGCAGCATTGGCTCCTCGATTGGCATAACTAGCGCAACCAGCGCACCGGCGGCTACCGAGATCAATGCACGCGAGATTAGGGACAATGCCTTTCGAGCGGCTGCTTCATTCTTCATCACCCTTGCCGCAACCCAACCAGTAGTTTTGATACTAGACGATCTTCAATGGGCCGACGAAGGTTCGCTTGACTTCATCGAGTACCTCAGCGCCGCGCTTGATACCAATGCAGTGCTGATCGCCTGCTTCGCCCGTCCCATCCTTTTCGAGCGTTGCCCAGGCTTCGGCACTGCTAGTGATGGTCAGCGCCTCGCTCTCTCACCACTGACATCAGCGGATAGTCGGGCGCTGGTTAGCGATATCCTCCGCCGGGTAGCCGATCTACCGCTCACTCTACTGAACTTCATCGTGGAGCGGGCTGAAGGCAATCCTTTCTATATCGAAGAGCTGATTAAGAATATTATTGAGGATGGGGTGATCGTCAGGGCTGAGAACGGTTGGCAGGTCATCGTCGAAAACCTTGACGAAGAGCGTATCCCTGCCACACTGACCGGGGTACTACAGGCCCGCCTTGATAGTCTACCCCCGCTTGAGCGCGCGGTAATGGAGCGGGCCTCAGTAATAGGCAAGGTGTTCTGGGATGGGGCAGTGGCGCGGCTGAGTGCAACGAGTAGCCGCAGCGTTATCCATACAGCCCTGAAAAACCTGGAGAGCAAAGAACTTATCTATCGGCATGACCATTCCGACTTCACAGGTAATGAGGAATACAGTTTCAAGCATATAATCCTGCGCGACGTTACTTATGAAGGGGTGCTACGCAAGATGCGGCGCGCCTACCACGCGCAGGTGGTGCAGTGGCTTATCGAGCAGAGTGGTGAGCGGGCGGCAGAGTATGCTGGTTTGATTGGTGAACACTATGAGCAAGCCGAGCAGCGCATAATGGCAACCCATTGGTACATTAAAGCGGCAGAGCAGGCGCAGAATAGTTATGTAGATGAGATAGCGATCAGTTACTACCAACGGGCGCAGTGGCTACTTCCCGAGACCCAAGAGCATCAAGCCGCGCACATAGCGGTTTATGAGGGTTTGGGTACCATCTACAAAAATCAGGCCCGCTTCCATGAAGCGGTCGACGCTTACTTTAGCATGATTCAGGCAGCAATGCTACTTCAGGATGAGGAGAAACAGGTTGGGGCCTGGCTGGGTATGGCTTTCGCCCAGGACGAACTAGGCGATCACCATGCCTCGCTAAAGAGCGTGACTAAAGCTGAGGAGATTGCCCGCCGCACAGGTAGTGAGGCCGTGCTAGCTAGGGCGCTGCACGGCAAAGGCTGGGTGCTTCAACTACTGGGTAGCATGGATGCGGCAGAGGAGCTAGGTAGAGAAGCGCTAAGTCTTTGCGAAGGGATGGCGAATCATTCACTGATGGTAAGCTGTTGCAACTTGCTGGCAACTATCTGCACTGCGCGCGGGGACTATGAACGGGCGATCTACTGGTTTGAGCAGTGCCTTACCATAGTGCGGGGGCTCGGAGCGATGTCCCGGCTGCCCATCACGCTCAGCAACCTGGGTGAAGCAAAATTGAGTCTGGGTCAGGCTATTAACGCTAGTGAGTTGTTTAGTGAAGCGCTCACCGTAGCGCGAGACATAGGAAGCCGTCGCGCCGAGCTAACCGCACTGATTAACCAGGGTCGGGCGCAGCTGGCCCTAACCAAATACGACGTGGCCGAGGCAAACTTGCGGGCGGCGATTGACCTGGCTGGCACCGAACCGCCCCCCTTTCTGGTCATCGCCTACGCTGCTCTCAGCGAGTCGCTACTTGCGCAGGGTGGTTCAGCGCAAGCTTTGGAAGTCGCCCTAGCTGGGTTTGCTCTGGGCCAGGGGACGAAGGGCTGGGAGTTCATCGCCCCCGCCTGGATGACGCTGGGTATGGTTGCAAGCCATATGGGTGCGCCCCTAACTCTAGATGGCCGCAGTGTAGCTGCGGCAGAACTATTCGCTGAGGCGGTCAGCATCTACCAGAGGGTGGGGATGAAGTCTGAAGCCAGGTTGGCGCTAGGACGCTGGGCTGAACACGAGCAGGCCAGCGGCAACCACGAATATGCCACACAACTGCGCCACGAAGCCGCAGAACTCGCTTTTAGGCCGTGAGTTTTGGTTTCCACAGAGATGACGAAGATATGAGAATATAGCCACCCTGCTTCTTGGCGACATAAGTGCAATGGAGGATCTCACCGACATTCGGAAGCGGGTCAAGCATCGTCGCCAGCAACGCCGCGCCATGTCGAATTGGAGCTTATACCAACCGCCTCGGCCTTGTCCTCGACAAAGCCTTGCAGTTGGTATAAGCGTTCAGTATGTAGATGCCAGATACAGTAGTCAAGAGTGTCTCCGTTGCGGATATATCTCAAAGGCTAACCGCCCTTGTCAGAGTGAGTTCAAGTGTAAGCAATGCGGGTATCAACTAAATGCCGACTTGAAGGCAGCCCGCACCCAGGCTTTGCGTGTTATATGCGCTTCCAGTGGGCCGAGGTAAAGCAGCCTATCGTCTCAGCTAGTCACAAGACTGCCTAAGGGTATTAGTCGCAAGTTAAGGTTTTTAGGGGTTTGTCAAGAGCAAATCCGGCCAGTTTTGCATCAGATGCTCGGTTTACCGCCTGTAGTATGGAGACCGCACCGCCCTAATCGGCAACATCAAACGAAAGCGCAGGGGCAACCACTACTGCCCTCTGCCGCTGGGTCGCCACCGCTGCTGATCGTCACGCACAAAGCCAAGCATCTTTGTTGATGCTGGCAAAACTTGACAAATCTCTGATTTCCTTAACTTGGCACTGATAGGCTAAGGGATAATGCCTATGCCTTCAGGCGTGGGTACTTTACTTAGCAATGACAGGTTATTTCTGTGAGCATAGAGTAGCGAGGATATGTGATGGCTCGTACAGATCAATTAGCAACCAGATCACCGGTGAGACAAACATAATAGGCGCGGCTCTTACACATTGCCTCCACCTATAGCTACTTACCTCCAATAGGAAGAACTATTTACATGAATGATGAACTAGAGGCTAATAAAGTTGAGCCAGGTATGACAACATTAGCAAATTACTATACCCCATCTTATGCTATATCGATGCTCAAAACCAGGTACACTGCAGTGCATCAACTATATCACTGCTGATTGCCAATATTCAGCAAAATTTGCTATTTATGGTAATCGGTGGTACAATCATTGTGTTGCTTGAGACTTAAGTGATTGTTTCTTTTCCTATCCCCTTTGGGAGAGCTTAGGGTGAGAAGCGATACTGGTAGGGCAAGATGCGGCTGTCGGCACATCAGCTCGTCCGGTTCCTGCGTAACCACCCATCTGTTCACCCAGCCTACGACCATAAGATAGGAAAAGAACAATGGCAAAGCACATCCTCGTTGTCGGTGACGACCCCACGCTACTCCAGCAAATAGACAAGGTCCTCACTGCTGCTGGCTACATCATAACCACCCAGACCCATACCACCTACAAACCCGAAGAAGCCCGCCACGTTCACGCTATCCTGGTGGTGGTTGATCGCACCCCAGATGATGATATTACCATCTGGCAGACTGTGCAGCGGATGAGGCTGGACCGCATCATGATGCATCTACCTCTGATCATCTGCACTGACCTAGAGCCGGATGTCCGCGAGACCAACTATTACGAAAGACGGCACATCATCTTCGTGCAGAAACCCTTTGAAGACGGCGGACTGCTTGATGCGGTGAACTCCACGCTAAGTAATCTGCCCATAAAGCCCCTGGCGCCACTGAGCATTAGATTGGTCGCATTAGCCCTGGCCGCTCTTTAGAGTCTAGTGCGATCGTCGCGTTCGTCGGTGTCCTGGTAGAATACTTCCAGGGACGTTGTGTCGCCCCCGGAGATGGTAGTGCGGTGGCAGCACAGAGCTTGAACTAGCCGTTCGGGAGGCGGTAGTCGCCAAAATTACATAAACCTGGCCGATGGGGTTATTCTTGGTATGCTATTGGGGGCAATTGGCAGTGCGAGGCACTCTCATCCCCATGGTGTGGAGGAACCGCAATGCAAAAGCGCATATTCATCGTAGATGACAGCCCTCAGGTGCTTGCTCTACTGGGCGAGCTACTTACTGCCGCAGGTTATACGATCATCACCCAGGCATTTCCCCTGGCCAATACTGACCAGTTGCGCCGTGCTACCCCTGACCTGATCATCATTGACTATTGGCTGGGTAATGAGGAAGTCCGACATACGACTATGGACCTGATCAGGCAGAGTGAGGATTTGGCCCAGCTCCCGCTTATCATCTGCACTGGCTATGCCGATGAGCGAATGCTACGAGGGATTCAGCTGCGAAGGAGTAACGTTATGATGCTTCGCAAACCCTTCGACGTTGACGACCTGCTCGGCATGGTGATG
>JBBRMT010000259.1:0-6436 GCA_038230695.1 Chloroflexia bacterium
GCCCGCGAGGGCGAACAGCAACCAAGCCGAGCGCGGTCTAGCTGGCGCAATAGCGAGTGGTTGCGAACCGAAGCCGAGCGTCTGGGTGTGCCTGTCCTTCCCGCCCGTCCCTGGGATACGGTCTTCGAGCGGGCGATAGCGGCAATCGGCTGATTATTCGATTTGACAAAACTGCGCCGATCTTGTATCATTGTATCAGCATTATGATACAATGATGTGGACAAAGGAGGCGCAAATGAAGATCCCGAATCGGCTGCTGAAATTGCTGTTCCCCGCGCTGCTGCTAACCGAGGCGATCCTGGTCTGGACTCATGTGCTGGATGCTGGCACTGCAGTTGCAATTGGTGCGGCGGTGGAGTCGCTCACTTTCCTGCTTGGACTGCGCCAGATCGTGGTTGCCTTTCTGCGCTACCGCCGAAGCCGCGCGGCTGGCTTCGACGCGCAGACTGCCCTGGAAGAAGGGTTGACCGTGATCTTCCCCCGCCGCATCGCCCGTATCGTCGCCGTGGAACCGCGCATCTGGATCTGCCTCTATCAATGGGCAAAGCGTCGCCCACTCGCGGCCACTGAGTTCAGCTATGGCAAGCGTTCAATTTTCGGTGCGCTATTGGCCTTCGTGCTGATCACCGCCCCGTTCGAGGTGCTGGCTTACGAGATCCTGCTGCCCTGGGCTACGGTGCGCCTGATGCTGCTGCTTGCCACCATCTATATGGCGCTCTGGATGATCGGCCTCTATGCCTCGCTGAAAGTGATGCCCTACAAACTGGAAGCCGATGGTGTGCGCCTCCATTATGGTATTATGGCCGCCGGCTATATCCCTTATAGCGAAATCGCCAAGATCTGGATTAAGCAGGAGCAAACCCGTGACAGCCGCGAAGGGTTGGCGGTGAAGGGCGATAGCGCCTACCTTGCCGCTGGTGGTCGCACCGACCTCACCCTGCGCCTGCACAACCCTCGCACCCTGAATGGTCTACTCTCGCCCACTGTGCCAGTTACCTACATCCACCTCGTAGCCGACCAGCCCGACGCGCTGGCCCGCGCCCTGGCCGAACGCGCTGGCCTGAAGGCGAACAACCCGCCTCCCGCGCCACCCGCTCTCGGCAATCTGGCTGCGGCTATGTTATGTGTTTGCGTCCTACCCTTCCCTACTGTGATAATAGCAATTGCATCTAACAATGCACACCCTTGTGCAAGGGCGAACAACATCTCGCTCTTAGAGGCATGCTGCGTAACCTAGCCGATTTGGTATAATAGCAATGCGCCCAGTAATGCTTCGCTTGAGCAAGGGCGAACAACGGTTCGCCCCTACAGACGTACAGCATAACCCACATCTGGTACAATAAACGCTGGGAGGCGCTATGCACATGACAAACCCGGCGCAACCGACTCAGAACTCAGAACTCAGAACTCAAAACTCCCGTAGAACGCGCATCGTCTGCACCATTGGCCCGGCTAGCTGGCAACCGGATACGCTGCGCCAGATGCTACTGGCGGGCATGGATGTGGCCCGCATCAACTTCAGCCACGCCGAGTACGAATCCACCGCCCGCACCATCGCCAATCTGCGCGCCATCAGCGCGGAAATGGGCCACAACCTCGCTATCCTCGCCGACCTGCAAGGGCCGCGCATCCGCATGGGCGCAATCCCCGACCCCGGTATCACCCTCACCCCCAGCGCGGCGTTCACCCTCTACTCCGACCCCGCTACTCCGCCCACGCTGCAGGGTGCGGCGGTGGATTATCCCGCGCTGCCCGCCGATGTAAAGGCAGGCGACACCATCCTGATTGACGATGGCCTATTGTCACTGCGCGTGCTGGACACTGCCCCAGGCCAGGTGCGTACTCAGGTGGTTAGCGGCGGGTTGCTCGGTTCGCACAAGGGCATCAATGTGCCAGGCGTGACCCTCAGCACGCCGACGATTACCGTCAAGGATAAGGCCGACCTCGCCTTCGCGCTGGACCAGGGCGTGGATGCAGTCGCCCTCAGCTTCGTGCGTAGCCCTGACGATGTGGCCGAGCTACGCCGCCTGATTGCCGCGCACGGCCCCGCCCTTCCGCTGGTAATCAGCAAAATTGAGAAGCACGAAGCCGCCCAGCGCGACAACTTTGCCGCCATCCTGGCCGCCAGCGATGGGATTATGGTGGCACGAGGCGATCTCGGCGTGGAGATGCCCGCCGAGGAGCTGCCCATCCTGCAAAAGTGGATGATCAAACTGACCCGCGCCGCTGGCAAGCCGGTGATTACCGCGACGCAGATGCTCGACTCGATGATCCGCAACCCCCGCCCCACTCGCGCCGAGGCCACCGATGTTGCCAACGCCATCTTCGATGGCACCGACGCGACTATGCTCTCCGGCGAAAGCGCGGCGGGACTCTATCCGGTGCTGGCGCTGCAGACCATGGCCCGCATCGCCGTCCGCGCCGAACAGGAGTATCTCACTACTGCGGCTGCCTCCACCCTCGCTCCCGACCCTGCCGCTGATTGCACTCAAGATGAATTGATCAGCCAGGCTGTATGCCACACCATCGTAGACATCGCCACGCAGTTGCGGGCAAAGGCGATTGTCACCCTGACCCGCTCTGGCTACACCGCCCGCCAGGTGGCGAAGCATCGCCCCGCCATTCCGGTGCTTGCCATCACCAGCCAGCCGCAAACCTATCGCCAGCTTGCCTTCACCTGGGGTGTAACCCCGTGCCTGGTTCCCAGATTTACCACCATTGACGAGATGCTGATCGCCACCGAGCAAATCGCCGTCAATTCAGGGATTGCCAGTGCGGGTGATACCATCGTGATTAGCGCGGGTCTGCCACTAAACACGCCCGGCCTTACCAATATGCTGAAGGTACAGGTGGTGGGGGAACACGGCTAATTTGTAGCTTGCCCCACCCGCCCCAAAAGTGGTATGATTTGGCCGGGAGGTGGAAACTCGCGCCATGCACATCGGCTTCGATGCCCGGCTCGTCTACTATCAGCAGGCGGGGATTGGGCAGTACATCATCAATTTGCTGTCGGCCTTTGCGGAGCTTGAGGAGCAACGCCCCGCTGCCGGGCGCGATCGCATTACCATCTTTCAGCGCAGCGGCGACGAATTGCCGCTGGCCGAGGGTGAAACGCAGACCCGCTACAACCTGCGTACCCCCAGCCACCACCGCTTCGAGCAACCCGCGCTAGCGTGGGAGATGGGCCGCTACCACCTCGGCCACCGCCTCGATGTGCTGCACAGCCCCGACTTCATCCAACCACTCTGGCTGGCCCACCTCACCAACTTGCCCACCGTGGTCACTATTCACGACCTCGCCTTCCTGCGCCTCGCCCACCTCACCCTGCTCACTGCTGAGGCCAAGCGCTACTACGGCCAGGTTCGCGCCGCCGCGCACACCGCCCGCCGCATTATCGCCGTATCCACTAGCACCCGCCGCGATGTGGTCGAACTGCTGGGCGTGGATGAGGCCAAAGTTGCGGTGGTTCACGAAGCGGCCAACCCCCTCTTCCATCCGGTCAGCCGTCAGGAGGTGCGCCGCTACATCACCGTCAATCTGGCGGAGAAGGTGGGCGAGGCGCGGGGTTTCATCCTGTTCGTCAGCACCATCGAGCCGCGCAAGAACCTGCCGTTGCTGCTGCAAGCCTACGCTGAATTGCGCGACCATAACCGAACCGCCCTGCCAAATCTGGTCGTCGCCGGGCGCGAGGGCTGGCTTAACGAGGAGGTCTACGAACTGGTCCGCAAGCTGAGGCTGAAGGAGCAGGTTATCTTCACCGGCAGCGTAACCGCGCAGGAGTTGCTCTATTTGTATAACCAGGCCGCGCTGCTGGCTTGCCCCTCGTTTTATGAGGGTTTCGGCCTGCCCGCGCTGGAGGCAATGGCCTGCGGCTTGCCAGTGCTGGCCGCCAACACCAGTAGCCTACCCGAAGTGGTTGGTGATGCGGGCCTGCTGCTGGATCCCCACAACCCCGCTGCCTGGACTGAGGCCATATCGCAATTGCTCGATGACGACAAGCTACGGGCAGATATGAGGGCGAAGGGCTTGCAGCAGGCTCGCCAGTTCTCCTGGCAGCGGGCAGCAGCAGAGACGTTGGCGGTCTATCACGCCGCCGCTGGCAGCTTATACAATACAACATTAGCCGCCACATCTGCCACCGTTCATTAGCAGCGGTCATATCTGCAAGAGGAGCCTGCTCGTTCAGGCTCTATCCACTGTTTATTAAGCCAGGTATTTTAGAGGTGCAAACATATGGACAAAGCGAAACCTGATGAGGTTAAGCAAGTAGACGAAGTTACAGAGGACCGGGTTAAGCAAGAGATTCGTCACTTGCTATGGAAATCGGGTCGCTCCAGTACGCTATTTGCCTTGCACGAAGGTAGAGAGACACTTGCCCGCTTGCAGATTTATCGCATCAACTCGTTTGCCGTGCTTTTCACTACCCACCTCGGTAAGTTCAATATCAGAGCGCATGACCTGTACAATCGCCATTTGACCATTGAAGACGAGGCGGGCAAGGTGATTGCCAGTTTCAAGCAGCACTTGCTGGGCAGTGGCGCAGATCTTGAGTTCACCGATGATGAAGCACATCTAAAGTTTAAGACCAGTGTGCTCAGTATCAAGTTCGTCTTCGAGGACCAGCAAGGTGATCCCATCGCCACTTTTGGCCCTGACCGCACCTCTCCTAGTGCAACCAGTATGGAGGTCTTCCCTTCCACGCTTACTGCGTCCAGGCTGATACTTGTGCTTGCACTGGGCGAGTATTTGTGGGTAGTGCTGCACAACAAGATGGCACTCGTATGATGGCAGAGCAGCAAACATATCTAATCGTGGGGCTGGGCAACCCCGGCCCTATATACGCCCGCACCCGGCACAATGCAGGCTTCATGTGCCTGGAGCGGCTGGCGGCCCGCAACGGACTGCGCTTCGACACGCGGCGGCTGAAGGCGGAGATCGCCAGAGGCACAATCGAGGGGCGCAGCGTGATGCTTGCCAGGCCGCAAACCTATATGAACGATAGCGGCATCTCGGTCGCCGAAATCCTGCACTGGTACAAGATACCCCAGCCTAACCTGCTGGTCATCTACGACGAACTCGACCTGCCAACTGGTATACTGCGCCTGCGCGAACGTGGCTCCGCTGGCGGCCACAATGGGATGAAGAGCATCATCGCCCATCTGGGGCAAGACTTTAACCGCCTTCGGGTTGGTATAGGCCGCCCATCCACCTCCGGCCCGACCCGCGATTACGTCCTCAACAATTTCACTCGTCAGGAGGCTCCGCTCATCGCGGCGGCGATTGACCTGGCTGCCGAGGCCGCCGAGGTCTGGCTGCGCGAGGGCATCATCGTGGCGATGAACCGCTACAATGGCGGCAATACGGACAACCCCCCCGGCAAGTCGGACGACCCGCCGAACAAACCGAACAAACCTGCGAAGCAGGAGTGATACACTACTTTTATAGCCGAGCAGATAGTATATGTCTGTAGGGGCGAACGTCAAGGAGGATGCAAATGAGTACAGATACGCCGAGGCGCTTTGTGGACATATCAGAGCTGCTTGTTGGTCAGAGTTGGATTAGCCCAGGATCTGACCTAGGGGCAGTTCTCCGTGTCTACAGGGAAGAAGAAACCCCACTAGGAGCAGGCTACAGTATAATGTCCACTGGCGATGTTCTAATATACGACGGTATCTCTTATCCTAGCAGCGAACGTGAGATATTTGTACCTGATACTCGGTCAGGCGAGCTACCCGCCCGTATAAGAGAAGCGTTTGAGGCAAAGTTATACCAAGTTGTTATGGTGATGGTGAAATTGCAACTATTGGCAGCATTTGGTTGTTGACCTCACCCTGCTTGCATCGCCGCAAAACTAACCGGAAAGTAGAAACCTATAATCAGCACCCTACAGCGGCCCAATAACCAATCCCAATTGCACATCGCCCACCTTGCCCGCGCCGTCTACCCCGACCACGGTGCGGGGGGGCTGGAGCAGCACGTCTTTCAGCTAACCCGCCACCTGCTACGGCTGGGCGTAAGCGTGGAGATATTCACCCAGCCGGGCGCAGACGAAGCAGCGGGGAAGCTGGCGGGAGATGCCGAGGCAGGCGGGGCGGCAATAAATTGGCATTACGTGCGGTACACGCGGCTACCACTGCGCCGCAACTCAATTGCCGACCGCCTCAGTAACTATCCTATCTTCGTGCGACAGATGGGCAAGCAGGCGGCGCAACTGGCCTCGCGGGGTGGCATAGACATCGTACACGCACACGGGTTGTGTGCCTATGGCTACGCCAATGCGAAGGGCCACGCGCCGATGCTGATGAACCCTCATGGCCTGGAGGATTTCAAAGTGACCGACCGGCGCAAGTGGCTGGCCTACGCGCCGTTTCGGGCGATGTATCGGCGCGGGGCGCAGGCAGCGCAGCGGGTGGCCTATACTGATGCGGGGCTGCGC
>JBBRMT010000260.1:0-6430 GCA_038230695.1 Chloroflexia bacterium
AGAGGGTGGATGTGCCAGCTGGAACCGTAACCGTCTGGTAGATGCTGCTGTTGCCGGTTGGTTCTGGCGCAGCGAGGCTGCCAAGTAGGGCAGAGTAAGTGCCGCTATGCGCCTGAGTCATTACTACGGTGGGGGTGTTGTTGGTGTCGCTGATTACCCACGGGGCGAACGTGCCGGTCTCGAAGCCGGGATTCTGCACCGGGTTGGGGCCGAAGCAGGGGGTAGGTGTGGCGGTGGCGGTGGCGGTGGAAGTGTTGGTCGGCGTGCTAGTGTCGGACGGGGTAAGGCTCGGCCCGCCAGGGGTGATGGTGGGGGTCGCGGTGGCTAGCGTGAAGGTGCCAACCCGCCCCCAGTGGTTATTCTCCGCCCAGCCTGCGAGGATGGTGCCGCCGCCGCCAGTGAAGCCGCCAACATCGTTGGACTCATAGTCGGTGGTGGTGCCGAACGCACCGAAGGTGTGGGCGCTCAACTGGAATGGTGCGCTAAACGTTGCGCCGCCATCGGTGGACTGCACGTAGAACTGCGCCACCGTGGTGTTGCTGGTGGTGCCAGCCAGGAAGGTGACGTGTACTGTGTGGTCAGGCGTTACCTTCACCCAGCCGAAACCCTGGAACAGGTTGGCGTTGGGGTTGTTGTAGACTACCGCTGGCGCGCTCCAGGTGTTGCCGTTGTCGCTCGACTTTGAGATGTAGATGGCCGCTGATGCGGGCGTATTCGCGGTGCGATAAGCGGTCCAAACTGCATAGAAGACCCCATTCGCGCCCAGGTCGGCGGTGATGTTTGGGGTGTCGCTCCAGCGCACGTTCAGAGGCGAGGTGGAGTTGAATGGCACCGCATTGGCTAGCGGCACGGTGACGATGGTGGTGGAGAAGGGGAAGGACGCGCCGCCATCAGTGGAGCGGGCAAACATCACCTTGTTATTGGTGCCAATCGTGGGGGTATTGCCGCAGCAGAGGCCACGATGCCAGGCATAGCCGATCGTGCCATTGGGCGAGATGCCCAGCGAAGGATACTCGTTATGGGCTACGTTCGTGGCGAACTCGTTGTTGGGGACCAGCGCGAGGGGGGCGGTACCAGGCGGGGTCCAGCTGGTGCCGTTATCGCTCGAACTGCGAAGTGAGACCGTGTTGAAGCTGCCACTACCACCAGCATCGAATAGCGCAGTGGTTACGTAAACGTGACCATAGAATGGGCTGGTGGGGGTGTGGTCAACCCATATATACTCGCGATCGTCGAAATATGGCGTGCTGACACTAGTGCCGCACGCGACATCGGCAGCCCAGGTTACGCCGAAATCGGTGGAGCGGCCGCAGGTATAGTCGTAGCCGCCATTGTTGTTAATTGCCAATTCGAGGGCGTTGGCTCCAGTGGGGCCGGGGCCACCTTCCAGCCAGGCGTTGGTAACATCGCCAGAGTTGGCAGGGTTGGGGGGGTTGCGTGTCTGCCAGGTGGTGCCACCGTTGGTGCTGTTGTCAAGGCTGAAATTGCCGCTCTCCAACAGATACTGACCATTGGTGGGATTCACCCCCGTGGCCGGTTCGCCCGAAGCGGAAGAGGTAGTCTGAGTAGCTGCGCCCCACGTAATATTGAGCAGGGGAGTGAAGGGGTTGACCCAGCTACTCGGCTGGACGGGGGCAGGCTGGGCGGGGTGAACCTTGCCCGACATGGTGAGGGTAGAGTACGAGACACCTTTGAGGCCGAGAGGTAGCGCATCAAAGCCGTCGCCCTTCGCGGGCTGTGCGATGCCGCTCCCGGTATCCACCAATGCGGGGGGGCTGCTGGGTGGCGCTGCCTGCGCCATGCTGAACATAGCGGTAACCGCGATCAAGAGCATCAGCCCTGTCGCCATTACGACCAACTTTGGTTTGCTGCGATTTCCGGTCATTACACGTTCCCTTTCTTAAATACATCCAACCTTAAGTAAACCAGAACCGAACGTTATCCCTCTGGCGATGTTCATCGTCAGAAGGGAAGCGGCTGCTTTTGTATTTGACCCGGTTCGTAACCAGGGCGTTCCCCATACGCCTCGATCTCCAAACCAAGCCCCTTCCTGGACAGCCAACTAGAGCGGTGGCACCTGCCGTCGCGGATACAGATTAGCACATTATGGCCCATTTGTCAACATCAGGCAGGGGCATCATTGCGTGTTTTCTATATTAGAAAATATTCTGCTAAACTCGTAAATTGCGGTAGAATATTCGCCATTTGCAAAAAACACCGCATATTCTACGGTGTGAATAGATCAACCTATCCGCCCGCCTCGCGCCTGTTCTCAGTGTATCAATGGCACACATTATGCAGTGGCTAAATTGCCTGCTCCCAGGGGCAATAAATTGTGTTGGATTTCTATCTCCAGGTGCAATTCTCAAGCAGTAGAGCAGTCGATCGTAAGGGGTGGGATTTCTCTCGCCGATGTAAGGCTAACATTGCCGATTTAACCGTATAGTTTAAGAAATACCAACTCCTGTAGTTGGCGCTAAAAACCTGGCATTGGGAGACAATCTCACTGCCAGGCTAACAATGTTGATTGCACCATGTTACCCGCTGGCTTTGATACAACATTCAGGAGGGCAAACGAATGACGGAAGATGCAGGTCCAGCCAACAAGATTGTAGTAGTGGTCGAGGATGACCCCTTCATCGGCGAACTCATCCGCGAAACTATCAGCGCCGAACCGGGCTACCAGGCCAGCCTGGTTGGCGATGCTGCCCAGGCGCTCGCCTTGCTGCTGCAGGTCAAGGCCCAACTGATGATTATTGACATAAATCTTCCTGGCATGGACGGTTACGCTCTATACGATGCGGTGCGTTCAGACGATCGCTACGGCAACGCGGCGGTGCTGTTCATGTCGGCGGGAGCGCACGAACAGCAGGTCAGGAAGCGCGGCATTACTAACTACCTTGCCAAGCCCTTCGACCTCGACGAACTGCTGGCTCTGGTGCGGCGGCTAACTGGCGGCTAGAACTAAGGCACGCAGCCGAGCATCTGGTAAGGCCACTCGCCAGCCACGGCCCGTCGGAACCCGCCCTGCCCATCGGCGCTGGTATCATAGAGCGTTGCCCTGCTTTGGCCTAGCCCCATGAAGCTGACAAGCTGGATATAGAAGCGGTCGCCGCACCAGACCATATTATTATTCGTCGTATTCGGCGCGACGTTTGCATTCGCCTGGTATTCGCTAATAGCTGTAGTGTGCGCCGTGCCAGGGTCGAACCGCTTGAGCAAGATATGGTAAAACAGGCTGTTGCCAGGGTTGCCGCCCGCCGTTGGCGCACCGAGCCGTTCGATGTAGGCGAGGTTCTTGCTGTCTGACGACCATGCAAAGTCAGGTTCGATGAGGTTGCCCACCGCTGCGCTGATGCGCCGCAACCCCCCGCTGGACAGGTCGAGGATAACAATACGATTGAAGTTGGGAAGTTGCCGTGGGTCATAGGTCGCTTTATCGTTGTCCAGATAAGCCACCTTGCTGCCATCGGGCGCAGCCATGTTGAAGACGCTAGGGATGGTAACTGGCTGCCCCGCGCCGCTGCCATCGGCATTGTACGGATAGAGGGTAACACTGGCATTGGGATTCTGCGTTGCGCTCTGCTGGGTCAGATAGATCTGTTTGCTGGCGCTTGACCAGAACATAAGCCCCACCGCTGGTACGCCCACCCCGCTCAACTGGCCGGAGCCAAGCGTGGTTTCCGCGCCGCTGTTCAGGTCGGCGCGTAGCAAAGTCCAGCTTAGGCGCACCTGCGTGCCGTTGTCAATAAACTCCTGATGGCTGACTATATAGGCGATGCTGTTGCCATCGGGCGCGAGTAGCGGCTGGCTGAAGCTGTAGGTGTCGCCCAGCGCATTGGTGGCGCTCATCACCGCGCTCAACTGGCGCAAGGCAGACGACGCGATCTCCCGCACTGTGTAGGTGGTGGTGAAGACGCGCAGTGTCCCCGCCGGGCTGCTGACCTGGGAAACGAGGTAATGATCCTGCAACTGGTAGGGTACGCCGACCGGCATACTCAGGTTGAGCGTGGAGGTAACGCCACTGTCGTCCAACAACCCCAGTTGAACCTCGCCGCCAAGCTCGACCGCGCCACTGAAGCTGGTGTTGTTGAGGTTGAACACCAACCGCGCCTGGGCCAATTGCTCTGGAGTCGCCACCGCAGGCAAAGGGGCTGGGCCATCTACCGACTGCGATTGCACATAAATACCCGCAGCAATGGCAACCGCAACCAGCAGCACCACCCCGATTTGCGCGAAGATGATGAACGAACCTTTTCTTTTCGCCGCAGGTTTTTTCATCCTTGTTTGACTCCTCCCACTGAGCTAAACATTGCCCACAACTGATTAAGGGGAGTAGTGGTGGGGGATACTTCTCCGCTACCCAGGTTACTGAGGGTTGGGAGGCGAGCTTCCCATTGGTCAAGCGCATCAATGCTTATCAAGCGAGGCGATTATTGTTTGTCAGTGCCGATTAGCCCGCCGTGCGGATTAAGGTGATGGGACGGTAAGCCCTGGCTAAAGCGGACGTACAGCGCCCGCTTGCTTTGTGGCCCCACCCGCCCCAGTTCCGAAAGTGTCAGACCCACCACCCACAACGGCTGTTCGCCGCGCTCCGGGTCGGTGGCAACCAGCAGCGGCCAACTGGCACGCAGGTGAGTGGCGACCTTCGCATCTACCATAATATCCTGCAACGATTTGCTCTGCCCGTGCAATCCCAGCGGCTCGATACGTTCGCCGGGCCGCCGTCCGCGCAGGATAAAAGGGGCATCGAAGCTGCTCACATCCAGATAAGCCGCGAACGGCTCGACGGCGGTTGGATCCGCAGGCGGCGCAACCCAGGCGAAGCTGGCCTGCCAGCCGAACGGCAGTTGCAGTGTGACCGGCGGCTCGACCAGCAGCGGCGCGGGCGAGACCAGTTGCGGCGCGTAGTCGCGATCCAATGTGCGTAGCCGCTGCTCCAATCCCTCGCGCAGCGCGACCACGAAGCCTTCCGGTTCGCGCACCATGACCAGGCCATGCGGCAGGTTCATGCGGACGCGGGCGGGACCATCCGCCCCCAGCGCGGCATCAATATGCACCCGCTCCAACCCTTCCACATGGCCGATGATAGTCAACACCGCCCGCCGTAGGCAATAGGGCTGCAAGGCCAGCGGCGTATTGCGCCAGGCTGCGCCATCCAACCGCACCACCCCATCGCCCACCGTCGCCAACTGCGGCCACACCGTATCCACCTGCGCCTCCAGGTAGTCGTACTCCGCCGCATACGTCAGGCTGGCCCGCCACACGTTCTGCTTGAACTCCGGGTT
This sequence comes from Chloroflexia bacterium, assembly GCA_038230695.1. Taxonomy (GTDB): domain Bacteria; phylum Chloroflexota; class Chloroflexia; order QHBQ01; family QHBQ01; genus QHBQ01. The sequence goes on from JBBRMT010000260.1 coordinate 5,289, forward strand.
GTAGGCTTCCAGCGCGGGGATAAGCTGCTGGCGCACCTTGTTGCGCCGCAAGCGCAGGTCGTCATTGCTACTGTCGCGGCGCGGCTTGAGGCCCGCTTGCTTGCAGTAAGCCTCGGTGTCAACCCGCCACAGCGCCAGCAGCGGGCGCACCACCAGCATCAGCGGCCCCTGCCCCGAAGGTGGCGCATCGCTCTCCGCGCTAACCTCATCAAAGTCAGGCACATCGGCCTCGGCCAGTCGAAAGATTGGCGCAGCGGGCCGCATCCCCCGCAACCCCGCCAGGCCGGTGCCGCGTAGCCAGTGGATTGCCACCGTCTCCACCTGGTCATCAGCAGTATGGCCGACCGCCACCCGCTCCGCGCCCACGCTGCGGGCCACATCAGCAAGGAAGGCGTAGCGCACCTGTCGCGCCGCCAACTCCGGTGACAATCCCCGCTCCGCCTGATAAGCCCGCACATCCGCCGCGCTAATTGTAACGGGTAGGTCGAGTTGCCGCGCCAGCAACTGCACGTAGCGGGCATCGCCCTCCGCCTCCAGCCCCCGCAGCCGATGGTTGAGATGGGCTACGTGCAGATGCAGCTGATAGCGCTCACTCAGGCTGTGCAGCAAATGTAGCAGGCACACCGAGTCCGCCCCACCAGACACGCCGACCACCAGGGTCTGCGGATGGGTGAATAGCTGATTGTCGTCAATGAAACGTTTAACCCGGTCTGCGATGTTGGGCAAGGCGACGACCTGTTCTTCATCTGCGCCATATTCCACCTCCAGCATGGGGTTATCATAAACCTTATCGTGGAAAATGGCAAGAGGGGCGCGCACAAAGAAATGCGCGACTGGCCGCCTGGTCAGTCGCGCTGGGTTGCGGATATTAACTTGCGGTGGTGACGACGGGTGGATTTGAACCACCGACCGAGGGCTTATGAGTCCCTTGCTCTGCCACTGAGCTACGTCGCCATAGTTAGGGGATAAGGGAAACGCGCACAAGATTGTACGCGCTTCTTGCCTTGTATTGGTAGCGGGGGGCGGATTCGAACCACCGACCTTTGGGTTATGAGCCCAACGAGCTGCCACTGCTCCACCCCGCGATCTGTTTGCTGCAGGGGTATTATACAATACCGTACCCGCTTTGTCAAGCTGGATCT
>JBBRMT010000261.1:0-6417 GCA_038230695.1 Chloroflexia bacterium
GTACCGCGAAAAGAACATCGCTGCCTGCCCTGCCGAGTTCGCCCCGCCCACGATATATATATCTTCATCGGTGCAGGCGGGCGCTTCGCTGCTGGTTGCGCCATAGTAAACGCCCGCGCCGGTCAGCTTATCCATGCCTGGCACATCCAGCTTGCGCCACGATACGCCAGTGGCGATCAGCAGGGCGTGGCAGCTAACCTCGGTGTCGTCGCCTAGCTTGACGTAGCGGTAGGGGCCATCAACGCGCAGGCCTATCACTTCCTGCGGCGCAAGCATCTCCACCCCAAAGCGCTTGGCCTGAGCCACGGCGCGGCGGGCGAGATCGGCCCCGCTGAGGCCGGAGGGGAAGCCCAGATAGTTTTCGATGCGTGAGCTTGTGCCAGCCTGGCCGCCCGGCGCTTCGCGCTCAATCATCAGAGTGCTGAGACCCTCCGACGCGCCATAAACTGCCGCCGCCAATCCCGCAGGGCCACCGCCAACAATAACCAGATCGTAGAACTGCAATTTTGCCTCGGTTGCCAGCCCCATTTGCGCAGCAACCGCTGCAATATCTGGATCTACGAGGCACTTGCCGTCAGGGAACACAACTAGCGGCAAATGGGCGAGGTCGGCATTGCAACGCTCAAGCAGCTTCTGTGCGGCGGGGTCAATTTCGATGTCGAACGATTGATATGGTATCTGGTTGCGGGCGAGGAAGTCCTTGATGTCGTGCGCCTGTGGCGACCAGCGGTGGCCCACCACCTGCACCCCCTCGAATGGCGGTGAGTAGGCCGCCTGCCAGTCATCAAGCAGGTCGGTGAGGACGGGGTAGAGGTGTTCTTCGGGCGGGTCCCAGGGCTTGTTCAGGTAATGATTGATCTGCACATCATTGATTGCCTGGATGGCCGCATCGGTATCGGCGTAGGCGGTGAGCAATACGCGGCGGGCGTTGGGATATAGCTTGAGCGCCTCTTTGAGAAACTCCACGCCGTTCAACTGCGGCATTCGCTGGTCTACCACGAACAGGGCGACTGGCTCATCGCGGCGTTGCAACTCATGCAAAGCCTCCAGCGCCTTAGCGGCGGAGTCGGCGCGGAGGATGCGATAGCGGCTGCCATACTCGCGGCGCAGGTCACGCTCGATCGCCTGCAGCACTTCGGGGTCGTCGTCAATAGTAAAAATTACCGGCTTGCCTGCCATGTTCATACCTTTCGGCCTGCTGATAACTCACTGCCTATCAGATACCATGTGCCAATTATAAAGCAATCGCTGCGCCCAGACTTTACAAGCAAGGCTCACCTGCATTGGGCGCATTATAGCAGCATCGCCCGGCATTTAACAAGCCTGGCAAAGCACATCTAACGCAATTCCAACAAACGGACCCCAATTTTGGGCAACAAAAAACCCCGCGTTGGCGGGGTCTCTTGTTTCGTTGAGGGTGAGGCTCAGCCCAGACCGCTGCCAGCCTCGGACATGACCTTGTTAACCTTGGAGCCGAGTACGGTTAGAACGACAATAACTACGATAGCGACCAACACTAGGATAAGAGCGTACTCGACGAGGCCTTGCCCCTTCTTCTTGAGATTATTCTTCACAGTTCACACACCCCCTTTCTCTATCAGCGGGTTCACGACCCGTTTTGTTTTGATGAGTGTATTGTACAGCCCCCACCGTTTAATTGCAATAGCGCAGTTGTACTATTTTTGTCTAGCCATATAGTACCATTACTTGCGCCTTCCTTACAGTTTTACTTACCGTTTTTCCGCAGACGCGTTCGATTAGTAGAGGAAAGTGAGGCAGCAGGCAGGCAAATAAGTGCGCCGAGTTTCTTAACCCGGCGCGAAAGTATGGATTATAAAGCTTGGGATAGATGCTTGGCCCTGGCGGATTACCAGTGGCTGGGCGGATGGTTAGCGTAGGCCGCTGCCTGCCTCGGACATGACCTTGTTGACCTTCTGGCCTAGTACGGTTAGTACGACAATCACGACGATGGCAACCAGAACCAGGATAAGCGCGTACTCGACCAGACCCTGGCCTTTCTTCTTTAGAATAGTCTGCATCTTCTCACCTCCTTTTGTATGCAAGTTCGCAATGCCCAGGGGGGCATTACAGCGATTGTATCTTAACGGTAGCCCATATGCAACAACATGACAGTCCTGTTTTTGATAGCAAAATGGTACTAGATGTTCGGACTAGCCTTACCAAAATACTTACCTCGTCCTTTCGTTGGGTTGCAAATAAAAGCTGCGCCGCTCCCCTTTGAAAGGGGAGCGGCGCAAGTTATGGCCTGAAATGAGGTTGACTGTCTATTGATTAACGAATTCTGCAAACGGTTGGCATCAAACTTAACTACGAGCCATAATGGATATAGCTGCCAGTAGCTGCGCCTTGCGCTGCTTCCATGGTCGCTTCCGGCAGGGTGGGATGGGCATGGATGGTGTGGGCCAGTTCGCTGGCCTTGACCTTCATCTGCACCGCCAGTGCGCCCTCGGCGATCAGGTCGGAGGCGTGCGGCCCCATCACCGCCATGCCCAGGATGGTGCCGTCGTCGGGGTCGGAGACGATCTTGACCAGCCCGTTGGTATCGCCCATGCTCTGGGCGCGGCCCAGTGCGGAGAACGGGAACTTGCCCACCTTCACCGCCCGTCCCTGCACCTTTGCCTCGGACTCGGTGAGGCCGACGCTGCCAATCTCCGGCAGGGTGAATATACAGTCGGGAACGGCAGTGTAATCAGCCTCGCGCTCGTGGCCGAGGATGTTGTCTATCGCCACTTCACCTTCATAACTAGCAACGTGAGCCAGCATCGCGCCGCCGATCAGGTCGCCAATCGCGTACACGCCGGGGATGTTGGTCTGCATCCGGCCATTGACCTTGACGGCGCGGTTCGCCACCTCCAGGCCGAGGTCGCGTCCGCCCGTAGCATCCACGTTGGGGATGCGCCCGCCCGCGATTAGCACCAGTTCGCTGGCGAACACCTTCTCGCCATCCTTGGTCTGCACCACCGTCTCCAGCCCGCCCTCGGCTTCGCGGATCTGCTGCACCTTTGCGTCGGCGTAGATACCCACCCCTTGCCCCTTGATGATGGTCTGGAAGCGGCGCACGATCTCATCGTCGGTGTTACGCAGGATGCGCGGCAGGATCTCGACCACGTTGACCTTGACCCCAAACGCGTTATAGATGCTGGCGAACTCCATGCCGATCACCCCGCCGCCAATGATGGTCAAGCTACGTGGCAGGTCGGTGAGGCTGACCGCATCATCGCTGTTTATCACGCCCGGCAGATCCGCGCCAGGGATGGGGATGTTGGCAATGCTTGCGCCAGTGGCAAGGATGATGTTCCTGGCGGTCAGTTCCTGGCCGCCGTCCGTCGAGTGTACCAGCAGGGTGTTGGGCTTGACTAGCCGCCCCGTGCCGCCGAACACTTCCACCTTGCGGGCCTTCATTAGCTGGTAGATGCCGCCCACTAGCTGGTTGACCACCACATCCTTGCGCCGCATCAGCGTGGCAAAATCAAAGCTGGGGGTGGCGTTGATGCCGTACTCCGCGCCGTGCTGCTGCAACTGCTGCAACATCTCCGCGCCCTTCGCCATCGTCTTGCTAGGGATGCAGCCCCAGTTGAGGCAGACCCCACCCAGCCGCTCCTGCTCGACAATGCCGACCCGCTGCCCCTTATGCAGCGCGGCGTACAGCGCGGCGACGTAACCCCCCGGCCCGCCGCCGAGGATGAGAATATCAAAATCATTTGCCATATGCGATCTTCTCCTTTGAAGACAGAATGAACTTACGTATTTGCTGCAAACACCTGCGGCTCAGGGATGGGGCGACCCCAGGCGTGGGCCGCATCAATCCAGCTTTCGATTGCATCTTGCCCCTGCTGCACCGCCTGCTCGTAAGTCGCGCCATGCGTAACGCAGCCAGGTAGCTCCGGCACGGTCACGATGTAGGCATCGTCTTCGTCAGACCATTGGATGAGCATGGAGTAATGCTTATATAGGGTCTGCGCGTTGGTATTCATCACTGCCTCCGCTGTGCATCGCGTAGCTTCTCCAAAAGGAGACGCACTTTACCTTCCAAGTAAGGTTTGACATCATCGCCATCGTGTCCAGGTATCGTAAGTTGGTCATTGATGAGAGGGTGAGTCCAAACAGTGTGGCTACCCCGCCCAGTTCGCCAAATGAATCCCGCCCGTCTCAGCTCTGCCTTCACTTCGCGTATCTTGCGTGGCATCAATTCTCCTATGAACATCAGACCTCTGGTACGGTATGATTATCAGCCTGAATATTCTGAACGAAGAGCAAGCAAAGATCCCCGATATAAATAAACACCACCCCCACCGCCAACTGCGGCCCACCTACAAGCCCGACGAAGTGGCAGACCATCAGGCCGAGATAGAGGAAGGCAGTGAGCAGTTTCAGCCGCATGAGTGTTGCCTCTGCTGGTTGGTCGAAGATGGCGAAGAGCAGCAGCACGGGCAGAAGCAGTAGGGTCAGATCGTAAATTAGCAGATAGTTGGCCGAGGCGACGGTGAATAGCGCGGCCAGCGTATATAGCCAGTAGTGGCGATGCACCGCGCTAATAGGCGCAGCGTTCAGACGGCGCACGGCGAATGCCAAGGCGGCGAGGGCCGCGATGAAGTAGGCATAGTATAGCAGATTGGCGAACCCTTTGGCAAAGGGCAGCAGGTCGTGCAGCAGGGTACGCATCGTTACATCGGTGGGCGGGATGGGCGCGTCGGGGCTAGCGCTGCTGAAGGCCAACAGGTTGCCAATCCAGGCGCTGAAGGTCGCTGGCGGCAGCACTATCAGGGTGAGAGCGCAAGCAAGCGCGGTGCCGACCAGCAGCCCGCCAATCGCTCGCCAGTTCCAAGTGAGCAGCCAGATCAGGCCGAGGCCAATCAACAGTTGCGGCTTCTGCAAGGCGAGGATAGTGGCAATCAGCCCTGCCAGCCAATCCCTACCACGCAAAAAGCCCCCAGCGGGGGTTTGGGGGAGAGATGCTGCCCCCTCGCCACGCCCGGAGTGCAAAAAGCCTCCAGCGGGGGTTTGGGGGGGAGATGCTGCCCCCTCGCTATGATCGGGCAAATGCTCCGCGATCAGCTCCCCTTCAGCATTGATCACACTTCGAGATTTCTCCCCCAACCCCCGCTGGGGGCTTAGTTGATCAGTGATGCAAGATTTCCCCCCCAACCCCCGCTGGGGGCTTAGTTTAGTGGGGGTTTGAGATTTCCCCCCCAACTCCCGCTGGGGGCTTAGTTTAGTATGGGTTTGAGATTTCTCCCCCGACCCCGGCCGGGGCTTTATGGCATCTAGGTTGGGAGGCCGGGTGAAATAGAAAGCGCAGACGTAGACCAGCAGGGTAAAGCAGGAGTACTGCCCGTTGCTGAAGACGATGTTCAGCGGCCAGAAGCCCAGCGCCAGCATGGCGACTAGCCAGTAGGGTTGGCGTTGCAGGTAGGGCAACGCCAGCCGCAGCAGCCAGATTGCCAGCAGCAAAGCGGCCAGACCCGCCAGCAACCAGATTGCCAACGCACCCCAGAACGGCAGCCGCGCCAGCAGCGCGAAGATGACGGTAAATGGAGGCGAGTATAGGTAGATCGGCCAGGTGGTAGCGAAGTTGGGCAGGCTGGCAGGGTTGGGCAAAGGTTCGCCGATCTGCTGACGGATGCTTATTAGCATATGGCGATAGTCGTAGGCATCCACCGCTGCGCCCTGGTTGGCGAACTTACCCGCGTTGTAGAATATGAGGAAGTCAACGCCCTTGACCCCACCACCGACCGCATGGTACTCGCTGCCGGAGAACAGCACCACCGCCTCGGAGAGCGGCAGAATGAGAAAGAGGATGATGGCAAGTATCTTGAGACGGGTGGGGGTGAGAAAATGGTCGAGGGTGAAGGCGATTTGGTTCAGCTTTGTGGTAAGCATGGTCATCGGTTAACGCAGCAACGTCCACGCATCGTTGGCGTACTTCTCCGCCCGCAACTGGGTGGCGGCAACCTGCTCGGCGGCGCTGAGTTCACCATCGGTTAGAACAATGCCCATTGACTGGGTGAAACCGTGCCGCAACGCATCGGCCATGGTGGCGTAATCTAGCGGCCAGCGCAGGCCCAGCGCCGCACCCACGCTAGTCATGCGCTGGGCCAGACGCTGACTGGCAACCTCGCGGGCATTGGCGCTGTCGAACCGTAGCACGCTCACCAGCTTGCAGACATCCAGCCCGAGCAGGATACTGCCCTGTTGTAGAATACAGCCGTGCCGCCGCGCCTGGGCGCTGCCAATCACCTTACGCCCACCAACGCTAACCTCATAGTCAGCGGGCTGCTCGAAGCAAGAGGCGGCATGATGGTTGGCAACGCGGTGCGAACCAGGGGGAGCGAGTGTAGCACGCAGGCCGAGGCAACCCAGCGCAGCCACCAGCGCATCACTGATCTTGCGATACGA
>JBBRMT010000262.1:0-6391 GCA_038230695.1 Chloroflexia bacterium
AATCTCAATGGTGATGTTCGCCGCCGCACAAGCGCCCAACGGTGGCGCTGCCGCCCCCGCCCAGGGCGCAACCATTCACACCAATGTGGCAGCAGCAACCGATAGCACCCCCAGCACTGGCGATAGCGGCAAGCAAGCGCCCGTCGAGGTCAGCGCCTACTACAATCTTTATATGCAGAAGCTGGCTGGCGACCTCGGCGTGAGCCAGGACAAACTGACCAGTAGCATGAGCCAGGCGTTCAAGGACACGCTGAACCAGGCGGTCAAGGATGGCAAGCTGACCCAGGCGCAGGCCGACGAGCGCAGCACGCAATGGGCCAATATGCAGAGCAAGATGTTTGCGCTGGGCCTGATGCCCGGCAACACCAGTAGCGACAGCGAGCGGGTCAATTGCGCCGCCACGCCGCAGAGCAACTTGCAGAGCCAGGTGGAAAGCGCCGCGTTCCAGTCGGCTGCCGACAAGCTGGGCATGACCAAGGATCAACTGATGGCGCAATTGACCCAGGGCAAGAGCGTCGCCGACCTTGCCGCCAGCAAGAACGTCAGCCAGGCTGACCTGAAGACCGCGATTGCTACAGGCATCAAGCCGATACTAGACCAGGGGGTTAAGGATGGCAAGATTACCCAGCAGCAGGAAGATGCAGCCCTCCAGGCGGTGCAGAGCCTGGACTTGAGCCAGAGCCCCAAGGATCTGCTCAGGTCACTCGGCGCTGGCGACCCCAAGATGTGTCAGTAATCTGGTAACGCCGGGGTGGTGGCACTCGGCAACCATCCCTGCCCAGGGCAAGTGCAACCCGCCCCTCCGCCCCCTCTCCCCAGCCCTCTCCCCCACCGGGGAGAGGGGGAATCAAATCAACTTTAGGAGCTAGCTATGCCCATCTGGTTGCGTTCGTGGGACGACAGAGAGGCAGTTGACAATATCAACACGGCGGAAGCCGATTTGGACGATGCGACCCTGGTGGCCGCCGCCCGTGAGGATGCTGCGGCCTTCACTCAGCTATATCGCCGCTACTTTCGAGCCGTCTACCGCTATTGCTACATCCGCCTGGGCAGCCACGAGGCGGCGGAGGATGCCACCAGCGACACCTTTCTCAAGGCGCTGGCGACAATCGGCAAATATCGCGACGAGGGTTTCGCGGGCTGGTTGTTCCGCATCGCCCACAACACGGTGGTGGACACGCAGCGGCGGCAACGCCCCCAGGTGCCGTTCGAGCAAGCGGGCGAGTTGGTAGACGACGCACCCAGCCCCGAAGATGTCAGCCTCGCCCGTGCCGACTACGACGACCTGCACGCCACCCTGGCCCTGCTGCCCGACGCGCAACCAAGGTGATGGAGCTACAACTGGCGGGCCTGAACAGCGAACAGATTGGCGCGGCCATCGGCAAAGGCGCTGGCACCGTACGGATGATGCGCTTCCGCGCCTTCAATCGCCTGCGCGAAATAATCAAGGGCCGTAGCAACGAAGCGGCACAGGAGGTGTCTAATGGCAAATAATCCGCAACAGCAAGCCGCGCTACTAGAGCAGTATTGCGCCACGCTGGCACAGAACCTGCAAGCCCTTCCTCCTGATGGACTAGATGCCGAGTTCGTCACTCTGGCGCAGCGGCTCTACCAGCAGGCTGCTACCGCCGAGCCATCCAGCACCTTCGCCTGGCAACTTGAGCAACGCATTGTCGCCGCCCCCGCCCTGCCCGCGAACTCGCGATCAAACCTGGCCGCCAGACCGCTGCCTGCCTCTTCACACCGCTTCCCGTTGCAAAGCTGGCTGATGCCCCGCCTGGCAACCGCAGTGATGCTGGCGCTGCTGGTGATCGGCGCGGCGTTGCTGGCCGGTATCCTTTCGGGGCGTAATCCGGCGATGGGCGGTAGTGGCAATTCTGCGTTCGCCACGCCAACCCCACCGCTGCCCAGCATTGATACGATCCGCAATAATGCTGAGACTGCACTGAAGTCCGGGCAGATTCAGAGCTTTGTGCTGACTGAGACAACAATGACACGTTCATCCATTCCACCTAATGGGTTGCCATTGCCTGCAAACAAGAGTATAACGGCAACAGGTCAGACAGTTATCATGTTCCAGTCACCTAACCTCTGGCGCATTGACAAGACAACTCCTTCATCATCCACTACTGATAACAGTAAGGTAGATCACGCAATCGAGGTTAGCAATGGTGTCAGCGTATGGGACTATACTGCACAACCGAACGTGGTGGGGATTAGCAATCTAGATCTTAATGGCGGCCCCAACCCCATTAGACAATTGTTTGGTGCAACTTCACTCGACGTTCCATCATCAAACAAGTGTTCTACCGGCCCGTCCCTTACTGGCACCGACATAATCGCCAATCGGGCTACATACAAAATCGAATTCGGCGCTTTCCGATGCGTAGGATTGGTCCTGGCTGGCCCTAGCCGGATCTGGCTTGATCAGCAAACTTACCTGATACTCAAGACCGCAGGCTACGAAAGCTCTGACGCACAAGAGCCGGTAATCTCTACCGAAGCAACCGATGTGCAGTACAACGTGCCGATTGACAAGGCTCAATTCACCTTCACCCCACCAGCTGGTGCGACCATCAAGGATTATCGCAACGGCGAGGTAAACAAGCAGGCGCTGCAGCAGAAGTTCACGCAGCAGTTGCTCGATGCCGCCGCCAAAGTGCTGGGCATGGACACCGACAAGCTGAAGACCGAACTGGCGAACGGCACGACATTCGCCACCCTTGCTAAGACCAGGCAGATCAGCGAAGCCGACCTGAAAGCTGCTGTAATCGCTGCAATCAAGCCCGCGCTCGGCCAACTGGTGCAAACCGGCCAGTTGACCCAGCAGGATGAGGATAGCTTCATCCAGACGATACAGAATACTGACCTGAGCAAGCCAACCAACATGGATAGCTTCGGCGTTAGCAACACCACCCATGTGCCAGTCGCCACGCCCGAGGCCGCACCAACCAGCAGCGCCACACCGTAGCGCAATGACAAAGAGTTGAAGGTATAGTAGCGGCGGGGGACTACCGGCCACTCGCCGAGTTACTGAGGGCTGGGAGCGTAGCTCCGAGCGGTCAAGCGCATCACTGCTTGGTGATTGCAACAATGACCAACATAGACGCTTGGTAAGCGATAGCGCTTGCGATGGGCATCACGGGCGCTTCACCGATTGGGGCTACGCACCCAACCCCCGGTAACTCGGCACGCGGCCTACATCCGGCAGCATACCAGACCACAATCCCTTGCATAAACTCGACACGCTGCTTGCTATCCGACAGCTTACCAGACCACAATTCTTTTTGCTTATGAACAGAATCCCACTTTACCCACATCAGTTGATTACATTGCTTCGCGGCTTGGTCCGCTCACTACTGCGGGCCAGAGGCTTGCTTGCCAGCATCGCTGCGCTAGTGATCGCCTGGCAGGGGCAGCTAAAATATGAGGCGCACGATCTGGGCGGCGCATGGCTTTATCTGCTGGCCGCCTGCGTGTTGATCGTGGGCTATCTGTTCAGCTACAAGAATCGCCGTTTCTTCCGCATTGGCCGCTATCATCCCAATAGTGGAGCAGCGGTTGTCACTACGTTGCCAGTGCGCCGTGTCGCCGCGCCTTCGCCCAACCCGACCGAGCGCGAACCCGACCAGCGGACTCGCTACTTCGCTGGCATGTATGCCGAGCGACCAATGCAACTGCTTGGCGAGCAACCCCGCCGCTGGTTGGTTATTACCCACCGTGAGCGATGGCGGATGACACTGGCTGCGCTTGCCGTCGTAAGTAGCGTAATTGCGGTGACGCTGCACGAGCAGGACCAATTGGACTGGCGGGCTTTGCTGCTGTGGGCGATTAGCCTGGCCCTGTTTGCCCGCGCCTGCGCCGGACAGAAGGTTGACCTGTGGCCGTTGGCGGCTGCCAACCCTGACGAACTGCTAATCGCGGAGGATGATGGCGCGGATTTGAGCCAACGGAGTAGCGGCCAACCGCACCTGGAGTGGCTGCTGCTCGGACTAATCCTGTTGGCGGCGATTTGGTTTCGCGCTTATGGCCTTAGCTACAACCCGATTGGCCTGCACAGCGATGAGGCGGAGATTGGCCTAATCGCCAAATCGTTGCTGCACGGCGACTTCGCAATAGCGCCACCATTGACCAGCGCCAACTGGTATTACTTCCCCAGCGGCACGATGTGGACGATGCTGCCCGGGATGGCCCTGTTCGGCGACGATACGCCCGCCGGTATCCACTTCAGCAGTGCGGTGTTCAGCGTGCTGGACATCTTCGCCATGTTCCTGCTAGTGCGGCTGCTCTGGGGTTCGCGCTCCGCGCTGATTGCCGCTGCCTTGCTGGCTGCCGCTGGCCCCAGCCTGCACCTCTCACTCTATCCCGCAGGCACCGAGCAACTGGCCCTGTTCTGGACGCTCAGTTTTTACTTCTTCTTCAAGGGGCTACGCAGCAAACGCTACCTCGATTTCGTGTGGAGTGGCTACGCTGCCGCCGCCAGCCTGTTCTTCTACCCCTCGTCTCGTGCCATCTTCATCCTGCTCGGTTTGCTGGTTGCCTACCTGGTGGTTACGCAGCGCGGCTTCCTAGCCAACTATTGGCGGCATCTCATTAGTCTCGGCCTGGGCTTGTGGCTACTGGTCGCGCCCACCATAGTCTACACCATCCAGCATCAGGCGGTCTTGCTCAAGCACTTGCAGGAGGTCTCCATCTTCAGCAACTTTGGCGCAGAGTTGGCCTTCAAGGACTGGGGGATGGCTTATCCGGCAGGTGGGCTGGGGTTTACCCCGCAGGCAATGTTCGCCAACGGGCAGCTATGGAGCAATCTGCTGTGGGAGCAAGCCAAGCACACCTACCTGGCGCTCAACTTCTATCACGACCCCACCTACTTCTACCAGACCAGCCAACCGCTGCTGCCCACCATCCCCGCGATACTGGCGGGGATGGGTATTGCCTATGCGTTGTGGCGTTGGCGCGACCCGCGCTATTTCTTGCTAAACCTCTGGTTCTGGGTGGGCTTGCTGCTCTCCACCATGCTGACCATCCACCCACCGGAGTTGCTACGCATGGCCGGGGTATATCAGGTGTTCTACATATTCCCTGCAATTGCCCTCAACAAGATACTATATGAAGCGGAGCGCAGCGCCTGGTTCGCATGGGATGGGCTGGAACGCGGGCTGGTGCGGCTGCTACGCCGCCTATTGCATCGTGCAGCAGCAGGCGGATTGCCAACGCGGGTTGCTGCGACTCAGACGCGATACCTGAACGTCGCCCTAATCGTGTTGCTGGCAGGGCTGATGGCGCAAGGGGTGCAGAACTACTATACCGACTTCCGCGACAAGGTGCAGCCCTGGGCCGACCTCTCGATTGACGCATACTACCTACGCGGCGCACAGCAGAACTATGATGCCTACTGCGTCTGTCCACCAGAGTATAGCATCCATTTCGTTACCATCCGCTTCCTCGCCCCCGCGCTGCAAGGAGATGATGTGGGCAAGCTCACTGATGTGCTGCCTTTCTCGCAAATGCTGAACAAGGATGCGCTATTCCTGGTTATGCCACAGCGTTGGGTCGAGGGTTCTCTAATTAAACAGCTTTACCCTGCTGCGCTGATGCAGACCATCCCCTACATCAACGGGCAGCCCTTCCGCCAGGTGTACATCGTGCGGGCCAGCGCGGCTAATGCCATGCACGGGGTACAGGCCAGCTACTTTGGCGGGGGCAACATATATCAGCCCGGCAAGCTGCTGGCTAGTCGCGCCGAACGTGGCCCCGTCCTCGATGCCAGTAATCCGCCGCCCGCCAACCTCAGCTATCCAGTTGTGGGCCAGTGGCAAGGTTCGCTCTATGCCGCCGCAACGATGGACTGCACCTTCAAGATGAGCGGCGGCGCGGGCCTGCTGATCATAGACGGCAGGACGCAGCTAGTGGCGGGGCAAGGCCCGCGCGGCGACCAGGTACAGGTAATATTGACGCAGGGTTGGCACAGCTTCACTATGCGCGAGGCGCTAACCTCGGCCAGCCAGCAGGTGGCGCTCACTGTGGCTGCGCCGGGGCAGGCAGCCCAGCCAATTCCCTATGCGCATCTCTATCGCGGCACGCTGCCCGCCACGACGGCTGACAATCCCGAGAACCGACTACCAACTGGCGGCCGTTTAGTACAACTATTGCAGCAGGGGATTACGCTGGGGGTCTGGGGGTTCAGCCCCCAGCGGCTGAAATGGACAAATGCCTGTCGCGAAGCTGGAGCAGATTAGCTTTCGATTAGCGTTACTATGCTTCAGCGATCGGGCTGCGCCCCAGCTCCCTGAGACTTGGCGAATGCCGCTGCTTTCGATAAGCATTAGTATGCTTCAGCGATCGGGCTGCGCCCCAGCCCCCTGAGACTTGACGACCGCCGCTGCTTTCG
>JBBRMT010000263.1:0-6358 GCA_038230695.1 Chloroflexia bacterium
AGCTCAGGTGTGAGGTTGGTGTCCAGCGCAACGACCAGCCCCTCGTCCTCCATCACCGCGAAGCCTTCCTTCTGTCTGGTCTCCACCAGCACCTCGTCGGGCAGCAGTTCGATGGCCTGCCCATCCACGCTGAGGTTGACTGGCTGCCCCGCGCTGATGTTGCGCTCGATTGCGCCCGCCTCGGCAGCGGTTAGTGCGGCGGTGATGGCCGGTAGTTGCTTACCGTACTTCTTGCCCAGCAGCCGCAGGTTTGGCTTGATGATGTAGCTCACCAGTTCGCTGGCATCGGCGGTGATGTTGACTGTCTTGACGTTTAGCTCCTCGATGACCTGCTGCTGATGCTGCTCCAACGCGGCCCGCTCCTGCGGGTTGCGTACCCGCACCGTGATACCGGCGAGTGGCTGGCGCACTTTCAGACCCGACTTGTAGCGGGCGGCGCGGCCCAGCCCCACCACCTTGATGACCATGCCGGTGTCGGCCAGCAGTTGCTCGTCAATCAGCGCCTCGTCGGCTTCAGGGTAGGTACAGAGGTGGACGCTCTGCGGCGCATCCGCATCCTGCACGGCAACCAGATTCTGGTACATCTCCTCACTGAGAAATGGCATGATTGGAGCCATCACCTTGCACAGAGTGGTAAGGCACTCGTACAGGGTGGCATATGCTGCTAGCTTGTCGCTATCGCTCTCGCTCTTCCAGAAGCGGCGGCGGCTGCGGCGCACGTACCAGTTGGACAGATCCTCCACGAACTCCTGGATCTTGCCGGTCACACTGGCGGAGTCGTAGTCGTCAAGCTCGGCCCGCGCCTGCTTCACCAGCAGGTTGAGGCGGGCGAGTACCCAGCGGTCGAGTTCGCTGCGCTCGGCAGTCGGCACGTTCAGCTTGCTTACGTCCACATTGTCCAGATTGGCGTAGGTGACGAAGAAGCTGTAGGTATGCCAGAGGGTTAGCAGCTTGGCGGTGACATCTTTCGCCACGCCGTAGCCGAAGTTGATGTTGCTATTGATGTTATTGGCGGCATACATCCAGCGCATCACATCGGCGCTCATCTTCTCCACTGCTTCATCGTAAGGCACGCCGTTGCCCTTCGACTTGCTGAGGCGTTCACCCTTCTCGTCGCGCACCTCCTCGAAGGTAAGCACGGTCTTGTAAGGCGGCACACCTTCCAGCGTAACCGACATGAACAGCATCGAGTAGAACCAGAGCCGCACCTGTTCACGCATTTCGGTGATGAACTCGGCGGGGAACCATTTCTGCCAGAGCTTCTTATCCTCCAGATATTTGAGCGTGCTGAATGGCACGATGCCCGCATCCAGCCAGCAGTCGCCCACTTCCGGCACGCGAGTGGCCTCGTTGCCACACGCAGCGCAGTGGATGGTGATTTCGTCAATCCAGGGGCGGTGCAACTCCTTCATCGTATCCACCTTCGTCGGGTCAGTGGCGCGTTCACGTAGCTCTGCCCTGCTGCCGACGTAGGTGAAGTGGCCGTTATCACACTTGTAGAAGGGCAGGGGCAGACCCCAGTAACGCTTGCGGCTGATGCACCAGTCGCGCATATTGTCGAGCCAGCCCTGCATCCGCTTGCCGCTGGCTTCGGGGATCCAGCGCACCTTGTCGGCTGCCGCTTTCATCAGCGGGCGGATGCCACCATCTTCCGGCTTGCTGCCACCGTCGGCGCTGATGAACCACTCATTGACCACGCGGAAAACCAGATCTTCGCCGCAGCGCCAGCAAACCGGATAGCGGTGGGTGTAATCCTCGATCTTGTATACATAACCCTTAGCGGTGAGATCGCGGAAGACCTCGCTAGTCACCTCGCGCACGTTCTTGCCGCTATATTCGCCGAAACCCTTGTAGTAGTTGCCCGCTTCGTCAATCGGCACGATCACGCTGAGGCCGTACTGCTGGCTGAGGCCGAAGTCCTCCGCGCCGCAGCCGGGGGCGATGTGAACCACGCCCATACCCTCTTCGTCGCTGACATCGTTCCAGGCGATTACCTTGTGGACAACCCCCTGCTGCACCTCAAGCTCGTCGAACGGGCCGCGATAGGCTAGCCCGACCAATTCGCTACCCTTGACCACACCATCAACCTCGTAACCGCCCTTCAGGCGCTTGAAGCTGCCGGTAGAGGCGTAGTACACCTCGCCGTCCTGCAGGATGCGGCCATATTCAAGCTCAGGGTGAACTGCCAGCGCAGTGTTGCTGGATAGCGTCCAGGGCGTGGTGGTCCAGACCAGCATAAACTCGCCGGGGCGATCCACCAGTGGCAGCTTGAGGTAGATGGTGCGATGGGTGACATCACGGTAGGCATCGGCCAATTCGTGTTGTGCCAGAGATGTGCCACAGCGGATGCACCAGGGCATACTGAGCGACCCCTGATACAGCCAGCCGCGCTCCTGCACCTGCTTCAGAAAGTGCCAGATGTACTCGATGTTGGTGTCGCTCATCGTGTAGTAGCTGTTATCCCAGTCCATCCACTGGCCCAGGCGGATTGATTGCTGGGTGATGCGCTCGGCAAACTTGATTACGCGGGCGCGGCACTGCTCGGCGAACCGATCCAGCCCGTAAGCCTCGATCTCGCGCTTGCTGTTGAAGCCCAGCGCCTTCTCCACCTCGACCTCCAGCCACAAACCCTGGCAGTCAAAGCCATTCTGGTAACGTTGATGGTAGCCGCGCATCGCCTTGTAACGCTGGTAGAGGTCTTTGTAGGTACGCGCCCAGGCGTGATGCACGCCCATCGCGTTGTTGGCGGTGATTGGCCCGTCTATGAAGCTGAACACAGGGCCATCCGCGTTCTGCGCCATCAGCTTTTTAAGCGTATCGTGTTCGCGCCAGAACGTCAGCGTTTGATGCTCCATTGCGCTGAAGTTTGGGCTGCTGCTTACTTCTCGAAACATGGTATCCTCCCGGTTTGAAGGTAGAAGGTAGACTGTAGAATGTAGATTAGCGCACATGAACGCTTTCGATAAACATTGATGCGCTTGACCGCTCGGAGCTACGCTCCCAGCCCTCGGTAACTCTACGAGCGGCAGCGTTTCCCCACCGCTACCTGCCTCTCACCACTGGCGGATAGCCTTTAGCCTGCTGGGGGTTAATGACCTAGTACACGCACGCTGTTGCTGCGGTCATGCCACGTCAATGTGTGGCTGCCAAACTGGTTGAGTAGTGACTGCGCCTGTTCCATATATTGGCGAAGATGTGCTGCCTTAACCTTCCAGTTACCGTTTACCTGCTCGACCACCAGTTTGCTGTCACCTTTGATGTCTATATGCCACTCAGCAGGCGATTGGCCCAGCGCCTTGATGCGCCGCGTAATGTCTTCCAGGCCGCGAATGAGAGCCAGATACTCGGCCTCGTTGTTGGTCAGGCCCGCCGTAAACTCGTGGCGCACCACTTCGTCGGCCTTGCGCTCTTTGTATTCGCCCTTGTCGTTCGGTACGAAGATGCCGTAGCTGCCGTAGCTGACCGTGCCGTTACCGGCGTTGCCCCCTGGTTCGCCGCCATCGAAGTAGATGAGCAGCTTGTGCAGGTCGGTGCGGAGGGTGGCTTTGGTAATCGCTGGCTCCGACTTGAGTGGCCGCTCTGCTTCAGGTTGGGCGGACTGTGCCTCACTGACGGAAAGCTCGACCAGATAGATAAGCAGCAGCGGCGCGTCGCCAATGTTGCGGATGCTGTACGGCTCACCCGCCTCGAAGCTGACCATGCTGCCAACCCCCAGCACCTCACCGCCCTCGCCCCACGCCGCTGCCAATTCTCCAATGCCTTGCAGCACGAAGAACTGGCGACGGCTCTGGTTGTTCTTGCTGTCGCTGGCTAGCACACCGCCGGGGGCAATCTCAAACAACCGCTCACCAGGGCTGCTAATCTCGCCCTCGACGATCAGGCGCACCTTCACCCCGCTAGCCTGCTGCCCCGGCTTGGCTTGCAACCGAATCGTCTTCTGCTCCAGCATCCTGATCACTTTCACTGGCTAGCTCCCACCGGGGCGAGTGTAACCCGCCCCTACAATAAGGGCTTCTAGGCGCGTGCAACCCGTTCCGACATGGCACCCGCTCATCCACCATTTACCATTCACCGTTTACCATTTACCATTAAACCTACTTCACTCGGCATTAAAGCTGAGGGTGTAGCCGCCAAACTGGTCGAGGATGGCGGTGGCCTCATCGAGTAGCTCCTGAGCTTTGGCGCTCTTGGGGGTAGTCTCGCCCTGAAGCTGGCGGACGACGGTGCGATTGTTGCCGCTGATGTCCACCTGCCAGTCGTCGGGTTGCTGATCCTCCTCTTGCAACCTTGCCGCCAGATCCTCAAGCGCGTGGATGAGGGTCTGATAAGCGGCCTGTGCCGCGCTCATCTCCTCAAACTCCACGTGTTCGCTAATCGTGGGCGGGCGCGGGCCACCGACCACGGGCGGTGGATAGATGCGATAGGTGCCGAAGCCCTTGCCTGCCTCGTCCATGCCACCCTCGAAAACAATGCGGAAGTGGCGACTCTGCTCGGCCCCATCATCCTCACCCGGCAAAGCGGTGTTGCCTGATGCGGCGGCCAGGTCTATCGGCTCGGCGGGTGTATAGGGCGCAGTCTCCTCACGCACCTGGGTAGGTTGGGGGCGATTGCTGGCGCGGGCAGCTTTGGCGGGCGGCGCATCAGGTTGGGGGCGGGCAGCAGCGGGCGTTTGCAATTCCGTTGCTGGCATGGTTACAGGCAATTCGGCAGTCGTTGGCGCAGAAGCTAGTTCGGCCTGGGTTGCGCCGGTGGGTCGGATGAATAGAAGTTGCAGCACGTTCGCGCCAGTGTTGCGGATGCGGAAGCCCTCGTCGGGGTTGAGACTGAGCAACGCGCCGCGACCCAGTGGCTGTGTAGTTTCGCTGCGTACCGCGCTGACCTCACCCACGCCGGAGAGGACGAAGAAGTGGCGCTCACCCTCGCCAACGCTGCTTGCCAGCACGCCCTCGGGGGCAAGCTCGAACAGGCGCGTCTCTACACCTAGCCCGGCTTCGGGCAGCGAGTAGACGCTGACCCCCTCAGCTACCCGTCCGTCGCCCGCCTTCAGCCGCCGCGCCTGCTGCTGGTTAAGATACATTACTTGCATTTTCGGACCCTCACCCAGCCTCCCCCAGAGGGGGGAGGGGTTGTATCAGCAATAAAAAATCCCGTCCTCAAGCATAAGGACGAGATCGCTCCCGTGGTACCACCTTAGTTGGCTTTGCAGCCCTCTCAGCGAGGCGCGTGTTCACGCCTCCGCCCCTGGTAACGGTGGGCTGCCGGTTGCGTCTACTGGGCGAACAATCGCTGTTCGGGCAACAGCTCAGGAACGATTTTCGGCTGCCGCTGCGCGTCCGCTCTCACCAAACCCGGACTCGCTAGTGCGTCAGTGGTGGCTGCCTACTCTTTCCCTCATCGCTGCGTCTATCTTTAGTTATGTATGAGTATTATAACAGGTGGGGTGGAGGTTTGTCAACTTTAGTGGCTAGGACAAGGGTTGTAGTTAGGAGTGTCATAGGACAATGGGATTCTTACTCAGGTATTCTTCTAGCTTCAGGATAACCTCTACATACGTAATGAATTGTCCCATGTTAGCTAGAATAGCACCCTTGTTTAGATCGGGTGGTATCTGCGGATGTCCAATCTTATTTCTGCATCTGCGGTAAAAGTCAAAAAGATCGTCAATCTGTTGTATTAGCTCATTCGTCAGCATGGCATCAGTAGGTTTAGATTTGGAAGAAGAAAAAGAACTCTTGAACTCATCATAAGCTACAGAAATGAACCTTTTGCTAGTTCGTTTCTCAAAACTAGCCTTATTTGCTTCATCAGCTATTGCTTTGGTATAGGCAGCTATGAGATTCCAAATGGCCCTTTCTGAGGCGGTGCCAAGAAGAAAGGATCCACCAAGAAGGGCTTCCTGCTTTATACAGATTATTGCCTCCTCAATGTATTGGACAATAACAGCATCTGCTCCAATATCTATAAGCCTTTGTGGAAATGACTCTATCTCAAACGGCAGCGGTGTGCCAAGCACAACATCTGCACCTTCTAGAGCCTCCTTCATTTGTACGAGCGATTTCGAAAGAGGACTTTCTGTTCCTTGAACTAGAATCTTTCTGGTCAGGAAAACTTTGACAACACAGTTGTGCCTTCCATACTGTGCATCAAACCTTTTAGGCTTGCCGTTCGCTTGTGGTTCCTCCTTTTCATCAAAGGTAATGTGCTGGCGTTCTAGGAAAGCCCGTACTTGCTGGCATAGCTTCTCTTGGTGCTGTTCGCTCAACTTCCGCCTCCATGTGGACAAGTATTGCGTGTTAAACTAGCCGTCATGTTCCGCCCCAACAAACCAACTGCCGTGCTTCTCACCCGGCGGCTCCTG
>JBBRMT010000264.1:0-6355 GCA_038230695.1 Chloroflexia bacterium
AACGTTGGCAATGACTGCCCGCAGTGAGAACGCTACTGCCGACCTCGGTTTGATGCGTGAACTGAATACCCACATCATCCTCAACCTGATTCGTCAGGAGGGGAGCATTTCGCGGGCGGAGATCGCCAAGCGCACCCAGCTCAGTCGCAGCACGGTGTCGAACATCATCACCGAATTGCTGGAGCAGCAGGTGGTCGCCGAGGCTGGCACTGGCCCTTCGCGGGTGGGTCGTCGCCCGATCATGGTCAACTTCAACTACCAGGCAGGCTACGTGGTTGGCGTGGATCTGGGCGCAAACCACCTGCTTACTTTGGTTACTGACCTCGAAGGTACGGTGCTGGCCGAAAAAGAGCAGCCAGTAAGCGTCGCGGCGGGGCCAGAGGTGGTGCTACCCGCAATCGTCGCGGCGGTAAACGAGATTGTCTGTCAGGCCAAAGTGGATATGGCGCGGGTGATAGGTGTAGGTGTAGGTGTGCCGGGGCCGCTCGACAACCGCCGTGGTACCCTGGTGATGCCGCCAATTATGCCCGGCTGGCACAACTACAAACTCCAGAGCGGCCTCGAAGAGCGCATCAACAAGCCGATTTATATTGACAACGATGCTAACCTGGGCGCAATTGGCGAACGCTGGCGCGGCGCGGGCCAGGGCTGCGACCATCTTGCTTACATCAAAGTCGGCACCGGCATTGGCTGCGGCCTGGTCCTTGATGGGCAGATTTATCGCGGCTTTGCCGGGAGCGCGGGCGAGATCGGCCACATGAGCATCGAGGAGGATGGCCCCATCTGCACCTGCGGCAACTACGGTTGCCTGGAGAGCCTGGCGGGGGGTCAGGCCATCACCCGCGCCGCCCTGGCCGCCAGCAACCGCGCCCACGCGCTGGCTATGCCAGTAGGGGCGCAGGTAGCTAATGGTCGCTACGCGCCGCACCTGCCTACCGCCGAAATGGGCGTGGAGCAGGTAGTGCGTGCTGCGCTCGACGGTGATGCGGTTAGTATCGAGGTGCTGGCAATGGCGGGGCGGCGCATCGGGGTTGCCATCGCCAACCTGATCAACCTGATCAACCCTGGCCTGGTCATCATCGGCGGCGGCGTTTCCCATGCTGGTGACTTGCTGCTGGAGCCAATCCGTCAGACCGTAGCGCGTCGCGTCCTGCCGGTAGCCATGCAATATACCCGCATTGTACAGGCCCGACTTGGCCGCGAGGCGATTGGTATCGGCGCAGCCACCCTGGTTTTGCAACAAAGCTTCAAGAGTCCCGCGCTCAACATCAGCACCCAGTTGTAGATGTTCGCGGCGCTCCTTATGCTGTTGCTCATAGCTTACCACGATCGATCATTACTTGTTTCAGGAAGGGAAGGTGATGCCGGTTCGCCTGTTTGGGTAGCAGGTGGCAGAAAGAGTATAGAGTAACAGCAGTAACTACGGCGCGATTGGCGGCACGCACCATAGCCGCCGCAACAACCAGTTAAAGTAGATACCAAGTAACCACCTCAAAGGAGGAAGGAACCAATCCATGCATAAGATGCTAAAAGCTCTCGCCATGCTCGTGATCGCCAGCTTCGTGCTGGCCGCCTGCGGCGGCAGCAGTCCTACTAATACGCCAGTGCCACCTGCACCCACCACCGTTCCGGTGGCCGCTGCGACTGCAACTACCGCGATGGTCGCAACCCCGATGATGTCTGCCACCATGGGTACAACCCCAATGATGTCTGCCACCATGGGTACAACCCCAATGATGTCTGCCACCATGGGTACAACCCCAATGATGTCTGCCACCATGGGTACAACCCCGATGATGTCTGCCACCATGGGTACAACCCCGATGATGACCGGCACAACTGGCACGGCGATGACCGGCACCGTTACCATGGCGATGACCGCCACTGCAACCGCCGCTGGCCCCGCTGGCCCGACCAACACGCCCGCGCCGACCGCCACCCCGATCCCGCCAGTATCCTCTAACCCCAACGCCAAGACTACCATTACCCTGTGGACCAAGGAAGGCGAACCAACCCTCAGTTGGATTGAGGCGCAGGCCAAAGCCTTTAGTGCCGCGCACACAGACGTGAACATCGTAGTGGTTAACAAGGGTGTGGAAGATATTAAGGCCCAGTTCCCCACCGCCCTGGCCGCACCGAACGACCCCAGCACCCCTGACTTCCTGTGGACTGTTGGCGACCACATCGGCGTATTCGCCCCTGGTGGCCTGGTTCTCGATGTAGATACCGCTTTCGGCGCTGGTTACAACAGCAAGTTCCTGCAGCCCGCCCAGGATTCTGCCAAGTACAATGGCAAGAGCTGGGGCGTGCCTCTCAGCATTGGCAACCACCTGATGCTGCTCTACAACAAGAAGCTCGTTCCCACCGCGCCCAAGACCTTCAACGACCTGATTACCGCGGCCAAAGCTAACACCAGTGGCAGCGGCAACAATGCCACCTACGGCCTGGTTTACAATCAGACTGAGCCGTTCTGGCTGAATCCGTTCCTCGCTGGCTTCGGTGGCTGGCCGCTCGCCAACCCCGACAACGCCACCACCGCCACCGGCAAGCTGAACACCCCGGAGATGGTCAAGACCCTACAGTTCCTGCACGACCTCAAGTTCACCCAGAAGATCATGCCTGCTGAGGCTGACTACAACACCTCTGACCAACTGTTCAAGGACGGCCGCGCTGCCTTCCTGATCAACGGTGACTGGTCAATCAGCGGCTACCTGACCGACTCGGTCAAGGCCAAGCTCGATCTGGGCATTGCTCCTCTTCCGCAAATCAACGCCACTGGTGATTGGCCCGCTCCGATGGTCGCTGGCGTTTACATCATGGTCGGCGCAAACGTGCAGGGCAACGCCGACAAGCTGGCGGCAATCAAGAGCTTCACCGATTACCTGACCTCCACGCCGGTGCAGGTTGACTTCGCCAAGACCCAGATCCGCCTGCCCTCTACCACTGCAGCCAACGCTGACCCCGGTATCACCGGTGATCCGGTACTATCAGCTGAGTCGGCGGCATTGCAGCACGGCAAGCCCCAGCCGGTCGTGCCGCAGATGCGCTGTGCCTTCGACGCAGAGAAGACCCCCTTGCAGGACATCATGTCTGACAAGACTACTGCCGCTGCTGCCGCTAAGGCGATGCAGGACAGCTACGACACCTGCGCCAAGGACCTCAAGCCGTAAGGCTGACAACTCATGACCAAAAGGCGGGGGCTGGATTAACATCCAGTTCCCGCCACGAACAGACAGGGGGCGGAGCGGCAACGCCCCGCCCCCTTCTGTTTCCTCGGCTCTACTGGCCCCTCAAGAAAGCGAGGTTGTCCATGTTGACTGGAGCGCAGGTGTTGGACGCGCTGAAGTCCGTCCTTGTCTTCATTGTTGCTTTCCTGGCCTTCGTCGCTCTAATCGAAGGTCTGCTCTATATCGTGGTCGGTGGAGTGCGTAAAACCAGCCCACTGCGCCTGATCGTGCCGATCGGCGTGGCTGTCGCGGGCTTGCTCTTCATCATCCAACGCGGCCCCGATTTTCCCTGGTTTCAGTTCGACCTCGCTTCTGGTTGGTTGCACGTCCTGCTGATGACCATCATGGCTGAGGTAGTCGTCCTCGGACTCTTGCTCAACGTCAAGGTGCTGGCCCCCATCGGCATCGCGCTGCTGACTATTGCTACCATGTCGCGGATCGGCATTGATAGCGTAAGCGCGGGTGCGGTGGTCAACAACTCTTTTCTGATTGACGAGTGGCCGTTTATCCTCACGGCGGGCGCGGCTATGTTCCTGCTGATGCTGGGGGCAATCACCCAACCCAGAGTTAGCCTCGCCTATATGCTGATCGCCCCAGCGGTGATCGCCATCTCCATGCTGGTCGTCTACCCATTCGTCTATACCATCTTCCTGGCCTTCAGCGATGCCTCGGCTACCTTCCAGTTCCTCCGCTATGGTAAAGCCGAGTACAGCCTGCAACTGGGCTGGGATAACTTCAGCCGCGTCTTCAGCGGCACGCTGCTCTCCGATGGTAACTCCAGCTTCTGGAATCTGCTGGGCATCACCGTAGCGTGGACCGCCATCAACATTGTCTTCCACGTTAGCGGTGGCATGGGCCTGGCGTTGCTGCTCAATCGGGAGATGTCGCGCTGGGGCAAAGCCATCTACCGCACTATCCTGATCCTGCCCTGGGCCATCCCTGGCATCATCGCCATCCTGGCCTTCAGCGGCGAGTTCAATGGCACCTACGGTTTCATCAACATCATCCTGCGCGACTTGGGCATCAACAACCCGCCAGAGTGGCAGAGCGACCCTAACTTCGCCTTCCTGATGGTCTGCATCATCAACATCTGGTTGGGTATCCCCTTCATGATGGTCAGTATTCTGGGCGGCTTGCAGAGCATCTCCAAGGAGTTCTACGAGGCAGCGGAGATTGACGGGGCAACTGGCTGGCAGCAGTTCCGCAACATCACCCTGCCGCTAATCCAGCCGGTGTTGACCCCGATCGTCATCCTCGGCACCATCTGGACCTTCAACAACTTCAACGTTATCTACCTGGCCGACCGTCAGGGCAAGACCAATATCCTGGTGACTGCGCTGTACCGCATCTTCGGTGACTTGCGTAACTATCACCTGGCCGCCGCTTTCTCGCTGGTTATCTTCATTCTGCTGATGATCTTCGCGGTCGGCTGGATTCGCCTCAACGGCGGGCTGAAAGGAGTGTACGAAAGTTGATTAAGCAACCTACCAGTCAGATGCAAAGCACCCTGGCTCAACCCGCCAACCCACCGCGTACCAGTGTGCGACCCCGCGGCAACTTCTTTCGTGCCACGCGGGGCGACAGTCCGTTCAAGCGGCTGCTCATCCACCTGGTGCTGATCGGCTACTGCATCATCACCATCTATCCAATCTCGCGCATCATCAGCGTTGCGCTGCGCCCCGGCAACCAGCTTCTGAGCAGCGACCTCAGCGTAATTCCGGCAGGCGCTAGCCTCAGCAGCTTCGACACGGTGCTGAATGGCCGCCCATTCTACGAGTGGATCTTCAACAGCCTGCTGATCACCGTCGCGGTGACGGTCATCGGCCTGGTGCTGGCGGCAACCTCAGCCTACGCCTTCAGCCGCTTCAAGTTCGTGGGGCGCGGCCCTGGTCTCATCTTTCTGCTCGCCAACCAGATGATCCCCGCCACCATGCTGGTGTTGCCCATCTTCCTGATGCTCTCTCGCCTCGGCCTGACCCAGCACTATGAGGGCATCATCTTCGCCTATTCGGTGAGCGCAGTGCCGTTCAGCGTCTGGATCCTGAAGGGCTACTACGATACCATCCCACAGGATCTGGAAGAAGCCGCGCAGGTGGACGGCACCACCAAGCTAGGGGCATTCTGGCGGGTGATCGTGCCGCTTTCTACGCCCGCGCTGGCGATTGCCGCCTTGTTCAACTTTACCCAGGCGTGGAACGAGTACCTGCTTGCCAGCCTGATCTTCAACCACAACGACCGCACCACCGGGCAGCAGATCACCACCTGGCCGGTTGGCCTCAACACCATGCTCGGCCAGTTCAACAGCGAGTGGGGCAACTTCGCCGCCGCCTCGGTGATGGTCGCCATCCCGGTGATGATCCTGTTCCTCTACAGCTCCAAGTGGCTGATCGGCGGTCTGACCCTCGGCGGAGTCAAAGGCTGATTGCAGATTGTAGATTGTAGATTGTAGATTGTAGATTGTAGATTGTAGATTGTAGATTGTAGATTGTAGATTAAGATGATGCACCCTAGCTGGTTGGCCGGGGTGCATCGCTTTGGGCGGTTTAGGCGCGGTTAGCCAACGGATTGTGGCAACGGATTGTGACAATGGATAAACAGATAAAGCGGATTGACAGCGTAGGGGCGGGCGGCCGCCCGCCCAGGTGCAAATGCAACCCTGCTCATCGCAACTACCAACGCTTGCGTAGGGGCGGGCGGCCGCCCGCCCAGGTGCAAATGCAACCCTGCTCATCGTCAGATAAATGGTGAAGAGCTATGTGCTTTCGATAAACATGAGCGTAAGTTCGCCACGGGGCGGCGCCCCCATCCCCCGATAACACTTCGCGCCAACGTGCTTTCGATAAACATGAACGTAAGTTCAGCACGGGGCTGCGCCCCCAACCCTCAGTAACTGGGCGGCAGTAGCAGCTTACGGCAACCATTCACCATTTATCATTCACCATTCACCATTCACCATTACCTTACGGCGCGGTGCGGTAAACGCTCATCTGGTCCGGCGC
This sequence comes from Chloroflexia bacterium, assembly GCA_038230695.1. Lineage (GTDB taxonomy): Bacteria > Chloroflexota > Chloroflexia > QHBQ01 > QHBQ01 > QHBQ01. The sequence goes on from JBBRMT010000264.1 coordinate 6,227, forward strand.
GTAGTCGGTCGGCTGCTGGTTGCCGAACACGGCATATAGCTTCTGGTGCATCGCCGCCTTCTGCGCCTCAGTAAACGCCCACCAGTGGACCGCCACGTAGCGCACGCCCGCTTTCGCCAGCGCCGCCGC
>JBBRMT010000265.1:0-6341 GCA_038230695.1 Chloroflexia bacterium
CAACGTCTTCTACGTCAGCATCGAAACTGCTTATCACAACGGCATCGTTCACGGCTACCCCGGCGGCCTCTACCTGCCCAACGCCAACATCCGCCGCGACGAGATGGCTCAGATTGTCTACACCGGCATCATCAACCGCCCTCACTGAGCCAGTGTTGAATGCTGAGTGCTGAGAACTGAAATGACCCACCAGACGTAACTAGCGGAGAGGCCGACAACCCAAAAGGTGTCGGCCTCTTCTTTTGGACAATAAAACGCCCTCCCCCATATCGGGAGAGGGCCGGGGTAAGGGTTGGCTACTGGTCGAAGTCCACGAAGCGATAGCCCAGCCCCCGCTCGTTGAGAATGTATTTAGGGTGGGAAGGGTCCTGCTCGATCTTCTGGCGCAGATACGTGATATACAGGCGCAGCAGTTGGGTATCGTCGCGGTACTCGCGGCCCCATACGCGGGTCAGCAGCGCCTCGTGGGTGAGCAACCGTCCCGCATTCTTTACCAGTTGGGCTAGCAGGCGGAACTCGGTGGGTCGCAGCTTGACGCTGTGGCCGTCCACGATCACCTCACGCTTGTCCTGGTCGAAGCTGAGGCGGTCGTCAATCTTGATCAGGCCATCGTTGCTGACGGTGGGCGCCATCGCCGCCCGTCGCAGCGCGGCTTTGACCCTGCTGATCAGTTCGCGGTGGCTGAACGGCTTGGCAATGTAATCATCGGCCCCCAGTTCCAGCCCGCGCACCCGGTCGGCCTCGCTGGCCTGCACCGTCAGCATTATCACTGGCGCGTTTGTCACCAGCCGCAGATCCTTAAGCGTCTCGAAGCCATCCATGCCTGGGAGCATAACATCGAGCAGAATGAGGTCGGGGATGAGTTCGCGGGCCTTGCTAATCGCCTCGCGCCCGTTGCCCGCCTCTATTACGTTGTAATCATTCTGCTCCAGAATCGAAGTGAGCAGATCCACCAGATGCGGCTCGTCATCAACCACCAAAATCGTTTGCGCCACGCTAATCTCCCATATCAACTGGCAGGGTAAAGCAGAAGCACGCCCCCTTGCCGTCATCATCATCCTCGACCCAGATCTGGCCGCCATGCGCGTTGACAATCGAGCGGGCGATGTACAAACCCAGGCCCACTCCCTTCATCTCGCCCACCCTGCGGCTATCCAGGCGGGTAAATGGGGTGAAGATGCGCTCACGCTCGGCGGCAGGCACGCCCGCGCCTTCGTCGGCCACGCACACCACAATCTCGCCTCCCCGCTGGCTGGCGCTGAGGGTGACATCACCCTGCGGCGCGTACTTCAGCGCATTCTCAATCAGATTGGTCAGCACCTGCTCGACCATCGCATAGTCGGCGGAGGCGGCGGGCAGGTTGGCGCTGGTATCCACACGGATGCGCCAGCGACTGTCACCACCCAGCAACGCCGCCATCTTCTCCGCCACCCGCTGCAGCAACCCGCCCACATCGAGCGGCTCACGATGGGCTTCCAACCCGCCCACCTGGATGCGCGAGGCGGTCAGCAGGTTGTCCACCATCTTACTTAGCCGTTCGCTCTCCTCGTAGATGATGCCCAACTGCTGCTGCGCCTGCAGATTGTCCGCGCTAACCGTGTCACCCAGCAGCCCAGCATATCCCCTGATAATGGCTATGGGGGTCTGCAACTCGTGAGAGATGACCGATAGGAAGGTGGCCTGCAGTTGCTCCGCCTCCTTGCGGCTGCTAATATCGTGCAGGGTGATAGTCGCGCCTAGCACCCGCCCCTCGGCACGGATCACCCCGCAACTGGCATCCACTGGCACGCGGCGGTTGTCCCAACTGCGGATGGTCAATTCATCGCTAGGCACCCTCTGGTTGGGGGTTTCGTAGATGTCGGCATCCTCCAGATGGGCGGTAAGCCAGTCGGTTTCGTTTTCCTTGTGTTGATGGCCGTCGGGTGCGGGCAGCGCAAAGGGATAACCTTCGTCGGTGGGGGCGCGGAAGTCGAATACTTGCTGTGCGTCGCGCCCCCACACCTCTGCGCCACGCCAGCCGCCCAGTTGCTCCAACGCCCGGTTCAGCCCGATAATGCGTCGCTGCCGATCCACAATCAGGATCGCCTCACCCGCTTGCTGGATGACCTCCTCCAGCCAACGCTTCTCGTTGAGCAGACGACGGAACAGGTGCGCGTTTTGCGCCACAATATCCACCTGCTCCACCACCAGGTCGAGACTAGTGGTCGCCATTGGCTCACTTGTCTGCTGCGGCAGCAGGCAAAGCAGTCCCACTACCTTGCCACCACTGCGTAGTGGGATGGCAACCATCCTGACTGCCTCACCATGTAGCTGGGCCATCACGCTAAACGGTTCGTCGCTATTGTGGGCCTGTATCGCTGTCGTCTCGAAATGGGGCTTATGCTTGTTTTTGGGGGCAGGTAGTTGGTGCCGCTGGCACAGGTTGGCGGCAATGTTCTGCGCTTCCTGTTCGTCCAATCCGTAACTGGATGTGTGGAAGGGCAGCCCCTCATCCTCCCATAGCGTTACCAAACCGGCCGCGCTACCAGCGGCGTGTACCGCCTTCGATACCACTGCATCGAGCAGGGCGCGGGGGTCGGGATCGCTGCCAGGCGTGGGTTCTATATGGTTCTTATCTTCATCGCTCATATGCTAGAGTCTAAGGCCAAATCAGGGCTTTGTCAAGCCGTTCACCTTGTTACACTGGTGACACACGCAATAAAACCGCATAGTAGGGGCGCACAATTGATTGGCAGCGTGCCAACGATAATTAGTACTACACTCAAATAGCCATAATTGGCTACGCCTTATGGCTTGACAGCATTAGCTTTTTATGAGCCTATGTGTTATAATCCGTATCAAGTTACGCGCCACCAGCCAACTGTGATTTACTACCGTTATTGGCTAATCACGGCGTAACCTTCCACAAACCTTGACCCAGGTAATCGCATAGAATAGGCGTGATGTGAAAAGGAACGATCTGACTGGCAGGCTGCTGCTGCTATTGATCATCGCTATGCTAATCGTGCCAGCAATTGGCCCGCAGCAGGCGGCGGCTAACCATGGGCCAGCCAGTAACGCCCCGCAGTCGCTCACCTCGAATGGCTACAGCCGGTATACAATCAGCTTTAATAGTGGGGGCATTGGCGCAAAAGGCACCCCCAGCGACAATGGCAACCCGCTGCCACCCACGTCGCGTAAAGGCGTGATCGAATCGCCCACGCCCAGCGTCAAGCCGCCCCTGACTGGCCTGATTGACCCCATTCCCCACCCCACCCGCGTGCCGGATAGGGCGCACGATGGCGGCGCTACCCAGAGCAGCAGTGATATCGAGAGCCAATTGTTGGTGCAAACCAACGCCGCTCGTCGCGCCCACGGTGTCCCTCCCTTGCACCAGAACGCCAACCTCTCTGCCGCTTCCAACTGGATGGCTGGCGATATGGCCGCTCGTAATTACTTCAATCATACAGACTCGCTAGGCCGCACATTCGATGTGCGCCTCGCCCAGTTCGGCTACTGGCACGGACAGGGCGGCATCGCTGAAAACATCGCCGCTGGTTATGCCGATGTGCCTTCGGTAATTGCCGCCTGGCTAGCTAGCCCCGGCCACGCCGCCAATATGCTCAATCCCGTCTACCGCGAAATTGGCCTCGGCTATGCTGAAAACGCCAACAGCGCCTACGATACTTACTGGGTGCAGGACTTCGGCTTCACTCCTAACGTCTATCCCGTGATCATCAATGACGGCCAACCACAGACCAACAGTTCGCAGGTGCATCTGTACATCTACGGCGTGAGCTGGGCTACTGAGATGCAGGTCAGCAACGACCCCAACTTTGCGGGCGCAAGCTGGCAGCCCTACCAGAGCGAACTCGACTGGCAACTTTCGCCTGGCAGCGGTGTGCATAGCGTTTACGTCATGCTGAAGGCCGCCGACGGCACAACCACCACCGCTACCGACAGCACAGTGGTCAACCTGCCGCCCACTTCGACTCCACCGCCCGCTACTCCCTGCCCCGGCCAGTTGTTCCCCGACCTGCCTTGCAACTACTGGGATTATAATGCGATTCAGTCGCTAGCCCAGCGCGGCATTATCAGCGGCATGGGTGATGGCAACTTCCACCCCCACGATGCCGTGACTCGCGCTCAGTTCGCCAAGATGGTGGTGATCGGTAATAGCTGGTCGCTGCTCACGCCTGCTACCCCCCACTTCAGCGATGTGCCAACCAGCTATTGGGCTTACGCCTTCATCGAGTCCGCTTACGCAAATGGCGTTATCAGCGGCTACCCCGACGGCACCTTCCGCCCATCGGCCACCCTCAGCCGCGATCAGCTAGCCAAGATCATTGTCCGCGCCCTGGGCTATGGTATCTATAACCCGCCCACCCCCAGCTTCAATGACGTGCCAGCTAGCTACTGGGCCTACGGCTACATCGAGCAAGCCCACCACCTTACCATCATCAATGGTTATGCCAACGGCAGCTTCAAGCCCAACGCCATCGGCAAACGCGACGAACTCAGCGCCATCCTCTACGGTGCGCTGTACGTAGCCCCCGCCACTCCCACCCCCTGACCAGGGATTGATGAATGATGAATGATGGGTGAAGAATAAGCGGAGCGCGGCAACTTCTGCCGCGCTCCTCTCATATTGACGTAGGGGTGTGGCTACCCGCCCTGGTGCGCTACATCAAGGTCTATCGAATATTCCTACAATGGTTTCCGTAGGGCGGGTGGCTACCCGCCCTTTTGCGCTGCATCAATGTCTACCGAATACTCAAACCTCAAACCTCAGCGCTAGGCATTAGCTCCCGACGCAACGCCACCGCATCGGTAATCGGCGCGGAGCAGCTTTGACCGATGCACACGTAGGCAGTGGCCTTTGCGCTGGCGGGATAGCCGCCCTGTTCGATCAACGCCGCATCGGCCTGGTTGGCGGGGTCGAGTATCTGCACCAACTTCCAGGGCTGGTACGCGCCGACTGCCGCTTGCGCCAGCGAGCGGGTGTCCGCCGCCCGCGGATCGCCAACGATTACAATGTGGGTCGGTTCGCTGCCCGCGTGTTCCACCGCCAGCGCGTACCCACTAGCAAAGTAGCCGTAGTTGCGATACTCGGCGGTGAACGCCCCCAGCGTTGCTAGCGCCATATCCCTGTAGCGTGCTATCCCGTTGAGGTGGTGAAGGCGCAACAGGAAGTCCGCTGCGTGCGCGTTTTCCGCTATCGGCTTGACCGGATAGCGCAGCCGCCCCAGCGTCTCGCCCTGCTCCGGCACGCGGTCATAGAAGCCTCCGTGTTCTGCATCGTAGAGGTTTGCTAGCAGCCAGTCGGCCAGCCGCATTGCAGTATCGAGATAGGTGCGCTCGCCAGTGTAGCTGTAGGCGGCCAGCAGGCCGTGACCCATGCTAGCCTGGTCGGTCAGCATCCCCCCGCCCTGCGGCTTGTCGCTGAAGTCGAGGTTGTGGCGCATCGCGCCATCGCTGCCGCGCAGTTCGGTCAGTAGCCGGTCAATGGTACGTAGCGAGTGTTGCGCCAGCGCGGGGTCATCCAGTGCGGCAGCGGCATATAGGGCGCTGTCTGCCATGTCGGCGTTCCAGTTAGTGTAGATGCGCGTGTCAATGAACGGTGCGGCTAGCCCCTTGCGCCCTTCGGCATCGAGCGCGTAATACTGCTCATCGGCATCCTGGCTGCCGTAGAAGCCGCCTTGCTCGGTATCTGACAGGGTGGAGCGCAGATAACCGATCGCCGAGCGGGCTACATCGGCATAGTGTTCGTTACCCAGCGCCTGCGCCGCGCTGACGTAGTTACGCAGCAACCCGGCGTGCGCCTCCAGCATCTTCTCGAAGTGCGGCACCTGCCACTGCCGGTCGGTGGAGTAGCGGAAGAAACCGCCAGCCACCTGGTCGTACATCCCATAATTCGCCATCCCGTCCAGCGTCTTGCTCACCACCTCGGCCCAGAAAGGTTCGCCAGTGCGGTATGCCTGGGCAATCGCCAGATCCAGCGTATCCGGGTGGGGAAACTTGGTGGGGTTGCCCTGGCTGACCCAGCCGCCATAGCGACTGTCGAACCGTCCCTCCATGTCGGCCAGCACCTCGCTGACGATCTCGCCGCTCAGGTCGCTGGTCGCGCCGCCATGCGCCTTGCTGTGCTGCTCCTGCTGGAAGATCATCTCGGCCACCCGCTGGCTGATCTCCTCGCGGTTGGTGTTGTAATAGTGGTCAATCTGTTCCAGCATTCGCAGCATCTCGTCGGGCGGCACATAGGTTGCGCCCGCCAGGATCTCGCCTTCGGGGGTGAGGAAGGCAGTCGTCGGCCAGCCGCCCTGGTTGTAGCGTTCGTTGATGTCGGGCCGCTCGTCGTTGTC
>JBBRMT010000266.1:0-6250 GCA_038230695.1 Chloroflexia bacterium
AGCTTGCTGCAGATGCTCACCGGCTTGCTGATCGCCAGCGTCACGTTGGCCGCTAGCAGCGCCAACTACGCCATCAACTGGGAACAGCAGGGGGCGGGTGGCGGCGAGGGCGCGACCTCAAGCAGCTATCGGCTCGACACTACTATCGGCCAGCCGGTGGCCGGTTATGCCAACAGCGTCAACTACCAGGCGTATATGGGCTATCGTCAGCAGTTCGGCACGCCGGGGGCAACCAACACGCCAGTGCTGATCACTGCGACACCGACCAATACCTACACGCCAACACCAACCGAGACACCGGGCGGCCCCACCCACACGCCGAGCGCGACCCCGCGAATTACCAACACGCCCAGCGACGTGACCCCCACGCCCCGTGCATCGGACACGCCACGACCAACAGATACACCAGGCGGCGCTACCTTTACTCCGCGCCCCAGCGACACGCCACGAGCGACCACCACACCGACACCAGGCGGACCGACCCCCACCGATTGCCCCAACCCATTCGTGGACACTGCGGGTGACATCTTCTACCCGGCCATCCATTACCTGTACTGCCGTGGCGTGGTCAATGGCACCGATAGCAGCCACTTCAGCCCGCACGGCACCTCGACTAGAGGGCAGTTCGCCAAGGTGGTGGTACTCGGCTTCGGCCTGTCGCTGTACACGCCATCGGGAGCGCAGGACTTCACCGATGTGCCGCCCAGCTACTTCGCTTACGTGTTTATCGAAACCGGCTTCCATAACGCCATCCTCAGCGGCTTCGACAGCGGCACCTGCATTGCTGCGGGAGCGACCCCGCCCTGCTACCTGCCCAACCGGCCCATCACCCGCGGGCAGCTAACCAAGCTGGTGGTCAACGCGGCGCACTATCCACTATTCACGCCAACGGGTGGCACGCCCACGTTCAGCGATGTGCCAGCCTCCAATGTGTTCTTCGTCAGCATCGAAACCGCGCACCAGAAAGGCATCATCAACGGCTACCCTGGGGGCATCTTCCTGCCCAACCAGAACATCCTGCGCGACCAGATGTGCCAGATTGTCTACAAAGGGGTGACGACACCGTAGGCATGACGCACGAGGGATAACGCATGGACAGGGGCGCATCGTGAGATGCGTTCCTATTCTATAGCACCAACAAACCTGCTGCCGAGGTTGGGGAGAATGTCGAATTGTGTCTATGCTAGAGCGTAGGCGATTGCATCTGCCTCACTAAGCGCTTCACCCTCGCCCCAAGCTTTACTGAACTCATCTGCCCCTTGAATGGCGCGCAGCCTGGCAACATCTCGATCTACCTCCATTATTTCACTGTCTGGTACTGGTATCCCGATCGTGCGGCGCAGCATTGCCGCTGCTGCATATAGTTTGATGGCACGGGATTGCAGCCCCTGGGCGGTCGCCAGGTCAGCGAACCCTTCTAGCGAGATCGCCACTGCGGGTTTGTCGTCGCGGCGCAGCTTCAGCTCCAGGCTCTCCCGATAGTACGCATCGGCAACTGGGTAATCTCCAGCCCACCGTGCAACGTTACCCAGGTTATGGAGGATACTGGTAAGGATGCGTTCGTCGCCGATGCTACGAGCAAGGTCTCTGCTCTCGTCGTAATAGGCGCTAGCCTTCCGGTAGTCCCCCTGCATTCTCGCCACTACCCCAAGATTGTTGAGGCTGTAGGCGATACCTAGCTGATCGGCAAGTTGTCGCTTGATGATCAGGCTCTCCTCGAAGTACATCCGGGCCGCCTCATAATTTCCTTGATAAAGCGCGAGAGTACCCAAGTTGTTCAGGCTCTGCGCCACAGCGATTGGTTCGCCCAGCGACCGCCTCATCTGCAAGCTGCGGCGGTAGTATATGGTGGCGCTAGTGTAGTCAGACTGGAACAGCGCCAGGTTGCCCGCCGCGTTGAAGGCATCCGCCGCCAATATGGGGTCTACTCCTTCGCCAATTTGAAGTGCGTCAGCCAGCAATTGTCGCCCCTCGGCAAGATAGCCGCGCACATACCAGAAGCGCCATAGCGCCTTTGCCATCCTGAGCGCCTGGTGTGGCGACTCCTCCAGAAACCAGGTAAGCGCTGCCCTGATATTGGGGTAGGCAGCTTCCAATTGATGAAGGAAGTTAACCTGGTTGGTACCGGTCAACTCCAGCTCGGCACGCTCAACTATGTCGAGATAAAACTCGGCGTGGATTTGACGGATGCGTTGCTCCTCACCACTCTCCTTCAGCCGCAGCAGCGCATACTCTCTGACCATCTCTAGCATATGGTAGCTCGTCTGCGGCACATTGGCATCACTATCACGCCTGATTATGGACTTGTCAACTAGGCCACTCAGAAGGTGGATGGCATCCTCACCCGCCACTGCTTCTACCGCTGATAGCGAGAAGGTGGTTACAAAGGTGGCGAGGTTACGCAGCAGACTCTGTTCAGGCAAGGAGAGCAGGTTGTAGCTCCAATCGAGGGCGGCATACAGGGTCTGATGGCGGTCAGGTGCGGAGCGTGGCCCATCGGCAAGCAGCGTGAAGCGGTTCGCCAGGCGCTCTGCGATCTCTGTAAGCGACATCATTCCTACCCGCGCCGCAGTAAGCTCGATCGCCAGCGGCAAACCATCGAGGTGGCTTACAATTTCTCGCACAGCTGCAGCATTACTCTGACTTAGATGCAGCTTGGGGCTGACTGCGCCTGCCCGGGCCATAAACAACTGCACCGCTTCGTAGCGGGCAAGTTGCTCGGCATAAAGCTTGATTCCCACCGGCGGCAGGCTCAACGGTTCGAGCGGCATTACCACTTCACCATCAACCTTGAGTCGCTCCCGGCTGGTGGCGAGGATACGTAGCTGCGAAGTATGACTAAGTAGCTGATGCACAACTTCCGCACAGGAGCTGATCAGGTGTTCACAGTTGTCCAGAACGAGCAACACGCTTCTCTCGTTCAGCGCCTCTAGCAGAGTAGCGTCAAGTGGTCTATTAGGCTCCTCCTTTACTCTCATTGCATGGGCAACTGCCTGGTACACCAGGTCAGGAGAGTGCAACGATGCGAGTTCGACCAGATGTACACTGTCATAGCTGGTGACCCGTTTTCTGGCTACCTCTAGCGCCACTCTAGTCTTGCCCACCCCTCCCATCCCAATCACAGTGATGAGACGGGCATCGTCGAGCCGCGCGGCAACTTCTCCCACCTCCCGCTTTCGCCCAATTATCTCAGTAAGCGGCTGGGGCAAATTACTTACCAGCGCGGCTACCAGCCGGGTGGGAGGCGTAGCGGGCGCAAGGCTATCCAGCGGGGGAGAGGCCCACTCTGCCGCACTGAAGTCCGGGGCGCCACTCAGATTGAGAAGTTCCCATACTTCGGCGCGAGTGGTAATTGCTCCCCACTCGCAAAGTACCCGCACGATGGCACGGGCATCGCGGCTGGTCAACTTCGCGCCCGTCGTAGCATTGAGGCGTTTACCCAGTTCACTGCGGCTGAGGCCTACCGCCTCGGCCAAGTCGGCGACAGTGGCGCGGCGGGCATCGTCATAAGGAATGGCGCGGCGGTAGAGTTCGCGCACCCGGGTACGAAATAGGTTCAAGTTGTACATAAAGGAATTCTCCTCGCTCAATCGAAAGCGGAGTTGAAGCAGTTAGCAGCAGGAGATAGTCGCGTGTGCTACGTATTATACAGGTTTTTTTTCGTATCGTCAGGCAAGTCAGCACCCAAAAGCACCCAAAAGCACCCAGATACGGACATCCACACAGTTATAATTTTGTTTATGGCAGGGGGATTCCACCCCGTTGGCAAATCGTATAAGTTGAAAGGAGCAATAAAGATGTATAACTCATTCAGGCAGTGGCTGTTGATGATGCTGGGTTTCCTGCTAATCAGTAGCCTTGTAGTGACGGTTGCAGTACGTCAGGTAACTCACTCACCTCAGCGGCAGATAAACATATCTGCAGCATCGCAACAAAAAGTGCATAGCGAGGCAGTGCAGCAGATCAGCGCTATGCCCTTGCAGTTCGAGGCCAATGAGGGTCAGGCAGCGGCAGATGTCCGCTATATCGCGCATCAGCCTGGCTACACCCTGCAGGTTGGCACTCAGGGCGCTAGCTTCGGTTTGACGCAGCGCAATTCGCCGCATGGCAGCCTGCAAACTGCGGAGTTGCGCGTCCAAATGCGCGGGTCTAATCCAGATGCCGTCCCCTTCGCGGCCAGCCCACTTGCTGCCAGGCACAATTATCTAATCGGCAGCGACCCAACTGCCTGGCGCACCAATATCCCAACCTACGCCCAGGTTGGCTACCGGAACATCTACCCTGGGGTTGACCTGGTCTACTATGGCAACGCCAGCAGGCTCGAGTATGACTTCACGGTGATGCCTGGTGCCGATGTGGCGACGATTAGTATGAGGATCAGCGGCGCAGGCAGCGTTACCCTGCAGGGCGGTGACCTGCTGCTGCATACTGCAGCAGGCGACCTTCGCCAGCCCGCCCCAACTATTTATCAGGACGGGGCGACCGGGCGCAAGCCGGTGGCGGGAGGCTACCGCATCATCGGCGCGAACGAGGTTGGTTTCACCGTTGCCAGCTACGACCACCATGCGGCGCTGGTAATTGACCCAATCGTTGACTTCTCCACCTATCTGGGTGGCAGCGATTTGGACAGCGGCAACGCAATCGCGGTGGACAGTGCGGGCAACACCTATGTTGCTGGCCTCACCCAGTCTGGCTTCGACTTTCCAGTGCATAATGCGCTACAACCCTCCTTCGGTCAGGGGGTCAGCGATGCGTTCGTCGCCAAACTAAATCCCAGCGGCGCGGTTATCTATGCTACCTACCTGGGCGGCGGGGGCAGCGAGGTGGGCAGCAGCATCGCGGTGAATAACGCTGGTAACGCCTTCGTGGTCGGCTCAACCAACTCCTATAGCGGCAGTGGCACGATTGGCTTTCCGGTAACTGCTGGTGCCTTTCAGATCAACAATGGCAGCCCCGGCGCGCTTGATGCGTTCATCGCCGAGCTGAATCCCACGGGGTCCGCTCTAGTCTACTCCACCTATCTGGGTGGCGGCCAAGCCGATGAGGGACACGCCATCGCCTTGGATAGTACGGGCAATGCCTATGTTAGCGGCTTTACCCGCTCCAGTAACTTCCCAGGGGTGAACGGCACGCATTTGAGCGGCTACCAGGATGCTTTCGTCGCAAAGCTCAACGCCAACGGCACCGCGCTCGACTATGCTCGTTACATCGGTGGCAGCAGCGACGGCGCTAGCGAACAGGGCAACGGTATCGCTGTGGATAGCAGTGGTAACGCTTATACCGTTGGCACCACCGACTCGATTGATTTCCCTACCCAGAATGCCTATCAACCCCAGTTCGCTGGCGGCTACACCGATGCTTTCGTGACCAAGATTAGTGCCGACGGCGCCGCGCTGGTCTACTCCACTTACTTCGGCGGCTCCAATATCGGCGACGACGAGGGTAATGGCATTGCGGTAGACGGCAGCGGGGCTGCTTACATCGTCGGTACTACCAACTCAAGTGACCTACCCAGCACCGACCCCGGCAGTTTCGGCGGCGGCTATGATGCGTTCGTTACCAAGTTCAACCCGGCAGGTTCAGCCCTGGTTTACTCCCGCTTCGTCGGTGGCAGCAACAACGACCTGGCTGGTTACAACATCGCCCTCGATAACGCCGGTGATGCTTATATCACTGGCCGGACCTCCGGGCTGCCCGATAACCCTAATTTCCCGCTGGTGAATGCTGACCAGGCCAACTTCGGCGGCGGCGCCTATGATGCGTTTGTCACCGAAGTCAACGCTGATGGCACTGCGCTCAACTACTCCAGCTATCTAGGTGGCTCCGACGACGATAGCGGCAGCGCAATTGCCAGCGGTGCCGCAGGGGCGGTTTATGTCGTCGGCCTCACAGGCTCCTCTGACTTCCCTGTTCTCAATCCCGAACAACCAAGCAATGCCGGAGGCGGTGATACCTTTATTACCAAGATCAACATTCCGAATAATCCACGCCCGACCAATACGCCGGCTGGCTCGACCAGCACTCCGCTGCCGGTCAACACGCCGACCCCGACATTTACGCCGAGCAGGCCGACTAACACTCCAGTCGTAACCAATACGCCCGGTGGCCCGACCAACACTCCTACGCCGACGGTTACGCCGGGTGGACCGACCCCGACTGATTGCCCCAACTCATTCGTGGACACTGCTGGCGACATCTTCTACCCCGCTATCCACTACCTGTACTGCCGTGGCGTGGTCAATGGCACCGA
>JBBRMT010000267.1:0-6245 GCA_038230695.1 Chloroflexia bacterium
CCGCGATAATGCGGCCCTCCTGGGGCTTCTCCTTGACCGTATCGGGCAGCACGATGCCGCTCTTGGTAACTTCTTCCTTCGGCAGCGCCTTGATAACGACGCGATTGCCCAGTGGGCGAAGTGTTGACATAGTTCTTTCCTACCTCCTTGTGGGATTTGTTTCAATATCTGTGGCTAATTAGCACTCTGACAACCAGAGTGCCAACCGCCCCTATATAATACCAAACTTTGGCGCTGATTTCAAGGGCATTTTGGCACTCTCATGGTGAGATTGCTAAGAAAAGCATTAGAACTCCTAGAAGGCAAAATATCAGCCCCATATCTTAGTAGGTGTGGGGCTGTTCGTTGGGTGATTATTGACTTGTAGGCCGCCAGTAACCGTTAGGTGGTGAAGTGCCGCTATGTGGTTCATCCAGGCTACGGCCTCGCGTATCTGCTGCCACCTCGTGGTGCAGCCCATTGCTCTGATACATATGCAAGCCTCCTTTGGGTTGTTCAATAACCCAATCATATCACCAAACTGCGAGGGATTGAATGTCAGAGACGTTGCGTTATGGTGACTTTTGTGTAACAAATTGTCACTATTATAGATGAACGAAAAGGTTTGTGGTGGCAACAAGTTTGCGCCGATTGCAACATTGTGCTAGAATCAAGGCACTGACAGATAATATCACCAGAGAGAGGAACAAGATGCGTAAGAAGATAACCGTAGTTGGCGCGGGGATGGTGGGCGGCAGCGTGGCGATGGCCCTGGCCGGGCGCAACTACGCCGACATTGTGCTGATTGACATTGTAGAGGGGCTGGCGCAGGGCAAAGCGCTGGACATTATGGAGGCGGGGCCGGTTGATCGCTTCAGCACCAAACTGAGCGGCGGCAAGGACTACGCGACGACTGCCAACAGCGATATTGTGGTGATTACCAGCGGCATCCCGCGCAAGCCAGGGATGACCCGCGACGACCTGCTCAATACCAACGCCAATATCGTGCGCGGGGTGACGGAGCAAATCGTGCAGCATAGCCCCAACGCCATCCTCATCATCGTCTCCAACCCACTCGACGCAATGACCCAGCTTGCCTGGCAGGTAAGCAAGTTCCCCAAGCAGCGAGTGATGGGCATGGCGGGCGTGCTGGACTCGGCCCGCTTTCGCACCTTCATTGCCATGGAGCTAAATGTATCGCCCAAGGATGTCCACGCCTTCGTAATGGGCGGGCATGGTGACACCATGGTGCCGCTGCCGCGCTATTCCACAGTGGCGGGCGTGCCGATTACCGAATTGCTATCCGAGGAGCGGGTCAAGGCGTTGGTGGAGCGCACCGCCAATGGTGGCGCAGAGATCGTCAAGCACCTGCAAACCGGCAGCGCGTTCTACGCCCCCGCCGCATCAGTGTGCGAGATGGTGGATGCGATTATGCTGGACGAGAAGCGCATCCTGCCCTGCGCGGTCTATCTGGAGGGAGAGTACGGCATCAATGGCCTGTTCGTTGGGGTGCCAGCCAAGCTGGGCGCGGGCGGGGTCGAAGAGGTGTTCCAGCTAAAGCTGAACGACGACGAAACCTCTGCCTTGCAGAAGTCGGCAGCGGCGGTCAAGGAACTGATTGACGTGCTGAAGCTGGCTTGAGGCATAGGGCGTGAGGCAAGACGTAGGGGTGGGGCGCACTGATTTGCGCCCTTCCTGCTAAATCGGATTCGTGTTATAATTCGGATATAGTTGCGCTAATACGTTTACGTTGCTGAGAGGGATGAATGAACCTGGATGATAAACTAAAACAGATACAAGAGCAGGCTGTGAACGGTGGCTTCAAGAAGTCGCATCACGCCAACGAAGAGATGAAGGATGAGAGCATTAACGAAGAGGCGGTACTCGAAGCCCTCGCCAGCGGCCAGATACTAGAAGATTATCCAACTCACAAAAGGGGAGCCTGCGGTCTGGTTGGCGGTATTGCCAAAGATGGTCGTCCAATACATATTGTCTGCACAACATCACAATCACCGCTCATCATCATCACAGTATATGAGCCAAAGCTACCCTGGTGGATAACGCCAACCCAGAGGAGGAGTAAACAATGAACTGCACAATTGAAGGCTGCACGGGCGAGTATGAGGACAAGCGCGTACTTCAGGCAGAGAAGGTTGATGGGCGTATAGTAGTGGTTGACAATGTGCCTGCCCAGGTTTGCAACTTCTGCGGCGATGTGCTGATTAACTGGGATACGATGGCGCAAATTGAAGCCTTTCTCGAAACCCAGCCCCAGCCAGTTGGCAACGCACCAGTTTACAAATTTGCCCCACAATGGACAGCTAGGCAGCTAGCAGAGCCAGTCGGTGTAGGCACGGTTAGCAGCAATGGTCACAAGCCCAGAGGATAGGCACACGTAAACCGAGCGATTCAACATTACCATCACCTAGCCCTCTTCCCTTGGGGGAGAGGGCTTTTGCTGCTATTCCACCTCTTTGTCTACATCCACCAGACGGCGGCGCACTGCGTAGAGCGCGGCTTTGGTACGGTCGGAGAGGTGCAGCTTCTGCAAGATGTTGCTAACGTGGGTTTTGACTGTCTTTTCGGAAAGCACCAATTCGTCGGCGATCTCGCGGTTGCTGCGGCCACGGGCAATCAGGCGTAGCACCTCGATTTCGCGCTCGGTCAGCCCTGGTTCAAGTTCCTTGCTGCCCTTTGGTCGAGTCGTCACTTGCTGTGGAGGAGTGCCTAGCTCCTGCATGATCTTGCGGGCGATTTCGGGATGGAGGGTGGGTTCGCCCCGCGCCACCTTCTCGATCGCCGCCGCCAGGGCGTTGGGCTGGATGTCCTTCATCAGATAACCCGCCGCGCCCGCTTTGATTGAAGCGAATACCTGCTCGTCCTCACTGAAGCTGGTGAGGACGATAACCTGGGTGGATGGCACCGAGGTGCGAATAGCGCGGGTGGCCTGCGCCCCATCCATGCGCGGCATCACCAAGTCCATCAGCACCACGTTGGGTCGCAACGCCTGGGCCTTCTCCACCGCATCCATGCCGTCCACCGCTTCGCCAACCACCTCGATATTGGGCTGAAGTTCGAGGAAGCCGCGCAGACCCTGGCGCACCACCGCGTGGTCATCCACGATCATTACCCGAATCTTGCCCTTCTCCTTGCCTGTCTGGCCCATAATCTAAGCCCTGCCGTTCTGCGTGCTGCGGCACGCCCGCTGATTGGTCGCTGGCTGGCGGCTCGATTTCCTCCCATACCGACTCGTAACCGTCCGCCATGGTTGTCTGCCCATTGCCATTGCCATTATATAGCGGCTGGCCCATATTCGGCAATGCCTGGCTGGTTTCCGGCGCAAGCGGTAGCCAGACGCGGAAGATGCTACCCTTGCCCGGTTCGCTATATGCGGCCACGCTGCCACCGTGCGCGTTGGCGATGCTACGCACGATGGGCAGGCCCAACCCAGTGCCACCCGCTTCGCGGCTACGCGCCTTGTCCACACGGTAGAAGCGTTCCCAGATGTGCGGCAAATCCTGCTGGTTGATGCCCACCCCGGTGTCGGCCACCTCCAGCACCGCCCAGCCGTTATCGCGGTAGAGGCTGAGGGTGATGCTGCCCTCTTCGGGGGTATATTTCACCGCATTATCCACCAGGTTGAGCAGCAATTGCTTTAGTTGGTCGGGGTCGCCCAGTGCGGTTGCGGTATCTTCGTGTCCGAGGCTGACCCGCCGACTGCCCGCCATCAGTCTTGCCTGCTTGAAGATGTCGAGCAGCAAGGTGTCAAGTTCGACGGACCGCCTAAGCCTGCCGCTGTCTTGCACCGCAGTGGGGCTGGGATTGTCGAGTTGGGCCAGCAACAGCAGGTCATCCACGATGCGGCTCATGCGGTTGGCTTCATTCTCGATGGCGAGGATGGCATCGTCACGCTCGGCGGGGTCGTCCACGCGGCGCAGCAATGCAGCGTTGCCCTTGATTACGGTAAGCGGGGTACGCAGTTCGTGCGACGAGTCGGCGACGAAGCGTTGCTGGAAAGCAAAGGCGATCTGCAGCCGATTGAGCATCCGATTGAAGGTATCGGCTAGCTGGCCGATCTCATCGTTGACCTTGCGTTCGGGGATGCGCTGGCTAAGGTCCTGTGATAGCTCGATGCTGTGCGCGGTGGCGGTGACGGCGGCAATGGGGGTGAGGGCGCGGCGGGTGACGAGCCAGCCAAGTAGCACCGATAGCAGCACCGCTGCCACCGCGCTGATAATTAGAATGAGAGCGAGAGTGTGCAGCGTTGCCTTCATCGGCTCCAGCGACTCAGCGACGATAATCGCCCCCAGTGCATGGTCAACCCCGGTCAGGCGCAGCGGGGTGGTCAACATCCGCAGTTGGCTGGAGTTGCTGAGAATCTGGGTACTCCACGTTTCGTTGCCATTGAGTGCGGTAGTAAAGGCGCTGTCGCTAACCGGCAGCAGACTGCCTTGCAGGTCGCTGGATAGGCGCACTACGCCGCCACTCTGGTCAACCACCTCGACATACACCGAGTCGCTGCTGAAGGCATCAGCGGTCGGCACGTCAACGCTCAACCCACCAAAGCGGTTAGGTCCGGCCACGCTGCTCTGCAATACTGCTGCGGTGCGCGAACGCAGCGTATTATCCACGCTGTCCGACAGGTTCTTGGCGAAGAACCCGTAGATAGACAGGCAGAGCGCAAGGACGACGATGGCTAGGAAGCCGCTGTATAGCAAGACGAGACGTAGACGGATGGACACGGTTTTACTCCAATTGCTAGCGATGCATGGTGAATGTCGGTTCACGCAACAAGGTCGGGATTATCGGCCTGGGTGACAAGCGCTGGCACGACGTTGGTCATGGTCAGAGCAATGGTCAGGTCGTCGGCATCGCTGCCGGGCTGCGGGACGCTGAGGCGCTGGCGCAGTGCGGCTGCACGGTCGCGTAGCGGTGCAGCTTCATCGTCACGGCCACTTGCCGTCAGGAAAGCGGCGTAACGTTCGCTGGTCATCGCCAGTACTGGCAGGTAGGCAGTGCGTTCCAACAATGAGAGGCTGCGCTGGAAGGCAGCCTCGGCCTCATCGCTACGCCCATGCGCCGCCAGCGTCATGCCGAGCGTACATTGGGTAGTGGCTTGCGAGTAGGTGTCTTCTGGCAGCGCCACTGCCGTTGCAATCGTGGCCTGCTCCAGCGCGACATCCAGTTCGTCCATCTGCAAATGCGCTTCGGCCAGCCCGCGCCGAATCTCGGGCAGCACGTCGCGCTCGTCCAACGATGTGCTAATCTTCAGCGCGTGACGCAGGTGGCCCATCGCTGCGGCAGGCTGATGGAGGGCTAGCAACGCATCACCCAGCACCCGACTTGCCTTCATGTCCACGATGCTGTAGCCAAGCTCACAAGCCTTGTCAATCGCTTGTTGGCAGAGGCTGGCGCTCTCTTCGTATTTGCCCAAATCGCAACATATTATTGCCAGGTTAAGGTAAGTATTGCTGAGTAGCAGCCTGTCTCCACTCTCCTCAAGCATAGGAAGCAAGCGACGACTAATCATTTCAGCTGAATGCAAGTCGCCATGTACTGCACTGTATATAATGCTCAACACTTGCATTGTATACATTTGGACCATGCGACTTCCGCTCAAACGCGCTAGCTCGTAAGCGCGTTTAGCTAGCAAATCTACTTTAGCCGAGTGTTGCTGAGATATAGATGAGAGCGCCAACTGGGCAAGGGCATATACCTCACCTTCAACATCTTCCAGTTCTTGATAAAGATAAACAAGTTCTTCGCCTAGGAGTATAGCCTGCTCATACATACCACGTTCGCGGTTTACATCGACAAGTTGCTCTAGGGCCTTGGCAAGGGCAGGTTTATTGGCGGCTCTACGAGCCTCGGTAGCAACTATTTGTAGGTGGAATTCGGAGTCGCTATAACTACCAAGAAAGAATTTGGCTTTGGCGTAATTGATTTCCAAACTAGGGTTGAAGGCACTATCTTCATCCAATGATGAAGCGATGCTCATTGCATCAAAATAAAATTGTTCCGCTCTATGATAATTTTGAAGCCGTATACTCTTGTCACCAGCCAACTTTAGGTAATATCGCGCCTTATGGCAGAGTGCATAAAACTCATCGGCATGGTCGGACCTAGCGGCAGAGCCAGCGCCAAGTTGCGTGGCTTGCTGATAGTGGTAGGCGATACGCTCGACGTACTCTTCGACCCGATCGCCAGCGGCCCGCTCCAGCCACTGGGCGGCCAGGCGATGCTTGTGGCTGCGTTCACGGTGGGGC
>JBBRMT010000268.1:0-6232 GCA_038230695.1 Chloroflexia bacterium
AAGCTGCTGATCTGCGGTCCTGGGCCATTCTGGGGGCTAAAGGTAGATTGCCTCTAACGCAAATATTATACATGAAAGCGAAGCATTTGTCAAACCTGGTTTTGGCGGAAAATAAAAGGAGGTTTGCCCGCAGAATTAGGCACGGGCATCAGGTAAAGTACCCTGGAGCAGGCCGCTGGCACCCCCTGTAGAGCAGATCTGCCCAGGCGGGCTGGCAGAGGCATCGTAGATTGCCGCCCGGCAAAACCGCAGTTTCTTTTATGACGTTTCTTTCTTCTCTTTCTTCTCAGTAGCTGGGGCAAGGTTGATGTACACCTGGTGCTGCTTGAAGTCGCGTTCGCAGATGGGGTAGATCTGGATGTTGCCCTCGGCATCTCCCAGCCTGCGCTTGAGCTTGCCGAGCAGCGCCTGCTTGTATTCCACCGCCATCTCGCCGAAGAAGGCGCTGTACTGGATACGCATCAACCCGTGATCCAGGCAGATGTCGGCCAACTTGGGGCGGATGCGGTCGCTCGGCACATCATAGATGACCAGATAGTACACGGCTACCTCCATCCTACCAGCGAATTGCGTAAGATTTGTACACACCTTTGCCGCGCACCGCAGTGGCAATATGCTTTGCCTGCATCTGGATAATCTGGCGCAGCTTGTGCTTCTTACCCTCAAATAGATGTTCGTTATCAAGCAGGGCGAATACTTGGTGGGCGATTAGTTTGCGGCTGGGCTGGTCGAACAGCCCTTCTTCATCCACGGTCAGCTTGCGACCGAGGTTGAACAGAGCGAACACGGCGCGGTCGACCGTGATGGGACGAAACTCCTCGATCGCGTCGTACACCAGGCTGGTCTTGCCCGCCCGGTCGGTGTGGATGAAGCCCGCATAGGGGTCGAGGCCCGCCTGCACCAGCGCGTTCTCCACCTGGTTGTAGAGGATGGCGTAGCCGTAGTTCAGCGCCATGTTCAGCGGGTCGTCCGCGCCGCGCCGTTCCCGCCCCGGCCAATCCACCCCTTCGCGTAGCATTGCCTTCACCCCGCGCCAGTAGTGCTGCGCCGCCCGCCCTTCCAGGTTGAGCAGTTGGGGGCGCAGCTCGTCCACGTTGGCAGCTTCCAGCGCGGCGAGGCGACCATTCATCTCGCCAATCACCGCCACTTCGGCATCAACAATGCGGCAGGCATCAGCGTCACTCTGCCTGCGATTCTTTGCTATGTATTTGAGCAGCGCGGCCTGGTTGTGCAGCTTGCCGCCCGCGAAAGCCTTGGCCAGCGCCACCCCGCGCCCATCGGCGTAGGCCAGCAGTTGTTCGCGCCGCGTGCTGACGGTGCCCCCACCCGCCAGCTCAGGGCTGGCTAGCCGCGCAATCGGTTCGCCCCGCCGCGAGATGAAACTGAGCGGGATGCCCTGTTTGGCGCAAAGCTCGATCAGGTCGGCGGAGATGGTCAGGCCATTGCTGGCGAGGATGATGCCTTCCAGGTGGATCAGTGGCACCTCCTGCACCAGCTTGCCGTCCTTCTTCACCTGCACCCGCTCACTGTGCTTGGTAACCAGCACGCCATAATCTTCGACGATTAGCTCCATTATCAAGCCCTCCCCGCTTGCCAAAATCGCTATATCCGATTATAATATAAATAGGCGATTAGAGTCCAGTGTGTATCTGGGTGGAAGCCAGCGGGAGTATTCTTATGTCAACTGACCAGCCAGCGCCAGGTGAGCAGCAGGCGAACCCTCCACCCCCACCCGCGCCGGAGGCAAGCGCCGCGTTGCCCGCGCCTGCGCCCACAACCGGCCCAACCCCGCTGCCCTCGCACCACGATCATGCTACCGACCTGCCACCGCTGACCGATGCTACGAGCATCGCCGAGGTGCAGCATTGGCTGGCGGTACGCGCCAGCACCGACCATCAACACCGTTTCGCCCACCTCTTCGATGTGCTAACCTGGCCGCCGCTGCTCGAGGCCGCGCTCGACCGCCTGCTCACCCGTGCCGGTTCGCGTACCGCTGGGCCGGATGGCATCACGGGCCCTACCCTTGCCGCCGACCGCAACAGCGAGCTAACCGCGCTGCGCCAGCAGCTCCTCGACGGCAGCTACCAGCCCGCGCCAGTGCGCCGCGCATACATCCCCAAATCGGGTGGCAGGCAGCGCCCGCTCGGCATCCCCAACCTGGCTGACCGCTGGGTGCAGACCGCGCTCAAGCTCATTCTCGAACCGATCTTCGAGAGCGACTTCGCCCCCTTCAGCCACGGCTTCCGCCCGCTGCGCTCCTGCAACACCGCGATGGCCCACCTGCGGATGCTGGCCTTGCAGCGCCGCGACCAGCCGATTACCGTCATTGAGGGCGACATCGAGAGCTTCTTCGACCACGTGCAGCACGAACGGCTGCTCGCCCTGCTCGGCCAGCGCATCGCCGATCAGCGCATTTTCGACCTCATACTCCGTACCCTGCGGGCGGGGGTGATGGAAGGCAATGTTTTCACCCCCATGCAGGAAGGTACGCCCCAGGGCAGCCCGCTGTCGCCGCTGCTTGCCAACGTCTACCTCAACCACTTCGACCACTGGCTGGCACAGCAGGCCGCCGCGCAGACCGATGCGGGCGCAACCCACCCGCCCGCGATGGTACGCTACGCTGATGATTTCTGTGTCCTCACCTCGGCTGGCCCTGACCAGGCCGCCGCGCTCAAGGCCACAATCAAGGATTGGCTGGCGAGCGAGCTGCAACTCACCATCTCGCTGCCAAAGACGCTGATTACCGATTGCGCCGCTGGCTTCAACTTCCTCGGCTACACCGTGCAGCAATTGCCCAGCCTGCACCACAGCGGCACCACCATCCGCTATCGCCCCAGCGATGATGCCATCGCCGCCGCGAAGGAGATCCTCACCAGCCTGACCAATCGCGGCACGCTGGTGGTTCACCCCAAGGTGATGATGCGGGCGCTCAACACTTTCCTGCGCGGCTGGAGCGGCTGCTTTCGCCACTCCTACGCCCGCGATGAGCTACGGGCGGTGGGGCAGTTCGCTTACGGGCGGCTGTGGCGCTGGCTGGTTGCCACCCACCCCCAAGCAGGCGCGTGGCAGCAGGTGCGAACACAATACGAGCGGGGCGGCACCTGGCGCATCGGGCGCGAGTCGCTGCTACGCCTCGATCGTCTCAAGTATGGCTACCCGCCCTACCGCCACATCGCCAACCCCTACCTCGCCGCAACTGTGGTGCAGGCCGCCCGCGTGTGCTACCACAGTTGCACCGACTGGGCCGATATGACCGTGGAAACCTACCTGGGCTGGCGTAAGCTGGTGGGCCAGATCTGATTGGGGTGGCGGCATGATTATCGTCAACTTCTCCCACCCACTGACCAGCACGCAACTGGCGCAGCTTGCCGCTATCACCGGCGAGTCGCAGCCTGCGCTGATTGACGTGCCAGCCCAGGTGGACGTGCAGCAGGAGCTATTGCCCCAGGTGATCGCCCTGGCGGACAAGGCGGGCATCACCGCCGCACAGTGGCAGAGCGAGCTGATCATCGTCAACCCGCCCGCGCTCAACTACATCGCCGTGCTGTTGCTGGCCGAGCTGCACGGGCGCATCGGCTACTTCCCCACCTGCTTGCGCCTGCGCCCGGTCGCCGGGGCCGTCCCGCCCCGCTTTGAGGTCGCCGAGTTGCTCCCGCTTCAGCAGGTGCGCGACCAGGCCCGCACCCGCCGCTAACCAGTTGCGGCAAAAATCCCTCAGCGGAGGCTGAAGGCGGCAAAAATCCCCCAGCGGGGGTTTGGGGGAGAAATCTCGAAGCTACGATCATGTTTATCGAAACCACCACATTCTACCTTCTACATTCGCCGGAGGCACAAATGGATGAACTGAAGAAGGCGCTCAACCCCGCCGCCAACTATGTCGGTATCTTTATCGGAGCGATGAGCGCGGCGTTGTACGATCTCTTCCATGCCGATATGGGGTTGCCGCCACTGGGTGCGCTGGCAATCCTCACGGTAATTATGGGGGTAGGCGCGGCGCTAATTGTGGTCGCCTCGCTGGCGAAACGTCGCATCAGCCACATCATCGTGGTTAGCCACTCCGAGATACATCCGGCGCTGGGTCTCATCGTCCTGGCTAGCCTCGGCCCGGCGGAGCGCATGGCAAAGAGCGCCGCCGCCGCCGCGATCAACTATCACCTTAATACCCTCACTGCGGGCCGACCCACCCTCAAGCATTGCTGGCTAATTGCCACTGCTGAAACCAGGGCCAACGCCGAGCATCTGGCTGCGATGTACGCGATGCGAGTGCAGTGCCACATCGAAATCATTGAGGATGGCAATTCGATACTCGACACCTATGATAAGGTGCGGGAAATCTACCACCGCGCCCATCGCTGGGGTCTCAAACCCCAGGAGATTGCCGCCGACTGCACCGGCGGCACCGCGCTGATGAGCGTGGGCATGGGCCTGGCCCTGGTCAGCGTCCACGAGCAAAGCCTGGAATACATCCCCGCCGTCTACAAGTCGGATGGCAGCCGCGACTTCGAGGCCCAGCCCGATCCACAGCAGGTCAGCATCGAGTTTGGCGCGGCCGAGTAGCGAGCTTTGTGGGGGCAGATCATCCCATGCAATGTATGTGTGGCGTAGGGGCGGATTGCATCTGCCCTGATGGGCTGGTTCTCAATCAGGGGAGGTGAAGTAGTGAGCAACATCGCAATGATTTGCCTGGTCGGCGACCAACCAGTACCCAACCTGCTGCCTTTCCTCCACTATCGCCCGGCCAGGATGCTGCTTGTTCATACTGAGAGGGTTGCACCAGCCGCGAATCTCGCGGCGGTGGTCAAGAAGCTGGGCGGTTGCGAGGTCGAGTTTTGCTCCGTGCCGCCCTATAGAATCGCCGAGGCAACCGAAGCTATCGAGGGCAAGATCGGTGAATTGGTGGAGAATGGTTGGAGGACTGACGAGTTGATGTTTAATCTAACTGGCGGCACCAAAGCGATGGTGCTGGCTGGCTACCAGGTGGCTAACCGGCACCTCGGCTGCCCACTCATCTACGTTGAGTCGGAGAGGAACTTTAGTTACTGCTACGAGTACCAAATTGAAGGCGGCAGGCTGACCCCACAGGGGGAAGCAATCGAGCTAACCTCGCTCCTGAACATTGACCTCTACCTCAGCGTAATGGGCGTTACCTACAAGCCACATGGGTTTAACGACAGCCAGAAACGTCAGGACGGCACCATCTTTCAAAATGAGGTGGCCGTAGTGCTAGAGCAGGCTAAAGCCGATGGCTTGCTGGGCGACGTACTGCCCAGCCAGGATCTCATGCCTGGTCACATTGATGCTGATGTCATTGTTTTGTTGGGCAATAAGCTGGGCGTGATCGAGGTCAAGCACAAGAAGTTGGTTGGCAAAGATGCAAACAACATTACCCACGGCAGCGCAGGTATCAATCAGCTTATGACCCTGGCGGAGCCGCGCTATCTCGGCACCTACGCGGTACGCATCTATGTCGGCAACTGCCCACTGGGGCCAACCACTGCGGAAGTTGCTCGCGCCAGGGGTGTATACCACATCCAACTGTCCAGTTGGGATGGAACACAGTTCAGTGCGGACGACCGCGAGAAGCTGGTCAGGGAGGTGATTGCGGCGATGCAGGGAAAGAAGGTCAATCCGTAGCCTGACCACGAGATTGCAATGTATCCTCAGTGGCAATATCGCCTTGCCAGCCGTAGGGTACTTCACCCATCGTTCTAATGCTCTTAGAAGCAGAAACGTTATAAAAGAAATCACAGATTTGCCGGGCGGCAATCTACGATGCCTCTGCCAGCCCGCCTGGGCAGATCTGCTCTACAGGGGGTGCCAGCTGCCTGCTCTAGGGTTCTTTGACCTGATGCCCGTGCCTAATTCTGTGAGCAGACCCCCTTTTATTTTCCGCCAAAACCAGGTTTGACAAATGCTTCGCTTTCATGTATAATATTTGCGTTAGAGGCAATCTACCTTTAGCCCCCAGAATGGCCCAGGACCGCAGATCAGCAGCTTCCAGGTCATTCTAGTAGCCCCACCGCCCCATCCAAGGCGCGGGTTACATCCCGCCCGAACCATTTGAGGGCATTGAAACGACATTGTTGCTGTCGACCCACGTGACTACAATCAAAGCAGTTACATCCCGCCCGAACCATTTGAGGGCATTGAAACTTGGAGGAAACTCCGGCAACCCCGCAATCTTCCATAGGGTTACATCCCGCCCGAACCATTTGAGGGCATTGAAACATCC
>JBBRMT010000269.1:0-6080 GCA_038230695.1 Chloroflexia bacterium
ATTGGCTATACCATCGTTGCCAGCCCGCTTGGCTGCTTGCTGGTGGCCGCTACCGAGCGTGGGGTCAGCATGGTCAGCATTGGCGACGATGAGGCCAGCCTGGAAGCCAGCTTGCGTGGTGAATATCCCGCCGCCAGTATTAGCCGCGACGACGCGACGCTCCGCCCTACTGTGACTGCGATTCTGCGCCACCTGGAAGGGCAGCAGCCCCGCCTCAACCTGCCACTCGACGTGCAGGCCACCGCCTTTCAGGAGCGGGTCTGGCAGGCGCTCTGCGCCATCCCCTATGGTAGCACCCGCAGCTACGCCGCCATTGCCGCCGCCATCGGCCAACCCACCGCCGCCCGCGCCGTTGCCCACGCCTGCGCCACCAACCACGCCGCCATCATCATCCCCTGCCATCGGGTGGTGCGTGGCAATGGCGATCTTGGCGGCTACCGCTGGGGACTGGAACGCAAGCGCACCCTGCTGGCAACCGAAAAGGCCAACGCTCCAACCGACGATAAAGCTCAGTTGCGCCTGGAGGTGTTATCATTGCAATTCCATCCGCAAAGGGCTAACCCATATCTACAGGTGGTGAGGGGCTGTAGTGGTGGGCGATAAGCCGCCGCTCGCCGTATTTACTGAGGGTGGGGAGCGTAGCTCCTGGCGGTCAAGCGCATCAATGTTTATCGAAAGCGTTCATGCGCCAACGTTGGTAGCAACACGACTGGCGATTGAGCAAGAAAAGAGCAATCCAAAGGGTCGGTATATAGCTACCTTGCCAACCTGCGCTTTAGGTTGGTCGGCAGGTAAGCCGACGAAACACATGGGGGCGGCAACAAAGGGCTGCGCCACCCAACCCCTTGTAATAAAATGCTGCCTGCTATCTTGCACCATGGTGCGTTTGGATCAGCTACACCAAAAGTATGATTTTTGACACATATAACCACCAAAATGCCGATCAGGGGTTACAATAGGAACAACGCCAAACCTTTATACCAGATAACCGCGCAGATGGTGTAAATTGTACCGGGGGCAGGCAGTCAACCTACCATACTGATAACATACCATCTCCTTAACCAATAGGAATTACTACCATACGCCTTCAACCTTCTACCTTCTGCAATCTACAATTACCGAGGAGCGAACCCACAATGGAGGATAGTGTAAAAGCAGCAACTGGCCCCATGGCAATCATCACCGACGCGCCCAACCAGGCAGCCCCATTGCCTGTGACCGAAATGGCGAAATCGGACAACCCACCGCAGGCTACTTTTAGCGACCGCTTCGGCGTGTTGATTGCCTTGCTTACTGTCTATATCGTCTGGGGTTCGACTTACCTGGGCATCAGGTTGGCGGTGGTAGGCGGCTTCCCCCCCTTCATGATGGCGGGGCTACGCTTCACCATAGCGGGTGCGGCGCTCTACTTCATCATGCGGGCGCAAGGGCTTGCCAACCCCAACCGCATCGAGTGGCGCAATGCCGCGATTATCGGTGGCCTGCTGCTGCTGGGCGGCAATGGCGGCGTGACCTTTGCCGAGCAGTGGGTAACATCCGGCTTTGCCGCATTGGCGGTAGCAACCGTGCCGCTGTGGGCGGCGTTGTTTGCGGGGCTGTGGGGTCACTGGCCGGGCCGCTGGGAGTGGCTGGGCATCGCACTTGGCTTCAGCGGCATCGTGCTGATGAATGTGGGCAGCAACATGAGCGCCAACGCCCTCGGCGCACTCGTACTCATCTTCGCGCCGATTAGCTGGGCGTTCGGCACCGTCCTCAGCCGTCGTCTGGCGATGCCCAAAGGGTTGATGGCAAGCGCGTTGGAGATGCTCGGCGGCGGTGTGTTGCTGCTGGTCGCCAGTCTTCTATTCGGCGAACACTTCACCCAAGCGCCGACTGCTGAGTCGCTATGGGCGTTCGCCTACCTTACCGTCTTCGGTTCGCTAATCGCCTTCAGCGCATACGACTACCTGCTGCGCCGCGCCCGCCCCACTCTAGTCACCAGCTATGCCTACGTCAACCCGCCGGTTGCGGTGTTGCTCGGTGCGATAGTCGCAGGTGAGCCAATCACCCCCATCGGCCTGCTGGCGATGCTGGTTATCCTCAGTGGCGTGGTGCTAATTGCGTTGTGGCCAAAGCGAACCTGATAAAGACTAATCAAACCCTCATGCTTTCTCTATTGCTTCCCTGCAGCACCTCTTTTATACTGGCTGTGTCAATCGGCCAGTTAGGAGAATTAAACAGTGAGCAAATCACGAAAGATCGTGCTGGTATCTCTGCTGCTGCTCATGGTTTCGAGCATAACTGTAATCATTCTAATCGCTACCGATGTGATCATGCTTGGGCCGATGCCCACCCTTAAAACCGCCCGCCACAATCCGATGCAGTATTACGTATCGCTGCCTGATGGTTGGAGCGCGGACAAAAAGTGGCCGATCCTGGTTACGGTGGATGGCGCTAATCATGACTTCCTCCGTAATGCCCGCACCTTCATGCACGCCCGTAGTGGACTGCCCTTCATTATCGTCACTCCGGTTGTCCTCTCCAACGTCAGTACGCCTAATCCAGTTGATTACAACTACTCGACAGCGGTATGGGACGAGGTGGCTAAAACCAGCCCAATGCAGTTTGACGATAAGGGGCTGGCGGCGGTTATCAGCGACGTACAGGCGGATTACAATGGTGAGGCCAAGTTCTTCATCACTGGCTGGTCGGGCGGGGGCAGTCTAACCTGGTTCATGGTATTTACCCACCCGGAACAACTGGCGGGGGCAGCACTGGCGTGCGGCAACTACTTTGGTCATGGCATAGGAACTATTTCCTCAGACCCACAGCGCGTTCATCTGCCAGTCAAAGCCTTTCAGGGCGACCAGGATCCTGCCTATGACCACCTTGCCAAACAATGGCGCGACGCAAAGAAGCTAGCCGATGAGAGCGGATATCAGAACCTTAGCTATCAAATAGTTGTAGGTGTGGACCATCAGCCATTTCCCAATCAGGTGTTTGCCTACTTCTCTAGCCAGCTACCAGGTCAAAACTGATTATCCTTAAAAACCTTGTACTAACAGTGCCAATCCGGTTAGCTGCTCCATGTAAACACTGAAATCTCGAAATCGCCCTCTGGAAACAACCCATACAACTTGAAGCCTGCCGTGGTGTAGAAGGCTCGCAACTTATCGTTACCCGCCCAGCAGTCGAGCAGCAGGATGCCGCCAGATTTGGCGACAACCTCTTTGGCAGCGTCGAGCAGCAGGCTGCCTAGACCGTACCCCTGCATCTGCGGCTCAATCATCAGCTTGCTGAGGAAGTAGAGCGGCGTACCGTTGGCTACTTGTGGCGGGCGGGGTATATCGGGCAGCATCTGCTCCGTCAGCGGCTCCACGAAGACACTGCCCAGCAACTCATCGCCCTCGACCAATAGGTAAGCAGTCTCTGCCGCCACCTGGCTAGCAACCTGCGCGGTGGGGACGGGGCCGATCTGCTGCTGGCTCCCGCTGGCGGTCAGCTTCGCCTGAATCCGCGCCGACAGATAGGCGATATAAGCGATGTCCGATGTGGTTGCGGGACGGACTGTGGGTAGCAAAGAACCTATGACCTACCGTAGATGGGAATGGCCGCCCCGCTGATCAGGTCGCTGGCGGGCGAGGCAAGAAAGAGCAGCACGTCGGCAACCTGCTCCGGCTTCGGCCATTTGCTGAAGTCGGCGTTGGGGATGCCCTTGCGATTGCTCGGAGTGTCAATGATGCTCGGCATTACCGCGTTGACCTGGATGTTGTCGTCCTTTACCTCATCGGCAATCGCCAGGGCCAGCTTATTGACCATCGCTTTGCTGATGCTGTAGGCGGCAGCGTTCTTGCCGGTATCTACCGCTGCCCGCGAGGAGGTCATCACGATCTTGCCGTGTCCCGCTTCGACCATCGCGGGCAGCACGGCGCGGGCGGCGACGAACGCGGTGCGGGCGTTAATCTCAATCTGCCCGCTCCATACTTCGTCGGTCAGGCTTACCACCGGGTCGCCTGCTGCATAGCCACCTACTGTAGTGATCAAAATGTCCAGCCGTCCCCACTTGTTTGTCACCATCTCCACGAACTCGCCGAACTCGTATGGGTTGGCTACATCCACCTCGTGACCTAGCAGATCGTCGAACTCCTGGGTTGCATCGCGGCCCATATCCTGACAGAAGCGTTCCCACTCGTGCGGCGAACGGTAAGGCAACGCCACCTTCACCCCCACTTCCATAAACGCCTTCGTCACCGCCGACCCAAGCTGGCCGCTGCCGCCAGTAATAATCGCCACCTGCCCGGCCATGCTCTCATAGGGGTTACGCATTGTTTCGCTCCTTACTCGCCACGATAGACGGCAAAGTTGTTCTCGGTTTCGTAAATCTTCACTTCGTAAAGCAAACCGGCGGGCATGGCCGCCTGCAACTGCTGCCAGCAAGCCACCACCAGATTCTCGGTAGTCGGCACGATGCCTTCCAGAAACGGCACTTCGTGGTTCAGGTGGTGATGATCCAGATGTTGCAGTAGCTGCTGCTCGATGATGGCCTTAAGGTCACTCAGGTTTATGATCATGCCGGTGGTCGTATCAATCTCGCCACGCACCATCACCTCCAGAGTATAGTTATGCCCATGCCCGTAGGGATTGTCGCACTTGCCGTACAACTCGCGGTTCTGCTCATCGCTAAGTTGTTCGCTGTGCAGCCGATGCGCCGCGCTGAACACCGCCCGCCGAATGATGTATGCTGTAGCCATTTTTGATACCGAGCGCCTATCCAAAAGGGCGAACCACAGTTCGCCCCTACAAACAAGGGATGGCTTTTCGGATATGCTCCAATTCTAATCTATTGACCGTGGTGGTCCGCGCCTCTTCGGGGTTGACGTTGCCCTGCTGATTGCCGATGATGCCACTGCCGATAATCATCTGGCCACGCTGACTATCGCGGGTGAGCAGGTCTACAGCACGGGAGAGGGTGATAAGGTCGCCCTCGTGGGAGAGCAGCTCCTGCGCTTCGGGGACGGTGAACCACTGCACCTCGGCTACGCTGCCATCGCCACTGCCCAGAGTGCCACCGCTGGCGTTCATCAGATAGAAGTAGACAACCTTGTGGTAACTCTGCATCGCCTGTAGAATCGAGGAGTCGCGGCGAATGGTTTCGCCCTCACCGTCCTGTTCCTCGTTCGGGAGGAAGATGGTATAAGTGTAATCAATCGGCCCCAGGCTGGCAACGATGCCTGCATTTATGCCAGTCTGCTCGGTGACGATCCGCAGTGCGGCTTGCTGACGACTTTCGCCCTCCTCGATAGCGCCTTTAGGCAGGCTCCAGTCGTCCAGCTGATCGCGGCGCACCCTGACCAGCAGCGTCTGATAGCCGAACTCATTGACCCGCATGACCAGCCCGCCAGCGGAAGTTTGTTGGATGATGATGCCCATGCTTTCCCTCCGGGAGTTATGAGTTTTGAGTTATGAGTTTTGAGTTTGCCTGATGATTGGCGAGTTGTAAGGTTGCGTTAAGCGGTGATGCTCTTCGAGATTCCGCCCTCACCAAACCTACCCACAGGGAACCCCACAAGGGGGTTTCCCTGCTAGGGAGAGGCTTTTTGCTTCTCGTGCAGCTCAGTAATTTCGAGCAGTTGCGCCATATCGTCTATCAGCCAGTCGGGTTGCAGATTGGCAAGAACGTCGCGCTCTTCTGCGCCCCAGGTGACGGCAGCGACCTGCATCGGCACGGCCTGCGCCGCCATTATATCATGGATCGCGTCGCCAACGTAAATCACCTCATCGGTGGGCAGGCCCAGCTTTTCGAGGCCGCAGAACAGCGGCGCGGGGTCGGGTTTGTGGCTGGTGGTATCTTCCTGGGTGATTAGCACATCGAAATGCCCTGCCAGGTCGAAGCGGTCGAGGCTGCGGGTTGCGCTGATCAGCCGCTTGCTGGTGACGATGCCGATAGCGATGCCGCGCCGCTTCAGTTCTTCCAACACGGCGACTACCCCCGGCACCTCTTTAATCATGGTGTCATGGTGTATTCGGTTGAAGTCCTGATAAGCATCATAGAGGGTATCGCCGAAGTTGGGGGCAAGTTCGTGCAGGCACTCGCGTAGGGG
>JBBRMT010000270.1:0-6040 GCA_038230695.1 Chloroflexia bacterium
CTCCAACCTCAGCCGCCGCCCCTCCCGCGTGCGCGTGATCAAGCACGCCAGTGCCGCTGCTGGCAACGATTTCGCCGCCGATGATGATCTCGGCGGCGACGATGACGAGTTTGGTGACATGGACGGTATGGGTAGCATGGGGGGGATGGGGGGGATGGAGCAGATGATGGCGGGCGTGGACGAGAACGACCCGCGCAGCATAGCCCGCTTCGCCCGCCAGGTGCAAGCCCAGGGTGGCGAGGATATAGATCCAGAAATGGACGAAGTCCTCACCCGCATCGAGCATGGTGAAGACCCCGACAAAGTTCTGGAAGGCTTCGAGGAAGCGGATGCACCGATCGACGACCAGTTCGATTAGCCTAGCTTTACTTTTGTAGAATACTAGATTGCAGCTTCGGTATGGACGTTCAATACCAACCAAAGAAGTAAACGAGCAATACTACCGCCAGCGCCATGCTACTCAACTCCAGCCCGGCGTTATGCTTAATCGGCGCTTGACCAGCGCTCTGGGCCGCCCGCGATTGGAAGAAGGCTAGCGTGCCGAGGAAAAAACCCAGCAGGGCCAGCGCAAATATAACCGCCCCTATGGGGCTGAACACTATTGCATGGATGTTGAATTGATCCCCATCAAAATGAGTGACAATGGGCAGAAACAGGCTGGCAAGTGTGAGAGCGCCGCAAGCATAGCTGATATTGGCCCACGTCTGAGCTTTGCTCGAACTTGAGCCAACCTCAGTTTGGGCTATACTATCCGCTCCCTGCTTGGTTTCAGAGAGCGCCTCAATTTGCCGTGCCTGTGATATAGCTGCGGGCAACACTACACCTGGACCATGATAGTCCTCAATCACTACCCGCTCATGGCGGCCAGCGGCATCAGATTCACTATCCTGACTGGGCTGGTTATACACTCCCCACCCCTTACTGTATTACCAGCACGGTTTGCGCGTTGCTCCACAGCCGCTCTAGCTTGTAGTAGTCGCGCTGTTCGGGGGCAAAGATATGGACAATTACATCGGCGTAGTCCATCAGCACCCAGAGCGCCTGCTGCAAACCCTCGGTATTACGGGCGTGGATGCCCTGCTTGCCCATCGCTTCATCCACCGATCCAGCCAACGCCCTTACCTGGCGGTCGCTCGTTCCCGTGCAAATCACAAAGTAGTCGGCGATCACCGATACGGCACGAATGTCGAGTACGATAATATCCTCAGCCTTCTTGTCCGACAGAATCTGCGCCATCTCGCGGGCCATCTCATTTGGTTCCAGAATCGCTTCTCCTTTAATTTGATGCTAATCCCAGCCTTTGTTGCTTTTGGCTGCTTATCAGGTATAATGTAATTATAACCTGAACCGCCCGCCATTTCAAGCCTTGCGAATTGATGACTGCCATGAGTAAGCCACCCCAACCCCCGCCGCGCCGCAACCCGGTGATGATCGGCGCAACCGTTGCCATCGTCGCGCTAGTGATAGCCGCGCTGGTCAGCGGCTATATGCTATTCTCCTATGCAGGCGACTACGGCCAGCGGGTGGCTGCGCCTTTGGCGACGGCGGCTGCCGCGTTGTCTACCCCCGCCGATTTGCCCAGCCCCGCGCCCGCCTACGACCCCAGCATCACGCCAGTAATTACGCCGTTGAGCGGCAAGCCAGTGATCGCCCGCAGCAACGTAACCCTGCTGGTCGGCCCCTTCACCGATGCGCCGCCGGTCAAAAGCAGCGATGGCACGCTCATCACTCTTGCCCAGGGCCACGGCGCAACCGCTATCGCCAGCACTAGCGACGGCTGGCAGATGCTACGCCTTGATAATGGAGCCGAAGGCTGGTCGCCACCTGACGCGACCGAATAGCACTTCTTATCTTCTTGTTTTCATCTGATTTTAACCTAACTTCGCTCTTCTTCTCTTATAGTGGCACGCATCTTGATATTCATAATACACCAGCAGCTTTTAACCAGAAGTGGCAAACTGCCTGGCTTCTACCCAGAAGAGGGCTTGCAAATGATGCTCACTTCATGTATAATCAACAGTGGTACTTCATTGACCTACAAAAAGGTCTAATTAGCGACCGAAGGGTCCGAAAGAAAGAGGAGGCTTTACCAATGGTACAGCAGCACAGCGAAACACACGCACAAACTGGCGAACAAAACGATGGCGACTACATGAGCATCAGCCAGGCGGCTGCCCAACTTGGCCTCACCCAGAGCGCCATCCGCCAGGGTGTACGCAGCGGCAAGGTACAATCGGTTACCCACAAGTGGGGGATGCGCGTGCTAAAGAGTGATGTCGAGAAGCTGAAGGAGACCGCCCCGGCGGCCAGCAACAAGCCGATCGTCCACTAATACAGAACCGGCGAAACGAGGGCCGCGCATCATGCGCGGCCTTTTCTTATACCAAATAGCTGCGGAGATAGTGATCATTGAGTAGGTGGCGACGTTCGCCCTGGCGCAATTTACACAAAAGCCTGATTCAAAATTGACAATTCACAATTAAACATTCGCGCAGGGGTCAATCTTGCTTATAATCCAGGATCAGCATGGTTAGGAAGGTTGCCACGCCCGCGACCGCCAACCCTAGTTCGCGCTTGTCTACCGGCTGGCGACGGCGCAGGCGGCTGATCGCTTTGGTGAAGTAGAGGCTGAGGAAGCTGACCTCGCTTGCCATGTGCAGCGCGTGTTCGTAACCCAGGGCAGTCCAATGCCACGGCTGGGGCATCTGCCAGTTTACCTGTTTGCCATTGGCCTGCGCGATATGCGCCGCGAGGGTCAGGCCGCCACCGATGGCGGCCGCCCGCGCCACTTCATCCCACTTCACCCCACTGCGCCGCAGGCTACGAGCCATCAGCGCGTTCACGGCGGGTAGCACCAGCCCATCGCCCCACAATGCCGACTGGTACGATAGCGTGGCGCGGTATTGCTTGACCAGCGGGTTCTTGCGCCAGATATAGTAAAGGTTGGCTCCCACCGGCACGGCGAAGCCAGTCACAGCGGCGATACCAGCAGCCGCCAGCATCGGCTTGATCTCCTCATGCTCGATCATTGTCCTCATCCCCTCCCTTATACTCGTAGGCTTGCAGCGGTTCGCGCTTGCCCTTTATGGTTAGCCCTTCGCGCCGCGTATAGCCTGCCGGACTGCCCGCCTGCGCCCATGCCTCCGCGCTAATCAGCAAGCTGCTAGCTGCGGCCAGGTTCTCCAGGCGGGCGGCTACGTTTACCGCATCGCCAATGTAGGTGCGATCCATACGCTCCTGCCCGCCGATGCTGCCCAGTATAGCCCGCCCGCTGGCTATGCCGATGCGCGTCTCCAGCGGGGGACGGTCGAACAACTGTTGCCCTTCGTTAAAGTCGGCCACCGCTTGAAGCATCTCACGGCCTGCGGCAAGCGCATCCTTAGCAGCGGAGAAAGTCGCCATTAGTCCGTCGCCTGGATACTTGTCAATATCACCACCATATCGGTAGACAATGGGAGCGAGCAGGCTGAAGTAGCGGTTCAGCATTGCCACTACCGTGTCGGGGCTGAAGCGTTCGCTGATGCTGGTGAAACCCACGATGTCGGTGAATAGCACGCTCACCATCACGCTCTGCGCCGCTATCAACTTGGAGCCACTCTGGGCCGCCGCGTTGACGCTCTGCCACGTTTCCTGGGCCAACAGGCCGCGCAGCAAACCTTGTATTCGCTGGTTCTCGGCGTTGAGTTCACTAACCTGATTGTATGCTGCTTGCAGGGTGCGGTTGCTCTGCTCCAGCCTGCCCAGCACCTGGTCGGTGATACTGTTAACCTGCGACTGCTGGGCGCGACGCTGCCCCTCCTGACGCTGGTTAGCGGGAGTGTGATCCAAGCCTACTGCCTGAGCGATTAGCTGCTCGGCGGCAGCCACAACCTGCTCGTCGAAGCTGAGGATACCCTCGAAACGACGCTGGGCGTAGGGGAGCGCGGAGCCAGAGTTATCGCGGGTAAGCAGCGTGGCATAGAAGTCGGGCGCGTTGTAAACGATGAACCACTCGCCGGTGAGCGGCGCAAGCTGGGACAATGCCAGATAGTGGACGTTGGCGATCGGCTCTAGTTCACGGTCGGATATGCCGCAGGCATATACCCCCTGCAGATGTTGCCCCAGCTTGCGATAGGTTGCCGCCTGTGGCGG
Source organism: Chloroflexia bacterium (assembly GCA_038230695.1). Classification (GTDB taxonomy): domain Bacteria; phylum Chloroflexota; class Chloroflexia; order QHBQ01; family QHBQ01; genus QHBQ01. Next base: position 4,132 of record JBBRMT010000270.1, read on the forward strand.
GAAGGATGAGAGGCGCTGGAAGCCTGAGTAGAATACGCCAGCACCGCTGCTGCGTAGCGCTGCCTGCTCAAGTTCGCTGCTGATTGACTGCATCGTGCTGGTGCCGCGCACCTTGATGCTATATTCGGGGAAACGGCTTGCCAGCTCGAATAGGGAGACGTTGTTTATGTTGGGTGCGGCATTGGGCGCGGCGTTGACGCTTGAGTTGTCGGTTGGCACGGTGGAACCTCGATAGCTATAAGTTGTTATATTGGCAATTCAGATTACGTTTCGGTTGCATCTGTGGACGCATCCCGCTCGATCTCGGCTAGCAGTTTGCGGTCGGCCTCGGTAAGCGGGGCGTGGGCCAGCAGGTCGGGTCGGCGTTCGCGGGTGCGAGCCAGCGCCTGCTTGCGCCGCCATTTGGCAATCTCGGCATGGTGGCCGCTGAGTAGCATTGGGGGGATGCCCTGCCCCTGCCACTCTGGCGGGCGGGTGTACTGCGGGTATTCCAGCAGCCCGCCGCTGTGCGACTCCTCCTGCGGCGATGCCTCGGCTAGCACACCCGGCACCAACCGTGCCACCGCATCCACAATCACCATCGCCGCCAGTTCGCCGCCAGTCAGCACGTAGTCGCCTATTGAAATCTGGTCGCTGAACAGGATCATTGCCCGCTCGTCAATGCCCTCATAGTGGCCGCATACCAGCACGATGCGCGGCTGCTGGGCCAACTCGGCGGCAATCTGCTGGCTGAATACGCGGCCCTGCGGGGTCATCAGAATCACTGGCACGGCGGCATCGCCCACCACATCGCCCACCGCCCGCGCCAGCACGTCCACCTTCATCACCATGCCCGCGCCGCCGCCATAGGGGGCATCGTCCACCGACTTGTGCCTGTCGGTGGCGTAATCGCGGATATTGTAGCGGCGAATATCCAGCAACCCATCGTCCGCCGCCCGCTTGATGATGCTCTCACCCAGCGGCCCATCGAACATGGTGGGAAACAGGGTCAAAATGTCGAAACGCATCACGCCACGAGTCCTTGCGTCACGCGCAGGAAGAGGTCTTCGAGGTCGCTTTGCTCTTCGGCAAAGGAATAGACTACTACACCTGCGGCCAGCAGGCGGGCCAGCAGTTCGCTCATTAGCTGTTCTCCCCCATTGACCCGCAGTTGCAACGTCGCGCCTGTGTAACCGGCGGCAGTATCCTCCCGCGCCACCTCCAACACGCCGTCAACCCCTTGCAGAACCGCGATTGCCGTGTCCGCATCACTGAGCAGGCCGACGCGCAGCACGCGGGTGGGCTGCAGCCGCTGCATGATCTCGTTTATCGCGCCACTTGCCAGCAGCCGCCCCCGCTCGATGATGCCGACATGGGTGCAAACCTCGGCCAGTTCGGTTAGGATATGCGAGGAGATCAGGATGGTTTTGCCCAGGCCGCGCAGCGACTTGAGCAATTCGCGCAGTTCGATACGGGCGCGAGGGTCGAGACCGCTGGCCGGTTCGTCGAGGATGAGCAGTTGAGGGTCATGCACCAGAGTGCGGGCCACTCCCAGCCGCTGCTTCATCCCCCGCGACAGGCTATCCACATAAGCATCGCGCTTCACCCCCAGATCCACCAGCGAGAGCAGGTCGTCAATCATACCCTTGCGCCGTGCCATCGGCACATTGTATGCGGCGGCGAAGAAGTCGAGATACTCCCATACCTTCATGTTGTCGTAGACCCCGAAGAAGTCGGGCATATAGCCGATCGCCTGGCGCACCGCGCGCGCATCGGTATCCACCCGATGGCCCGCTACCCATGCCCGCCCCGCGCTGGGGGCAAGCAGTGTGGCGAGGATGCGCATGGTGGTAGTCTTGCCCGCGCCGTTCGGCCCGATGAAGCCGTAGATGCTGCCCCGCTCGATCACCATGTTCAGGTTATCGAGCGC
>JBBRMT010000271.1:0-5921 GCA_038230695.1 Chloroflexia bacterium
ACCCTGCTACAATCAGCGCAACGACGACCAGCAGGATGCGTAGCATTAGCGCGATAGAGCGGCGACTGCGGCGCGGCGGGGCAGCCACATCGCGGGTGAGCAGGCTGTCCAGCCCCACCTCGGCGGCGATGTCAATTGTGCTGAGGATGGCGGTGATGAATACGTAGTCACCGAAGCGGGCGCTGCCCAGCCCCCGCCCAATAATCAGGCTGATCAGGAAGCCAATTGTAGCGCCAGCCAGGTTGGAGACGAGCAGGATAGCCGAGCCGAAGGCCAGTTGGGCATCGCCACCCAGCCGCTTACGCAGCGGCGCAACCATGCGGTATAGCCACTGCCTCACCCATCACCGTCTTTGTAGGCGAACACGATGGGGTAGCTCGGCGCTTCGCCTTGCCCGCGCAGTCGGTTCATCAACCAGCCCCAACCACCAGCGATGCTGATCGCGCCCTTACGCCAATGCCCCCGCCACTCGATGCGGGCCAGCCCCGCAGCAGTCAACGCCTCGCTGAAACCTTTATAGGTGAAGAAACTGCCCGCTGCGTCGCTGGGTTGATGATAGCGGCGGTACGCTTCGCGCCGCGCCGCAACCATTTGCTCACCAGCACTCGCATCGCTGAAAAACGGGCTATCCAGCGTGACCAATACCCCGCCGGGGCGCAACACCCGCGCCGCCTCGCGCAGCGCTACGTCAAGCTCAGTGGCATAGTGCAGGCTGGCGTTGGCGATGACCGCATCGAACTGCGCGCCCTGCAAGGGCAGGTTTGCCATCTCGCCCTCGGCACGGGCGAAGCGGGCGGCTAGGCGATTGAAGTAGACGCGGGCGACTGGCAAGCCGTCGGCGGGGTGCATATTGATGTCCACCGCGCATACTGCATGGCCCGCTTCGGCCAACCGCCGACTCGTCCAACCATTACCCGCTCCCAGGTCGAGGATATGCAGCGGCGCGGGATAACGGCCAGTTAGGTGGGCAAGCATCGTATAATAGTTACGCCGTCGCATCTTCCAGGTGGCGTTATATAGACCGCTAAGGTCGTAGTCGGGCAGGGCAAGATAGTAGGCAGCATTGGCATCACGGTCGGAGTCTGGCTCAGGCCGCGCCCAGCCCTCCGCCTCGCGCACCTTCGCGTATGCCCGCAGGAACCGCGTCCACCGTTGCCGCCCCTCTGACGACAGCAGCCGCCAGATGCCATCCTGTTGTGGAAAGCGGTGGCCGCCAGTGCAGTCAAGTTGCTCCCCTTCCAGCGTGAGTGGGGCATGACATTCGGGGCAACGATAGGCGAAGACCGGGATGGCCTTCGCCTCGTTTGTTGGCTGGTTATGCTTGGTCATAGAAACAATCAAGGGCGGGTCAGGGCGTGGGGGTGCGGCTGGGGCGACGAGTTGCTCGCGGCTTGGCGTTGCCGCTGCCGCTGCTACCACTACTGGTGCTGTTACCCCAGTCGGTGTTGAAGGTATCACTCAACGTGGCAACGATGTTCGCGTCGTTCATGATGATGCCTGCCTCGCGGTTCTGATCCAACGATGCGGAGGAGATGTTCTCCGAACCAATCCAGCCAATCTGGTTGTCCACCACAAATAGCTTGGCGTGCATATACAGGCCACTGATGAAGCCAACTTTCACACCACCCTGGGTGAGAGCGCTAATTCCCTTGCTGTTGCCATTGCTGCTGCCGGTTGGCTTGTTGGTGATTAGCTGCACCTGCACCCCGCGACCCGCCGCACTCACCAGGCGGTTGATCACATCGGGATCCTGCGTCTCCTCGCACTCCACATACAGGGTTTGTTTCGCGCTATCTATGAGGTGGTCAAAAGTGGCCCGCGAGTTGACCGGACTCCAGACTAGATTGGCGTGGCTGAGGTCGGGCTTGGCGCGTTGCCAGTCGGCATCGAACACCGTCGCCACCTCGCGCACATCGGCGGGGTTGGTGTCAATCACGCCGTACTCGCGGTTGCTGATGAAGGCTGAGTGGGTAGCGTTAGCGGTGGTAATGATGGCGGTATTGTCGTCTATCACGAAGCTCTTCTGGTGGGTTAGAGCGAAGACGGGGTTGGACCAGATAATCTGGATGCCCGCATCCTTTAGCTGAGTATAAACGGTGTTGGTGTTGCCACTGCCACCAAAGGGATGCTGCTCCAGCATCACCCGCACGCTGAGGCCACGATTCTGCGCGGCGATCAGTTCGTTGATGATGTCGCGCTCGGTGAGCAGGTACATCACCATGCGGATTGACTTCCTGGCGTTGCGTAGCTGATCCACAATCGGCTGGTCGCCATTGTCAGGGGTGATGAACAGGCTGAGAGAGCCGCCGCCGTTGCCTGAGCCAACGCTGCCAAAGCCGTTATTGTTGCTGCCATTGCTGGGAGCGGTGGTAGGGAGAGCGCCGTAGATTGTGCCACCGCTGCCACTATTGCCGCTGCTGCCACTATTGCCGTTGCTACTGGGGCTAGCGTTGCCGGAAAGGTCGCAGCCCGCCGAAATCAGGCAGGCGCAGAGCAACAGCACGGCAATAATAAAATGTCTGAAAAGCCCTTCCTTTATTCGTAGGGGCGAACCGTTGTTCGCCCTCTTCTTGAGATTCATCGGTTTTTGCTCCCCTCGTTGATAAAGTCGCTGGCGCTGACCCGACCGCTGCTGTCTGCTGCTGCTGAATGAGTAGCGGGGGTAACGGTGGATGGATAGGGGCGGGGGTTGCTGGCGTTGGCAATGCCACTGACGATGGGGCGACCAGCCGCAAGGCGGTCAATGTCGGGCAACAGGGTAGCGATGTCGCTGGCATCCTGCAAGGTGGTGGTGAGGTTAACAGTAAGCTGCCCCTGTTGCACGATGATGTAGGTCATATTGCCTGCCTGCTGGCGTTGCTCGTTCTCATCTCCACCAGAGGTAATCTGAGCGCGAACCGCGCCACTACCATCAATGTACAGCGTCACCACCTGGCTGCCCCGATCCAGCCGCGCCTGGATCAGATTCGGTTCGCCGCCCACCAGGTCGTAGCCTGCCTTTTGCAGCGCATCGCTGATCGTCTTGCCATCGGTATTCAGGTTGATTGCCATTGCTGCCCCCTTTGCTATTGTGGCGGGCTACTAATGAATACACCCACCCACCACTACGGTTGTTTGGTAATGCCGCTCACATACCAGAGGTTGGTTGTAAAGGTGGTGGTGATGAGCAAGCTCGGCCCGCCGCTCACCGTAAGATTGACATATAGGTTGGTTGAAGTGGCAGGCGTGGTCGTGGTATCCACCACCTTCGCGCCGGTCGCATCCTTTACGGTTATTCCGTTAAGCAGCGGGTTGGCTACGGTTACGCCTAGCCTGGCCCGCTCATTATCGAAGTAGGTATTGTCAAATACGGTTTGCTTGAACTCAGCAGGGTCGCGCAAAGCGCGGGCGCGGTCATAATCCCGATCAGCAATGGCGGAAACGTAGTCAGTCGCCGCCCCGCTGGCGCGGTGCGACCCTATGTTTGCCTCCATGCCACACCCTGCAATGCTAATCGCCAGCGTGATGATTACAGCCACCAGTCCGCCAATCCTCAGCTTCGATTCAATGCCCCGGTCTCGCAATCGGCCACTCCAATCAATTGCCCAGAAACAGTCAGATAAGAGCCAACCACGGTTCGCCCCTACGGATTAACGGCTTCGGCACAGAACGAACTACGGTTCGCCCCTACGGATTAACGGCTTCATAACACTAACTCAAAACTCAAAACTCAAAACTCATAACTTCTTTTCTAGCGCCTTCTCCAACTCCTCGGCGTGCTGGGTCTGGTGGATGGCGATGACCTTGAAGATGCCACCCACGGTGATGGGCTTGACCACGGGATGCACGGTGGGGAGAGCCATCTGTTCGTCGCTCAATTCATTAAGGAAGCTGAGGGTGGCCGCCCGCACGGTATCAAACTCCGCCTGGAGTTGAGCCACGCTCTTGTCGGCTTGCTTGCGCGACTGGCCCTGGTTGTAGCGGTCGAGGTCGAAGTCTTCGGGCATGGTAGTTGACTGGCCCGCTGCGCTGCGTTTGGCGTTGTAGATCATGCCGCGTTCACCAGTCATCAAATGGCCTAGCATATCGCGGGCCACCCAGCCCTCCTCGCCTGTTACCAGGGTGTTCCAGTCTTCCTCGCTCAGTTGGGCGGCAACCTCGCGGTATCGCGTCATACTGCGCTCCATGCTGGCCCGAAGCCTCTCCTTGTCGGCCATATAGCTGCTCCTTTTCTTAATGTCATGAATACACTTGGATGGGTGATAATATCCCAGCAGGGCGGGCTACCGCCTGCCCCTATGTGCCGCAAGTATGATGCGCTTATTTGCCAACCGTTACCTGGGTCCAGTCGTCGGCGAGCAAACCCTGAGCGGTGTATGTAAGCCCCTGCACCGTAGAACGGATTATGGCGTATGCCTTGCCATAGTAGAGCGGCAGCCAGCCAACCTCATTGATGACGATCTGCTCGGCCTGCTGATACAGAGGGATGCGGGCAGAGATGTTGCTCTGGGCATCGGCCTGATCCACCAGCCGATCGAAGTCGGGATTGGAGTAATGGCCGTTGTTATTACCCACGCCAGTGCGAAGCTGCTGCGATAGAAAGTTCTGTGGGTCGGGGTAATCCGCGCCCCAGGCGCTGAGATACATCTGGATGGTACTGGTCTGCGGCGAGGCTGTCAGAACGGTGAGTTTGTTGTTGAACTGATCGAGCGGCTCGACATCCAGTTGCACATTCAGCCCCAGGTTGGCGTGCCACGCGCTTTGCAGAAACACGCCAGTGAGACTCTGGCTGGTATCCTGTTCATTGATGGTCAAGGTGACGCTGGGCAACGGATTGCTCCCGCCAAAACCGGCATCGGTGAGCGCCTGTTTCGCCGCGCTGGGGTTATAGTCTAGCTTCTGGATGTTGGGGTTGTATCCGGGCAACCCCGGCGGAATGATGGTGTCCGCCGCTTCCACTGCCCCTTTTAGCGTCTCGGTTGCCAACTGTTGCTTGTTCACCGCCAGAGCCAGGGCGCGGCGCACCAGCGTCTGATTGAATGGCGGCTGGCGATTGTTGAAGCCGACATAGGTGTTATTGAACTGGGCGGCCTGCACGAAGCCGGGCAGGTTCTGTGCGATGGGCAGGTCAGTAGTGGCGAAACCCTGTGTCCCCATAATGTCCAATTCGCCGCGCTGGTATGCCTGGAATGCGCTGGCCGCCAGTTGGTACATCGGCATCGTAATCCCCGTCAGCTTGCTTGCCCCGCCGTAATAGCTGGGGTTGGGGACCAGGCTGAGGGACTGCCCATGCTGCCACTGCTTGAGCATGAATGGGCCAGTGCCATATGCGTGTTCGCCCCACTTGTCGCCGTACTTGTCTACTGCCTGCTTCGGCACCACGAATGAGACCGGGAAGGTTAGCTGGTAGAGGAAGTAGCTGGCGGGTTTATCCAGCGTGATACGCAGAGTCAGCGGATCGAGCGCCCGCACCCCGCTGAGGGTGGTGGCGCTGCCGTTGGCGATCGCGCCGCTGCCGCTGATGTTGCCAAGGTAGTAGCCTGCCTGTCCGCCGCTCACTTTGGGGTCGAAGGCGCGATTCAGGCTGTAGGCGAAGTCGGTGGCGGTGCAGGCGCTGCCGTCGGCAAACTTCAGGCCAGGGCGAATGTGGAAGGTAAACACCCGGCTATCGGCGCTGACCTGCCAACTTGCCGCGCCTGCAGGCTTGATGTTGAAGTGGCTATCCAGTTTGACCAATCCCTCAAAGATTAGGTCGGCAACCATTACCTGCTGGGTGGAGTTTGTCAGCGCAGGGTCAAGCGACTGCATATCGCTAACCCCCTCGATTGCCCAGCGCAGAACGCTACTTGGTGGAACGACGGAGCCAGCAGTAGGCGCTGGCTGGCTGCCGCTACCCACAATGCAGCCAGCCCCCGCCAGCGCCCCTAGCAGCCGCCAGCCCC
>JBBRMT010000272.1:0-5892 GCA_038230695.1 Chloroflexia bacterium
AATGCCGTAGGTGAAGCGTGTGGGGCCGAGGTACTTCTCCAGCGTTTTCTCGGTGATATTGTAGCGATTTGGGTTGGCCTTGCGGCGGGGCTTCGGCGTGGTCGCCTCATCCTCGCCCGCCTCGGCCACGCGGCGGGCCACCTTGCGGCAAATCGCCCCTATCTCGCGCTCCAGGTTACGCACGCCCGCCTCATGGGTGTAGCTGCGGATAATCTCGTGCAGGGCGCGGTCGCCAAAGGTCATCTCCGCTTCGTCCAGGCCGTTCTGCTCCAACTGCTTGGTCACCAAAAACTGGCGGGCAATGTGGAACTTCTCCTCCTCGGTATAGCCCGGCAGTTCGATCACCTCCATGCGGTCGCGCAATGCGGACGGCACCGGGTCGAGCACGTTGGCGGTGAGGATGAACAGCACGCGGCTGAGGTCGAACGGCACTTCCAGATAGTGATCGCTGAAGGCGTTGTTCTGCTCCGGATCGAGAACTTCGAGCAGCGCGGCGGCGGGGTCGCCGCGATAATCCATGCCCAGCTTGTCAATCTCGTCCATGATGAAGACGGGGTTGCAGACACCGACTGTCTTCATCGTTTGCAGGATGCGCCCTGGCAATGCGCCAATGTATGTGCGGCGGTGGCCGCGAATCTCGGCCTCGTCGCGCACGCCACCCAGCGACAGGCGGGCGAACTTGCGGCCCATCGCCTCGGCAATGCTGCGCCCCAGGCTGGTCTTGCCCACCCCTGGCGGGCCGACGAAACAGAGGATGGGACTCTTTTGCCTCGCGCCCGCCAGCTTGCGAACCGCGAGGAACTCCAGTATCCGCTCCTTCACCTTTTCCAACCCATAGTGGTTATGCTCCAACGTCGCAGCCGCCGCGCGAATATCCAGCCGATCCTCGCTGGCAACCGACCAGGGCAGGGCCACTAGCCACTCGATGTAGCCGCGTAGCACCGAAGCTTCGGGGCTGATACTGGGCATAGCGGCGAGGCGGTCAAGCTCCTCGGTGGCCCGTGTCAGCGCCTCTTCCGGCATTCCTGCTGCCGCGATCTTGGCGCGGAACTCGCGGATGTCGCGGGTAAGCGGATCCTCTTCACCAAGCTCGTGCTGAATCGCCTTCATCTGTTCACGCAGGTAGTATTCGCGCTGGCTGCGGTCAATCTCCTTCTGCACGTCGCCCTGGATCTTGCTCTCCATGTCGAGCAGATCCAATTCCTTTGCCAGCATGATATGCACCTTCTGCAAGCGAGTGAGCGGGTCGAACTCTTCAAGAATCTGCTGGCGGGCGGCGTTGTCAATCTGGATAGTGCTGGCAACCAGGTCGGCGAGGGGGCCGGGTTCGTCCACGTTCAGGGCGGCAACATAGGCATCGTCCGACACGTTGCGACTCTGTTTGACCACCCGCTCGAATAGCTCAAGCACCACGCGGATGAGCGCCTCGCTCTCCAGCCCGCCCTCGGCCTCAGACTCGACAATAGGCAGGGCGCGGGCGGTGATATATGACCCGCCCTCTGTGTACTCGACGATCTGCAGCCGCCGCTGGCCCTGCACCAGGATGCTGGTGCTGCCCTCCGGCATCTTCAGCACCCGCCCAATCGTCACCTCGCAGCCAACAGTGTAGAGATGCTGGGCCTCCACATCGTCAATATCCTGATCGCGCTGGGCCACCACAATGAGCGAACGATCGCTATCCAACGCCTGCTCCACTGCCCGCAGGCTGGCATCGCGGCCAACGAACAGGGGCGTGACCATGTGCGGGTAGATAACCGTTTCGCGCAGCGGCAACACCGGCATCTCGATAAGGGGATTGCGGGCCATCATCCGTCGCCGGCGGCGCACGTTGCGACGCGCACTCGGCTCAGGGCGCAGGTTGCTCTCCCGCACTGGGCCTTGCAATGGTCCGTCTTCGGGCGGGCCGCTGCCGAATAGCTCGTCAATAATCTCGCTCGACTTCTTGCTCGTCACTTGGCTTGCACCTTTCGCGCCGCTCGGTTGGCAAATGCTGGGGTTGGCAAGCTAGTTATACCAGATCTGTGTGTGGAAGTAAACAGGTTTATCCACCAATGATAAGAGTCTTGGTGCGGATAACATAAATGGGGCTACCCCAATGGGCAGCCTCAATCTGCAATCTTCGATCTGTAATCTGCAATTCCACTAATCCGCCAGCCGTCCATCGCGTAGCTCGATGATGCGACCGGCGTGCGCCGCGATGTTGGGATCGTGTGTCACCATTACAATCGTCACCCCTTGTTCGCGGTGCAACTCCTCGAATAGCGCCATCAACTCGCCACCCGCCTTGCTGTCCAGGTTGCCAGTCGGCTCGTCCGCCAGGATCAGATCCGGCTTGTTGATCAGCGCCCGCGCTACCGCTACCCGCTGCTGCTCGCCACCTGATAGCTGGCTGGGCAGATGGCCGAACCGCCCTGCCAACCCCACCTGGGTCAGCAACTCCTTGGCCCGCTTATCCAGATTGAAGCCCTTGGGCGGGTACGGTATCAGCGGTAGCTTGACGTTCTCCACCGCGCTGAGTACCGGCACCAGGTTGAACAACTGGAACACCAGCCCCACGGTGCGACGGCGGAAGTCGGCCAGCGCGTCACCGCGCAGCTTCGCCAACTCCGCGCCGTCTACCACCAGGCTGCCAGCGCTGGGCTGGTCAATCGCGCCTAGCAGGTTGAGCAACGTACTCTTGCCCGACCCGCTCGGCCCCACGATGGCAACGAACTCGCCCCGCTCAATCGTCAGGCTGAGGTCGCGCAACGCCGCCACCTGCCGCGTGTCGCCGCCCTCGTAAATCTTGCTCAGGTTGTCGGCTACTACCATTTGGTCGCTCATATACCTCTCCTTCGGAATGTAGAATGTAGAATGTAGATTGCAGACTGCCCCCAGTCCAACCCCCCCCCGCCGCGGGAGGCTGGGAGAGGGTCAGTGCGTCACCTTTGCTGCTGCATCACGCTGATTAGCTGCTGGCGCGGGGTGAGCAGGATGGCATACAACGCGCTCAGGCTGCACAGCCCCAGCATCGCCACAAGACCCAGCGGCACTACCCACCATGCGGTTAGGATAAGTTCGCTGCGACTTGCCAGCGCCACGGCAACTGCGATAATTGCGCCGACGAGGCCACCGCTCAAGCCTAGCCACAACCCCTCCCACAGCAGGCTGAGGCGCACCGCCCCCGCCCGCCAACCCACCGCTTGCAGCAGCGCCAACTCGTGCCTGCGCTCCAGCACGCCGACGGCTAGATGGTCGGCCACCGCCAGCACGCTGATGATGATTGCACTAGCGACCATGATGTAGTGGTAGGGTTGCACCTCTAGCCCCACAAACTGGCCCAGCAGCGTGACTCTAAGCGTGCCGCTCAATGCCACTAGCGATGCAGTGAGCAGCATCAGCAGGGCAGTGGCAATCGCCACCCCACCCGCCGCCAGCAACGCCCGCAAGCGGCGGCGGCTGAGGTTGCGCCAGGCGAAGCCCGCCAGCCCCCGCCAGCCCACTCCGCTGCTGCTGAACAGCCGTTCGCGTCCGCCTGCCTTCGGCGTGCTGCTGGCGGGTAGCGCCACCTCACCACGCTGCAACAGTTCGGCAATCGGCTGACGCACCACCCACAAAGCCGGGCCGATGCTTGCCAGCACGTATAGCAGCAGCACCACCCCGCCCACCGCTGCCGCCTGCAATGGTGGCGCGGCCAGCCCCAGCCCTTGCGCGATTAGTATCGCCAGCGCAAAGGCGCACAACCCGCCAAGCAATCCGAGGATGCCCGCCTCACCAATCACCAGCGTGGAGATGTCCCGCCTGCGCCAACCCACCGCTTGCAAGAGCGCCAGTTCGCGCCGTCGGCTGAGGGTGGAGAGCAGCGACTGGCTGATCAGGTAGAGCAAACCAGCCAGGCCGGTGCCGCCCAGCATGAGGAGCGAAGCGCGGTCAATCCCGCTCTGGATGGTAGCGGCTGCGCCGAGGGTAGTCCACTGCTCCTGAACGTAGCCGAGCGGGGCAACCTTGCCGTCGGGCGAGCCGGGGATGTAGACCAGCACCTGCTGCGGGCTGGAGCCAGAGACGATGTCCACGTGCAGGCCGGTGGCCTTGATGATCTCGGCAGCGACCGCTTCGACCTTCTTGACGTTGTCGGGAGTGTAGCGGTCAATGCCCGCCACGCGCACGCGAATGGCATCAATGCAGTTGTCGCCCCGGAAGAAGCGGGCGGCGGCGATGTTAGTGAGCGCCAGCGGCGGACCGGGAATGAAGGAAGCGGGGTTGATAGTGGGGTGCAGCGTAACCGGCCCGCCTGGTAGCGGGTTGCCGTTGGCATCGCGCACCAGCGTGACAGTCGGCGGCTGGTAGATGCCGAGCGGGGCGTAGGTGAGCGGGTCGGGGTTCTTAATCTTGTCGGGTAGCTTGGCAAGGTCGTAGCTGCCTACTTCGTGGAAGGAGAATGAGCTGCGAAACTGCCCATCAACCATTGGCTGGTAAGGTGGGGCCATTGCTGGCGGTGCCAGTGGCAAGGAGCGGAAGGCGGTTTCACCAGTGACCGTGATGATGGTTTGAGCGTCAGCCTTCGGTTCAGCAGCAAGCGATATTAGTCCATTGGCAGCAAACTGCGTATGGTAATCTTGATAGCTGATTGGCCCCGGCCGGTACGCTTTGTCCATACCTTCCATTGTATAATGCAACCGTGTTGCGTGCGTATCAACGAAAGGTGAGCCATTACGAAGGTCAATGGCGATGGGGCGCATGAACAATGGCCTAAGCACATCGCCGTAATCCAGAGAAACATTGAGCAGGCTTTTAACAACAGGCAGATGTAGGCTATCGAGGTATTGGCTTACCTCTGGATAATCTGCATTAAAGCCACCTGTTGCGTTATTTCCTGGTACAAACTCCTGCATTTGCTTGGCCGCTGCCAAAGTATTCGTATCAACCATTTGTAGTTTATCCAGCTTAATCGTGGTTGGCAGGCTAATATAGGTGCTGGACGCATAGATGATCGGAATGTTAGGTCCGTCAGGGTTGAGTATTCTGTTTCTCGTGTTTTCTTGAAAGGCTTGGTCGGTGTTATCCTGACTCTCGGGCGGGACTCTCTCCGTCGTATAGCCATCGTTATCCGCCAGATAGCCTCCTGCCACTATTGATTTGTCCAAGCTAGTGAGCTTGCGCTCCGCAGTAGGGTCGATTCCGGCAACCAATGTCCAAGCTACAGGCAAAGAGTTCATTGCGAAATCAATCGTGCCGTCACCATTGAAACTACCGCTGACTGTAGTCCTTAGAATTACCGGGTTATCCATGTTTTGTGATTGGGTTAGAGGCTGACTAACAGGCTTAATCGCATAATACTGATTGCTTTTTACCAGGGCTGTACTTTGATAGCCATTTGTCGAACTGAGTGTGATGCTTACATGATAGAGGGATGTAGAGGTTTGTGGCGGTAGCATGAACATAGCGGTGGAAACTGGACTACGAAAATAGCCAATGGTCGCGATCGGAGCAGCGACTTCGACCCCAGTAATCTGCTCGATTCTTTTCCAGTCTGCCACGCTGATGCCGGAGTTGCCCACGCTCAGGTAGTTGCTTTCGACCACCCCATATTTCTTCTCAATATCACTTTGGGCATCTTTGGGCCGTACCAGGATGTCGTATGTACCACGCCAGTGTTCGTCCAGGGTGGTGTTTACGGTGACGATGGCGTTCTGGTTAGCGGAGACGTAGGTAGATAGGCCGGTGCTGAGGGTGAGTAGGCCAACCAATAGCAGGATGTTGCGGAACGACTGCTTCAGCATGGCCCGAAAGATGTATTTGAACATGGAATCCTCTACTTTCTTGTTATAGTAAGATGCGTCACCGACAGGATGCCGATAGCGGTTACTGTTCCAAAGTGTACGTGTTCCACTTGCCACCAATGTAGTGCAGGAT
>JBBRMT010000273.1:0-5890 GCA_038230695.1 Chloroflexia bacterium
ACCGCGAACTGGCCGCCCGCGCTGATGCGGGCATCGCCCTGCTCGATGGCCGCATTGTAGAGCAGCACGGCGCGAACGCGATCGTCAATGGCACAGCCGAGGTGCAATCATGAGCGCAACCCTGCGAAAGTCGTTCGCTGACGTAACCCGCCGCAAGAGCCGCACTCTGATGGTGGCGCTGGGCATCTTCATCGGTGTGTTCGGCCTGACCGTGATCAACGTTACCCAGGATACCATCTTCGCCGCCTACACCTTCAATCAGGGTATCAACGCCGACCGTCCCGACCTGATGCTGAACGTAGACAAGCTGGACGATACCCTGCTGCCCCAGCTTACCGCCGTTGCCAATGTCAAGTCGCTGGAGTACCAAACCGTCTTTGTCAGCCAGTGGCGCATCAGCGCCGCCCCAGGTCATGTTGATTTCGCTATCAACAGCTTTCCCGACCTACAGCACATCCCTGTAAATCCGCCGCAGCTAACCAGCGGTCGCTACGCCAATGCGCCGGGTGAAATTACGATGAGCTATGGCGACCTCAGTTTCCAATCGTTCAATGTCGGCGACATGGTAACGATAGATGGCGCACACGGGCAGGCAAAATTGCAAGTGGTGGGCATTATGCGTATCTCTGGCGAGAACAAGCCATTTGGTTTCATGACGGATGCGGGCCTGGCCCAGCTAGCCGATACCGATGCTACTCATTTCATCAATATTCGCGTCAACGACAACGCCCAGCAACGCAGCACTGCTATCAGCGTCACCCAGATACTAGCCGCCGACCACATCACCGTACTGCGTACCGACTCACCATCACTGCCCGGCATCTCGCAAGACCAGCTCTCCGGCATCTTCACCCTGCTTCGCATCCTCGCCATCCTCGCGGTAATTATCAGTGGCCTGCTCATCCTCAACACGGTCGCCACACTTGTTGCCGAGCAAACTGCGATTATCGGCACAATGAAGGCAATTGGCGGCAGCCGCAACGCGATTATGCTCGGCTACCTGCTATCAGTGCTGCTCTACAGCCTGCTGGCAACCTTGCCTGCCATTGCCATCGGACTGCTGGCGGGCTATCAACTGGCCGACTCACTCTCAGCCACTATCCCACTAGCGGTTGGCCCTTTCGCGGTCGAACCCTGGATTATCATCCTCAGCTTGCTGATCGGCTTCGGCGTGCCATTCTTTGCCGCCTTGCTGCCGCTCTGGAATGGTACCCGCATCAGCGTGCGTGATGCCCTGGCTGCCTACGGGGTTAGTGCGGAACCGGGCAGCGGCCCGCTCATCCGTCTGAGCCGCCGTCTCACCTGGCTGTCGCAAACCACCTGGCTGGGGCTGCATGGCACCTTCCGCAAACGTTGGCGCGTCACTCTCACCCTACTCACCCTGATTATCGCGGGGGTTGGCTTCCTGGTTGTACAAACCGCTACCGCCTCGGTCAACTACACTGTCGCGGAAAGCTATGGCACCGTCAATGCCGATATATACGTTACTTTTCGTGGCACCCCAACCTACACTCAGACGCAGAGTCAGCTAGCCGCCCTGCCCAATATCACCCGCATTGAACCCTATCGCGCCATTCATCTAACCACCCAGTGGGGGGATCTACAGATGATCGGTGTGACCACCGATACCCAGCTTTATCATACTCAAATAATCAGCGGGCGCTGGTTTCAGCCTAGCGATACCAACGTCATCCTCCTTAGTGATAGCGCCGCTTCCCGCACGGGCTTGACCGTCGGCAGCGCGATTACCCTCACCAATCAGAGCTTGACGGTGATCGGCATAATCAAGCAGCCGGTTGATGTGCTGGGTTGGATTGGTTCCGCAGTGCTGCCAATTGATACCCTCGCCGAGATTAACCGACCCCCAGCGGTCCTCCAGCAGTACATCGTGCAAGCAAAAGACCGCTCATCCGCCGCCGTGAACCAGCTTGCCAACCAGATTGATCAGATTATCAACCCTGCTGCCACCCCAGTCGTCGGTCAGAAGTTCAGTTTCGACAACAGCGTGGAGACCTCCCAATCCTACACCGCTCGCCGCCAGCAAACCTGGTATGTTCTGTACGCGCTGCTCTACGGCGTGGCTGTGGTAATCAGCGCAGCGGGTATCATGGGCCTGGCCGCTACCCTAACTGCCTCAGTGCTGGAGCGGCGACGGGAAATCGGCATGATGCGGGCAATGGGCGCAAACACCCGCCAGGTGGCGCAAGTCTTCTGGGTAGAGGGGCTGGCGCTCGGCGGCATCGCCTGGTGCGCCGCCGCCCTGCTCGGTTTGCCCCTCGCCTTCGCCTTCGTACAGGCTTTCAGCGGCATGGTGCTGCCCACCGACTTCATCGTAGACCCCAGCGCCTTTATGGTAATGCTGGTCGCCGTCCTCGCCATCGCCGCCATTGCCAGTATCGTCCCCGCCCTGCGTGCCACCCGCCTGCGCGTCGCCGAGACGCTGCGATATGAGTAACTAATACCAATTATGTTTGGAGCTGGTGTAAATTGCATCAGGGCGAGCGCAGCCCGCCCCTACGTAATTCTCACTATCTCTTCGGCTAATTGGTATAACATCCCCTCCACAAAGGGCTGATCGTTACCCACAAATGAAATCATCCAATGGCACGCCGCTGCAAGAAGGCAGGTGGCGTGCCGAGTTACTGGGGGTTGGGGGCGTAGCCCTTTGTTGCCGTGCTACTATGCTCATCTTCAGCAGGCCAGTTGGCGTATTACCGCGCCGCGCTTATCCCGTGCAAGCGTCTGTCGTACAGCAGATGCCAACATTGGCGCATTTGGGCTTTCGATAAGCCTTGAAGCGCTCTACCGCTCGGAAGCTCGCTCCCAGCCCTCGGTAACTCGGCGGGCGGCAGCTTATCCCCCACCACTAACGCCCTTCACCACTTGCGGGTAATGATAAGCCCCGCTGGAGGGGAACACGCTACTGCCATCATCACAATGGGGTTTAAGTGATAGTAGCATAGCGCGACAGTTTTGTGCTATTATGTATCGCTGAGGTAAGAAGGGAGCAAACCAGTTGGCAACCCGCATACTGCTGATAGATGACGACCCCAGGATTACCGCCCTCTTGCAGCGGGGGCTGGCCTACGAGGGCTTTGCGGTGGACACTGCACACGACGGCGCGACCGGCCTGGCCCTCGCCCGCGAACACCCGCCCCAACTGGTGCTGCTCGACATCATGATGCAGGGGTTGGACGGCTTCCAGGTATGTCGTCAACTGCGGCAGCAGGGTGATGCCGCCATTATCATGCTTACCGCCCGCGACGAGGTTAGCGACAAGGTATCGGCGTTGAATCTGGGTGCGGACGACTATATCGCCAAACCGTTCGCCTTCGATGAACTGCTTGCCCGTATCAATGCGGTGCTGCGCCGTCATCATCCTGGTGATGCCGCCCTTGTCTACGCCGACCTGAGTGTAGACCCCGCCACCCGCGAGGTTCGTCGCTCCGACCAGCCAGTAGAACTTACCGCCCGCGAGTACGACCTGCTGATGCTCTTCCTCCGCCACCCACGTCAGGCGCTAACCCGTGAGCAGATCATCACCCAGGTTTGGGGCTACGATGCCGACGGGGAGACAAATGTGGTCGAAGTCCACATCGGCCACCTGCGCCAGAAGCTGGAGGCGGGTGGCGGCGCAAGGTTGATACACACCATTCGTGGAGTTGGCTATCAGCTGAGGGAGTGAGGCAATGTACATCCGCACCAGGCTTGCGCTGCTGCTTACGTTCGTGATTGTGATCGTGTTGGTTGGCTTCAGCGTGACCATCTATCAGCTTACCCGCCAGAGCCTTTACGAGGGTATTGCTCCCGACCTGAAAGCGCGGTCGGCGATGCTGGTAGCTGCGCTCGAACCAGCGGCGGGTAGCACCACCATGCGTATCCCCGACCTCAGCAACTATGTCACCCCTGATATATGGGTTGAGGTGTTGGATGCCGACCATAATGTGCTGGCCGCCACCGGCTACCCGATCAAAACCCCTGCCGGTATTAGCAGCAGGCTAATCAAAGGCGGCGTGTCCAACGATCCTATCCCTGAGAACCTGCTAAACAACTCATCATTCAGCGTTTATAGCCAGGCCGTGACCGCAAATGGGCAAATTATCGGCTATGTGGTGGTCGCACGCTCACCATATACTATCCAGCAGGTATTGGACGAGCTACAACGTTTCCTCATCCCCGGCACCATCATCGCACTATTGGTGGGCGGGCTGCTCTGCTGGATAGCGGTGCGCTTCACCTTGCGTCCGGTCGAACGACTAGCGGTCAGCGCAGCGGCGATCGCCACCTCTGGCGACCATGCCCAACGACTGCCCGCGCAAAAGCCCAGCGACGAAATACGCCGCCTGGCTGGCACTATCAATGGGATGCTCGACGCACTGGATCAGGCGTATCAACAGGTACGCACTGCTAACGACCTACAGCGCCAGTTCCTCGCCGATGCTAGCCACGAGCTACGCACCCCGCTCACAATTATGCTCTCCACCCTCGACGTGCTGAACCGCGTGGGCAAAACCGACCCTCTGTATCAGACCCAGGCGCTGGCTGATATGCGGGTGGAGGTTAGTCGCATGGCCGCGCTGGTGACGCAACTGCTGATGCTGGCCCGCACCGACGAGGCCGCCACCTTGGCTTACCAGCCGCTTATGCTCAGTGATGTGCTAGCCGAGGCCTGCCGACAGACGGAGCTTGCCGCGTCCGGCCCTACTCTGAATTATGCGGGCCTTGCGCCGCTGGCAGGCGCTGTAGTATGGGGTTATCCCGACCACCTGAAGCAACTCTTCCTCATCCTGCTCGACAACGCCTGCAAGTACACCGCAGCGGACGGGCGGGTGGACGTTTGCGGCCAGCTTGTGGCGGGCAATGCGATCATCATGGTCGCCGATAGTGGCATTGGCATCCCCGCTCACGACGTGGCAAAGGTATTTGAGCGCTTCTATCGTGCCGACAACGCCAGCGCCTACCCCGGCAGTGGACTCGGCCTGACCATAGCCCAGCGCATCGCCCAGCAGCATAGTGGCACAATCACACTTAGCAGCGAACAAGGGCAGGGCAGCCGCTTCACTGTCACCCTGCCCTTGTTCATCTCCTAGCCTTTAACCTACCTTACCACGCGGTATTGAAGATGGGTTACACCAACGCCTTCTATCACTCGCGTATATTCCAGTTCAATCGGCTCTATGCCTAGATACTCGAACATTCGCACCCCCCTGCCAAGCAGGAAAGGTACCAGGTCTATATTGATTTCGTCAAGCAGTCCGGCCTTGAGGCATTGCTGCGCGATGCTTGCGCTGGCTACTGCAACGTTCCGATCGCCTGCGACATTCCTGGCTTTTTCAATGGCGCTTTCAACACCATCGGTGACGAACGTGAATGGCACTCCTTCGTAGGGCCATTCCTGTGGCACTGTATGTGTTACCACAAAGACTGGTACGTCCATGGGGTGGCGACCACCCCACCCTTTGGTGACGTCGAACAATCTCCGCCCCGCCACCAGCGCCCCTGTCGTTCGGATTGTTTCCTGAAGAAGTTCGGCGCTGGCAGGTGAGACCTTGGCCACCATCCTGCCGTCGGGAAACTTAAAGTCGGTGTCGCCGCTGGAGTACCACTTAAAGAGCTGCCCAAAATCCTCCTCCGGCCCAGCGATAAAACCATCCAGCGACATTGAGACCCCGGTAACGACTTTGCCCATGTTCATGCTCCTTTCTAAACGGTAGGGAACAGCATCACCAGCACCCAGGCGAAGAACAGCGCGTTCCACCAGCCACAGGCCCAGGCGTTGCGGGTGGAAGCATATAGCGCAAAGCTGAAGCACTGCGCGACCACGAACAAGAGGGCAAGCACTGGCAGCGCCAGGCCGAGAAAGTTGAGGCTGCTGCTGAAGTATATGGCG
>JBBRMT010000274.1:0-5829 GCA_038230695.1 Chloroflexia bacterium
GACCGACGGCATGAGCGCCCTCGACCATGTGCGTGCTTTGCTGCAGCAAGCGGGCGACAAGCTGATTGATTACTGCATTGTCAACAGCGATGCTACATCAGCAGCGACGATCAAACCGGAGATGGGTATCAGTGTGGTTACGATGAACCCCGCCGAGGCGACTGCTGCCGAGCGTACCACCGGCATCCGCTTCCTGCTTGCCCCGGTAGTGAGCAAAGAGAACCCCCTGCGCCACGACCCTGACCGCCTTACCGCTGCACTGCTCGACCTCTACGCCCGCCAGCGGGCGCTCAACGACGGCACCGCTCGGCTTGAGGAGCAGGTGGTCGAGGAAGGCGTGTCGTGAGATATGCAGTACCAACGTTAACGTAGTAGGGTTCAGATTTAGCGGCCTGCCGCAAGATTACTGGGGGTTGGGGCGCAACGCGATTGATGCAATGCTACTATGCCTATTGGGTAATAGTATAAAATAGGGCCAGGGCGAACAACGGTTCGCCCCTATAGAAATAGCCCATCTCCTCGGCTAAGTTATATTCCTAAGCTGTCTTGCGAGCAACAAACGCGCCCGCCACCTTACTCACGCGGAACACACCTTGTTGGGCAATGATGCTGGATACTCGTGCTGCGACCCAGTCAGCCAGAGCATCCCACTGCGCCGCTGATACCGCGCGGTCATCGGGTCCGCTTGTGCCTGCGTAGAGTCCGCCGGAAAGCAGATAGCGCATAACCCCATCAACATCGGTGAAGAGCAAGGCATCATCGTAGCGATATGTATGCACATCGGAGAAATAAGTAACGATGTAGGCAGCCCCATCCTCAAGCGCGAAGCGTTCTGCATCGGCGCTAGGAGGTGGAACATTCAGCCCCAGTGTTATTATCCCTTCCCTGCGTAGCTCACCAAGCTCCCTATAGTTGCCGCTCACATTAGTGGTGGCAATGAACAACCCGCCGGGTTGCAGCACGCGGTGGATTTCGCCAACGGCGTGGCCTATATCCGGCACATGATAGAGCATATGGTTGGCGGTAACAAGCGCAAAGTTAGATTTGACAAAGGGCAGGTTTTCGGCATCGCCATTGACAAAAGTGGCTTTGCCCAGACCTATGCTGCTCACCCGATGACGATTTGCCTGCAACATCCCTGGCGATTGGTCGAAGGCGACGATAGCCGTTGCCGAGTTGGCGCGTGTTGCCAGCTCGGTCAGCATTGTGCCGTCACCGCTGCCGACATCCAACCAGGTTCCACCAATGGCACGGGGTAGCAAGTCCGCTAGCCAGGCGGCCCAGCCGTCCTTGCGCTCAGAGTATTTTTGGTGCGTCTCGATGCGGGCTTGCAGTTGCTCCGCCGTGCTATATTGCCAGCGATTGTGCTGTTCGCTAAACAGAGCATCGTCTTTACTCACCCCATCATCACCTGATCAACGTAGCACCACATCCAATCCTCGCCCGGCTGGAATGACTTGATGATTGGGTGGTTGGTGGCATGGTAGTGCGCGGTGGCGTGCTTGTTCTTCGAGCTGTCGCAGCAGCCGACATGGCCGCAGCTCATGCACTCGCGCAGGTGGACCCAGCTATCGCCGGTCTTCAGGCAGTCTTCGCAGCCGTTGGCGCTGGCTGTTACTTCGTGGATCTGGTCGAGGTGGGTACAGGTAGGTTGCATTTTGGTATCCCTTTCGATTTTAGATTTTAGATTTTAGATTTTGGATTTTGGATTGTGGGGGCGGATTGCGTCCGCCCTGGTGTGCCAATCACCCGTCACTAATCGCTTTGGCTGAGGCCGAGGGTTTGCCCTCGATCAACAGCAGCGAGACGAGCGCAGAGGCGAAGGCCAGGCCAGCGGCGATGAACATGGCGAGACGATAGCCGTCCACGAACGATTCACCGATAGCAAGCTGGAGCGCCTTGGTATCGCTATCGCTGAGGCCAGCGGGAGGCTTCATCGCCGCCATCTTGATGCGCTGATCGTCGAGTTGCTGGTGGACAGCGGGCGAGACATTGAGTTGGCTGAGGTGGTTATCCAGCGAACTGCTGAAGGTGGCAAGGACGAACAGGCCCAGCACCGCAATTGCCAGCAACCCGGCGGCGCGGGAGACCGCGTTGTTGACCCCGGAGGCGATGCCGGAACGCTGGCTCGGCACTGCGCTCATCACTGCGGTAGTCAGCGGCGCGACTGCGATGCCCATACCCAGGCCGAAGACGAGCGAGGCGGGGAAGAAGGTAGTCCAATAGTTGCTGCCCACCCCTGGCAGAATGCCGTACAGGAAGAAGCCCAGCCCGGCTATAGTCGGCCCGATAATGAGCGGCAGCTTGGCCCCATAGCGGGGAATGAGGCCGCCCGCCCAGCGCGATATTGCCGCAAGCACCAGGATACCGGGCAGCACCGCTGCGCCCGCTGCGGTCGGCGCAAAGCCCTGCACCTGGATAAGATTGAAGGGCAGGAAGTAGAGCGCCCCACCCAGCGCCCCATAGAGCAACAGGGTGAGCAGGTTTGCGCCCGCGAAGGTAGGTGAACGGAACAGATTGAGCGGCATCATCGGCGTAGCGGTGCGTGCCTCGATGATGACGAAGATTATTAGTGCGGCCACACCCACGCCCAATGCTGTCAGCACCAGCGGGTCGCTCAGGCCAGCCGCGCCTGCCTGAATTAGTCCGTAGGTCAGCGCCCCCAGACCGAGGGTGGCGAACAATGCGCCAGGGATGTCCAGCCGCGATTTGTCGGTGGTATCGCTACTCTCCGGCACATGGCGGGTGGTAAGGAACAACACGATCACAGCGATCGGCAGGTTGATGAAGAAAACGAAGCGCCAGGAGGCGTACTGCACCAGCACGCCTCCCAGCACCGGGCCAAGGATGCTGGTGATCGAGGTGAAGCTGGACCAGGTGCCGATTGCCCGCCCCCGCTCCTGATTGTTGAAGTAGGCGCTAATGATCGCCAGGCTGCCAGGGGTGAGCATCGCGCCGCCGATACCCTGCACCGCACGGGCGATGATCAGCGTGGTGATGTCGGGGGCAAAGCCGCACGCGATCGAGGCGGTGGTAAACAGGCTGATACCGATGATGTAGATGCGCTTGCGGCCAAACAGGTCGCCCAGCGAACCGCCCACCAGAATAAGGGCGGCGAGAAACAGCGAATAAGCCTCCACCACCCATTGCACCTGGGTGGCATCGGCGTTCAAGTCCTTCTGCAACACGGGCAGGGCCACGTTCACCACCGTGCCGTCTATGAATACCATGCTAGAGCCGAGGATGGTGGCGGCCAGCACCCAGAGGCCCTGATTTGATGTTTGGGGTTTGAGTTCTGCTTTTGGAGTTACACTGCTCATGATTGTCCCTTTGTTTCCAAATAAAACTACACTTATTATTGATATCTCGTTCTCCCTGCACTTTCAACTTGCAACTTGCAACTTGTAACTTCGACTCCGAAAGCGGCAACCGCACCTGAAACACTGTTTCACCTGGCGCAGAGTCCAGGCAAATGTCGCCGTGATGCTGGCTTACGATGATATTATACACTGTGCTGAGGCCGAGGCCAGTACCCTCGCCTACCTCTTTGGTGGTGAAGAATGGCTCAAAGATATGTTCCTTGACCTCTGGCGTGATGCCGGGGCCATCATCAGCAATCTCCACCAACAGGTGGTTGTTCTCACGGCGGGTACGCACCGTGATGTGACCCTTGCCGCCCACTGCCGCAGCGGCGTTGTCCAGCAGATTGGTCCACACCTGGTTCAGTTCGCCGCCATGCGCCATGATGCGCGGCAGGCTGTGGTCATACTCGCGGGTTACGACAATGCCCTTCAGCTTGAAGCCGAGGACGGTCAGGGTGTTGTCCAACCCCTGATGCACATCTACCTCCTGCATCGGTCCCTGGTCCATGAACGAATAGCCCTTGATGGCCGTTACCAGATCTGAGAGGCGGCCCACACTGGTTTCAATGGCGCTAACCAGTTCGTCGGCATCCAACGCTGCCCCCAGCCATAGCAACGCATCGCCCAGCGTGGCGGCAGGCAGATGGGCGGCAAGGTCATCGAGGCGGGCGGTAACGAGCGCGGCCCGCACCAGATTGGGGGCGAGATCGCAGCTATCGGCCACCTCATGGTCATCCAGCCAGGTGATCAACTCCTCCTCGCGGTCGCTCTGCGCCAGCGGATCGAGGTCGAGGGGCGGTGCGGCGCTGGCTTCCTGCTTCAACTGCGCCAGCAGGTCGAGTTGCGCGGCGGTGAGTTGCTGGCTGTCCAGCTTGAAGGTGAGCGTCTGCAGGTTGGTAAGCGTCTCGCGCAATTGCGCGGCGGCGCGGCGGGCGGCAGCAGCGGGGTTGTTCAATTCGTGAGCCAGCCCGGCGGATAGCTTGCCGAGCGCGGCCAGCCGATCACGCTGCTGCACCGTCTGCTGAGTGACGGCAACGCGCTGCGCCAGCACCGGCAGCATCACATGAGCCACCGGCGAACAGGCCACCAGCATCGCGTCAAAGTCGGGCTTGGCAAGGCGCAGCAGGCAGCTGGGCTGGATAGTGCGAACGGTGGCGATATATGGCCCGCCCACCAGCAGCGGCACCTCTCCCGTAAACGCGCCGGGGTGATGGGTGGCTAGCAAGGTCTCGCTGCCTTCCACATTGGCGGTGACTTGCAGTTCGCCGTCCAACAGCACATAAAAGGCATCAGCGATGGTACCCTCGGCGAACACCGTTTCTCCGCTGCCCAGGCTAATGGTGCGGCTATGCTGGGCTAGCCACTGCAACTGCTCATCGCTCAGGTCAGCAAAAAGCGGTGCCTGTCGCAAATCGTCATTCATGTTACCACCCCCATCGGGCAAATGTAATACCAAGTAGCCGAGCATATGGTGAAATTGCACCAGGGCGGGCAACCGCCCGCCCCTACGGAAAACACACTATCTCTTTGACGAACTGGTATAAATTGGGCCAGGGCGAACAACTGTTCGCCCCTACTAATCAAATACCCTCTATCCTCTACCCTCTACATTCCCGTTCATGCCCGCACTGTGCTAGCAAGGTATTGATGGATGAACTGCACAGCGATCGAGCCTTCGCCCACTGCCGAGGCGACCCGCTTGACCGACTGGTGGCGCACGTCGCCCGCGACAAACACGCCAGGGACGTTGGTTTCCAATAGGTAGGGGTCGCGCTTCAGTTGCCAGCCACGGGGCCGTTGCCCATCCTGCATCAGGTCGGGGCCGGAGAGGATGAAGCCTTTGCCATCGCAGGCCAGCACATCGCCAGTCCATTCGGTATGTGGCTCCGCGCCGATAAAGATAAACAGGGCGCTGGCGGGCAGGGTACGCTGTTCACCAGTTTCGCAGTCGGCCACATCAATCGCCGCCAGGCAACTTTCGCCATGCACCGCTTTGATTTCGGTGTTTAGCAGCACCTCGATGTTGGTTGTCGCTTCGATCTGGTTGATAAGGTACTGCGACATCCCTTTGGTCAGGGTACTGGCCCGCACCAGCATGACAACCTTGCGGGCGTACCGCGAAAAGAACATCGCTGCCTGCCCTGCCGAGTTCGCCCCGCCCACGATATATATATCTTCATCGGTGCAGGCGGGCGCTTCGCTGCTGGTCGCGCCATAGTAAACGCCCGCACCGGTCAGCTTATCCATGCCTGGCACATCCAGCTTGCGCCACGATACGCCAGTGGCGATCAGCAGGGCGTGGCAGCTAACTTCCGTACCATCACCCAATTCGACATAACGGTAGGGACCGTCAACGCGCAGGCCGGTAACTTCCTGCGGCGCAAGCATCTCCACCCCAAAGCGCTTGGCCTGAGCCACGGCGCGGCGGGCGAGATCGGCCCCGCTGAGGCCGGAGGGGAAGCCCAGA
>JBBRMT010000275.1:0-5805 GCA_038230695.1 Chloroflexia bacterium
TGTGGAACGTAAAGGTGTCAAGCACGTCCACCACCGCTGCGGTGGCGGACGTGCTTACCCAGCAAGGCCATAAAGAGGCGGTGGTGCAGAACTCCACCACCAAGGATAGCGCTGGCGCAACCATCAATAGCGTACAGATGCGCTTCAAGGAGATCAAGCAGGATGAGAAATTCAAGATCTCCCAGGCATTGATGAGCGCTGGGCTAGTCAACGGTCACTTGCGTACCAAAATCACTGCCCAAACTGCCACCGGCAGCAGCGGCCTAGGCGCAAGCGGCACTCCTACGACCACTGCTGGCATCACTACCACCACTACGATAACGGGCAGCAAAGGTGTGACCACAACCGGCACGCTAACCACCGGCAAGTCCATCACTACAACTAACCCAATCACTGGCACTGGCGCTACCACCGGCACCAACGCCACTACGCCCAATGCTGACCCTGCCACGCTCAACGATGCGGAACTGAGCTACCAGACCGTCGGTCCGGCGATCGGCAGCGAGATCAGCGCCAACGCCGTCCTCGCGGTGGTGGTAGCCAGCCTCGCCATCCTTGCCTACCTTTGGTACGCCTTCCGCAAAGTGCCTAACTATGGGCAGGGCGGCATCCCGCAGGCGCTGCGCTTCGGCATCTGCGCGGTAGTGGCGATGCTCCACGACGTGTTGGTGGTGCTGGGGGTGTTCGCTATCCTCGGCCACCTGTTCGGCATCGAGATTGACGCTTTGTTCATCACTGCGATGCTGACTGTGGTCGGTTTCTCGGTGCATGACACCATCGTGGTGTTCGACCGGGTGCGCGAGAACCTCGCCCGCCGCATCTTCCCCAGCTACGCCCAGGTGGTCAACCACAGCCTGTTGCAGACGCTGGCCCGTTCGATCAACACCTCGTTGACCGTTATCATCACCCTGACCGCGCTGCTGCTCTTTGGCGGGAGTAGCATCCGCGACTTCGTGCTGGCGCTGCTCATCGGCATCATCAGCGGCACGTATTCCTCAATCTTCAACGCCAGCCTGCTGCTGGTGGTCTGGGAGAACGGCTGGCGGGCCGCCGGGCCAACCGTACCACCAACGCCCACCCTGGGCAAAGCCCGCACCGCTTAGGCGGGAGCGGTGGGGGCGCACGCTATGCGCCCCTACGTCAAATGGTCGGGGCGCACACCGGCGTGCGCCCTATTGTTGTACAAAAATACCGCATCAAAATAAAGGGGAGGAAAGAAGAAGTATATGGATATAACTCTCATAATTCCCATCGCTGGCATTGCGGCCATCTTGTTCGCCGCCTATCTTGCCAACGATGTGTTGAAGAGCGATCGAGGTACGCCTGAGATGCAGAACGTCGCCAGCAAGATTCTGGCGGGCGCAAATGCGTTTCTACGCACGCAATATACCACCATCGCCATCATGGCGGTAGTGGCAGCGGTAGTCATCGCCGTAGTCGTCGCTCTGGTTGCTACCACCAACGACCTTGGCGGGGTCAACAGCGGGATTGACAAGGTCGGCCTGGGCTGGCGCACCGCACTGGCCTTCTTGCTGGGCGCGGCCTGCTCCGGCCTGTCTGGCTACGTCGGCATGGCAATAGCGGTGCGCTCCAACCTGCGTACCGCCGCTGCCGCCCAGAATAGCCTCAAGGCCGCGCTGCGGATGTCGCTCAGTGGCGGCGCAGTTTCCGGCTTCCTGGTGGTCGCACTCAGCCTGCTCGGTGTCTACATCATCTACAGCCTTTATGGTGGCGGCGTTACCGCGCCATTTCTGATTGTGGGCTTCGGCTTTGGGGCAAGCTTTGTTGCCCTCTTCGCCCAGTTGGGCGGTGGTATCTACACCAAGGCCGCCGATGTGGGCGCTGACCTGGTGGGCAAGGTCGAGGCCGGTATCCCCGAAGATGACCCCCGCAACCCCGCCGTTATCGCCGACCTGGTGGGCGACAATGTCGGTGACTGCGCCGGTCGTGGCGCTGATCTGTTCGAGTCTACTGCTGCCGAGAATATTGGCGCAATGATCCTGGGCGTTTCGATGTATACCATCAGCCAGACCACCGGCATTGGCAGGGACATCGGCATCGGCTGGATCCTCTTCCCACTGGTGGTACGCGCCTTCGGCATCCTCGCCTCGATTGTAGGCCTGATGGCGGTGCGTATCCTGCCGGTTACTAAAGACCCGATGAACTCGCTGAACAATGGCTATTACATCATGTCCATCATCTCAGCAGCTGCCGTCGTCCTCACCAGCCTGGGGATGCTGCACACAATCTGGTTCGGACTCGCCGGTATTGTCGGTATCGTGACCAGCATCGCGTTTGTGTTTATCACCCAGTATTACACCGCAGGTGCGTGGCGGCCAGTGCGCGACATCGCCGATGCCAGTCGCACCGGCCCCGCTACCAACATCATTGCCGGTATCGCGGTCGGCTTCGAGACCACCGCCCTGTCCGCAATCGCCATCTGCATCGCAATTGGCGCGGCCTACTGGCTCGGCATTCAGGCGCTACCCGACCTGAGCCTGGCTAGCAGCCCGATCAACAGCTCCTATGCCGGTATCTTCGGCACCGCCGCTGCAACAATGGGGATGCTGATGTCCTGCGCCTACATCCTGGCAATGGATACCTTCGGCCCGATCACCGACAACGCCGGTGGTATCACCGAGATGGCCCACGCGCCCGAACACGTGCGTAAGATTACCGATGGCCTCGACGCGGTGGGCAACACCACTAAGGCGTTGACCAAGGGCTACGCGGTTGGCTCGGCCAGCCTCGCCGCCTTCCTGCTCTTCTCCGCCTTCCTGGAGAAGGTAGCGGTGAGCCAGGGCAAGGGTGGCACGCTGCTGGCTGTGGACATGACCCATGTGCCGGTGTTCATCGGCGCATTCCTGGGCGCAATGCTGGTCTACCTCTTCAGTTCGCTGGCAATCAAAGCAGTGGGCCGTGCCGCAACCGGCATGATTGAGGAAGTGCGCCGCCAGTTCAAGGCCGACCCCGGCATCATGGCTGGCACCTCCGACCCAGATTACGGCAGGTGCGTGGAGATTAGCACCCGTGCCGCGCTACGCGAGATGATTGCCCCCGGCCTACTCGCGATCATCGCTCCCATCCTGGTTGGCTACTTCCTGCGTTGGGAGGCCGCCGCTGCCTTCCTGATGGTTGGCACAATCTCCGGCGTGCTGCTTGCCACCGTGCTGAACAACGGCGGCGGCGCGTGGGACAACGCCAAGAAGTACATCGAGTCCGGTGAGATGCGCTCGCCCAACGGCCAGGTGATCAAGAAGGGCAGCTACGAACACGCCGCCGCCGTCGTAGGCGACACGGTGGGCGACCCCTTCAAGGACACCGCTGGCCCTAGCCTGCACGTGCTAATCAAGCTCCTCAGCACCATCACCCTGCTGCTGGCAACCCTGTTCATCTAGTCGCAGTGCTGAAGTTTGAGGTTCGAGTGGGGCGCACAAATGTGCGCCCCACTTGCATGAATGGTACAATTAAAACACCACATAGACGCAAGTAACAACGATCACTATCCTTATATTCTGATGGTGATTGTTGGTAAACAACATTCCCCTCAGCTAATCAGCCCCTCGACCAGATGCCCAACTCCGTAAACGACTAGCGCGCCGACCCCGCCTGTGATCAACATCTCCAGCCCGCTGCGCCACCAGGGCTGATGAGTGAAGCGCGACTTGAATGTGCCGAAGGCGAATAGCACCGCGAGGGTTAGCGCAACGGCGATAATGAAAGTGGTGTTCAACGAGTCTGGCGTATCCGCGATGCTCAGGATGCGGTGAACGATGTAGGCCGCCAACGGCACTAGCGCCCCGATCATGTAGGATACGCCTACGATTGCGCCGGTGCGTATCGGGCTTTCGTTGCTCTCGTCGCCATAACCCAGTTCCTCGCTCATCATCATATTAACCCAGCGGTCCTTGTCGCTGGTGATACGGGCCACAATCATCTCTAGATCCGCGCCCTCGAAGCCCTTAGCTGCGTAGATTTCGCGCACCTCCTGCCGCTCCATATCAGGCATATGCTCGACCTCGTAATACTCACGGGCCTTTTCTTTTTCATAAATCTCGCGTTGGCTCTTGCTGCCCAGATATGCGCCCAGCCCCATGCTGACCGCCCCAGCAAACATCTCGGCCACGCCTGCTTTCAGCACCAGGTTGGTGCCTTGCAGCAACGCAGTGGTGCCAGCGACGAAGGCAATAACCGTAACCAGGCCATCGCTGATGCCCAGCACCAGGTCGCGTAGGTTGCTGCCGGTATCGCCGCCCGCGTGCCAGTGTTCCAGCCCTTGAGGTTTCTCGCCACCCGCCGCAATGCTTATTTCGGTTGCCAGTTCCTTCTGATTGATCGTTTCTGCTTTGCTCATTGTCAGGCTCCTCACTTTGTACCCAAACTTTATGCCTCATTATAACAAAATTGCGCCTTCATAAGCCAATATCTAGGCCAATAGTCTGAGACGCAGCTAATCGGTTGGATTGAGGCAATTGCTGTGCCAGCTATGGTATAATATCGCACACATAAGCAGCAAAGGAGAGAACCATAGATGAGCAACGATCGAGCCGATATTAGCGGGCCAGTACGGGTCCGCTTTGCCCCCAGCCCCACGGGCTTCCTACACGTCGGCGGGGTGCGTACCGCAATGTTTAGCTGGCTGACCGCCCGCCACTATGGCGGTCAGTTCATCCTGCGTATCGAGGACACCGATCAGAAACGCTACGTTGAGGGCGCGGAGGAAGACCTGAAGGCTAGCCTGCGGTGGGCGGGCATTGAGTGGGATGAGGGACCAGATGTAGGCGGCCCCCACGCGCCATATCGCCAGTCGGAGCGGCTGCCACTCTACAATCAGTACGCCCACCAGCTTGTGGAAATGGGTTGCGCCTACAAGAGTTGGAGTAGCGCCGAGGAGCTTGACGTGGAGCGCAAGGCGGCAGCCGCCAACCACCAGCCGCCGCCGCTGCGCGACCGCTGGCGCATCGCCACGCCGGAGCAGATCGCCGCTGCCGAAGCTGAGGGCAAACCCTATACCATCCGCCTGAAGATGCCGGAGGAGGGTAGCACTAGCTTCTACGATTTCGTTAAGAACGAGACGATTACCTTTGAGAACTCGCGGGTGGACGATACCGTGCTGCTTAAATCCGATGGCTACCCTACCTATCACCTCGCAGTGGTAATTGACGATAACGCTATGGGCATTACCCATGTGATGCGGGCGGAGGAATGGATCGCCAGCACCCCTAAGCACATTCGCCTGTATGAATGCCTTGGCTGGCCGCTACCAATGTTCGCCCATGTGCCGAACATCCTTCGCCCCGATGGGCGCGGCAAACTAAGCAAGCGCGATGGCGACGTTAAAACAAATGAGTTCTGGGAGAAGGGCTATCTGCCAGAGGCGATGTTCAACTTTCTGGTATTGCAAGGCTGGAGCTACGATGAGAAGACTGAGCTTATGTCCCAGGCTGAAATCGTCGAGCGGTTTAGCCTCACCCGCATCCAGCCTTCGCCCGCCCGCTGGGATATTAACAAGCTGAACTGGATGAATGGTCACTACATAAACCATATCCTTACAGTTGACGATCTGACCCGTCGCGCCCTGCCCTTCATGCACAAGGCCGGGCTACTCACCGAGGTGGAGGCATTGCCGGGCGATGATGAGTATCTCTACTTCCAGGCGATCATCGCATTGCTCAAGGATCGCATCAAGGTGCTATCCGAAGTTCCCGATCTGACTGGCTACTTCTTCGTTGACCACCTGAAGTACGATCGAGCGCTGCTGTTGGGTAAGGATAAGAATGCCATCAGCGTAGCGCAAGCCAGCAA
>JBBRMT010000276.1:0-5714 GCA_038230695.1 Chloroflexia bacterium
CGATAAACCCACACATCATCCTGGTGCCAGATTGGTATGGCGTGGGGATTGTGCGCCAGGGTTGCCTCGCTGAGTACCCCACCTCGTGAGCCGACGTAGATGTTGGTAATGCCGTAGCGTTTGAGTGCCTGCCAGCTTGCCTCCTTATCCAGTTGGGTGGCGGCGATGGTGGTATCGTAGGTCATGGTCAGGTAGGTAGAGTTGGCGAGTCGCTCGTTGTAGGCGGGCTGGGGCGGCGCTGTCGAGCCAGGGGTGTGCGCGGGTGGGTTGCTACCAGCGGGCCGCGCCAGCAGCGGGATCCACAGCCCGGCATCGGAGCCTTGCGCCAGGCTGGGAGCCCAGTCGAAGCCGAAGTCGCTGACCAGGAAGCGGGCGGTAGGCGGCACGTTGGCGGCAATCCAGCTTTGCGCCGCCCGATCCTGGGCCAGCACGTAGGGCTTGGCATCGAGCAGGCCGAGTTGCGGCGGCGTGGCCGCCAATGCTCCCGCGATTGTGACGAGCGCCAGTCCAATGCGGGCCGCCCGCAGCAATGCCGCCTTATCCGGTGGCGGCTTTTCGCCATCCAGCTGCAGCAGCCTTCCCGCCAGTGCCACAATCTGCGATATGGCATAGCCCGCGAAGATGGCGACCGGCACGAAGCTGCACTGCACCAGCGTCACGTTATCCACCAGCCCGGCGAACGGCACTCGCAGCCAGTAGGGGTTGGAGATAAGGATGTGCAGCCCCACCCACGCGGCAATCAGCCAGCCCCAGCCGTCGAAGCGCCAGAGCATCACCGCCAACCCTGCCGCCGCCAGCGCCAGCAGCGGGTAGCTGCTGTAATAATTGAGCGGCTGACGGCCAATCAGCTTTTCCAGGTCGAAGAACCCCGCTGTCACATCGGTGTTGGTGTTGTTGACAATCCGCGTGATAAAGTTGGCCCGTAGGTTGAGCAGCCAGGGCAGCGTCGCCAGCAGCATTAGGATGCCAGTGATAACTGCGGAGACAATCCAGCTATTGAGTGCTGAGTGCTGAGTGCTGAGTGCTGAGTGCTGGGTGCTGGGGGACTGCTTCAACCCCTCCCCCAAAGGGGGAGGCTGGGTGGGGGAGTTCACCTTCAACCCCTCCCCCAAAGGGGGAGGCTGGGCGGGGGAGTTCACCTTCAACCCCTCCCCCAAAGGGGGAGGCTGGGTGGGGGAGTAGCGGCTGCGCCAAACATCCTGCACCACGCGACCCAGCACGTATAGCACGACCAGAGTGGCGTAGGTAATCCAGATGCGATAATGCACCAGCAGCAGGCCCGCGCCGGAGATGACCGCCAGCGCGATGCTGCCCCAGTGCAGGCGCGGCTGGCGCAAGGCGATAACCATCAGCACGATGGCGATGGGCAGCACCGCGAGACCGGCAATCTGGGTGTAGCGGCTCCAGTTGACGTAGAAGATGGGGAAGATGGCGAGGAAGCCGACGATGAACGCGGCGCTCAAGGCCATAACGCGGCTGTGCCAGATGTATTCGACGAAAACGAACAGTGCGGCAGCGACAATTGCGCTCAATACCTGGCCGGTGAGCAGCGTGAGGGTAACGCTATCCAGCCCCGACAGCCAACCCAGCGCCGCGCCTAGCGTGTGAAAGCCGAAGTGGTAGGTGAAGCTGGACAGCGGCGCGTAGGGCAGGTAGTCGGTGGGCAACGTGCCGCGCTCCATAATCATCTGGGTAATCAGGGTATGGTGATAGCCGTCAATGCCGCTGCCCGCGACTAGCGACTTGGCGGACAACAGACAGGCGACAATTGCCAGCGCGATATAGCCGCCAAGTAGCGCATACGCCCACCAGCCCTGCACCGCCCGCCAGCCGTCGCCCAATCGCGCCCGCCGCAGTTCGTCCCAGACCACCACGGCAGCGCAGACGATCAAGATAATCCACATCTGCCAGCCGCCCAGCGCCAGGCCGGTCGGCTTCAGCCAGAGCAGCAGCAGTGGCAGCGTAGCGAGGGTGAGGAACGGCGCGGCGATGATGCGCTGCGCGAAGTTGAGCGTGCCACGCGGCAGCAGTGACAATAGCGTTCGCCCCGGCAGGATGTAAAGCAGCAACGCACACAGCAGCACCCACAGGTTGGCGAACAGGATACCGGCTGCATCTACCAGCCCTTGCCGCAGGTAGTAGCGATAGGTGGCGTGGAAGGAGAGCGAACCGTTATGCGGCTGGCCGTCCACATACAAATGGCCGCTGGTGTAGTTGCTCTGCGCCGAGTAGACTACCCCCAACTTGCGTAGGTCGGCAGGTGCGCCGGTGAGCAGCAGGTAATACTTGCCCGTAGGCTGGTCAGCCATGGTGAAGGCGACCCGCCCGCCGGTAGGCGCAAGCGTAAGAATCACCGCCGCGCCGTTGGCGCTACCCTGGCGCAGCGCTAGCTTGACCTTGCCATCATAGACTAGCTGGGGCTGGGTGGCGCGGAAGTCGAAGGTGTTGAAGTTGTCGTGGCCGATGGTCAGCGATTGGACGATGCTGGAGGTGGCGGTGAGCGGCGGCACGGCGGGGTCGCTGGGGTCGGGGCGGTGCTGGTCAACTTCGCGCAGGGTCACGCTCTGGCTGAAGGCCAGCAGCAGCAGGGCGACTGCTATCGAGGCGGCGATTGCCAGCAGGCCCGCTGCTCTACGCTGGGACACAGGCAAGCTCCTCCGGCAGGGTGGTGAGGCGGTGCGGCTGGCCGTCGGTGACCAGCCAGGTGTTCTCGATGCCAACCATGCCGATGCCGGGGAAGGCTAGCTTCGGCTCCAGCGCGATGACCATGCCCGCCTGCAAGGGTTCGCTCACGCCTTGTGCAATCGCGGGCCACTCGTTTAGTTCCAACCCCACGCCATGCCCGATGAAGCTGACCTGCTGTTCACCATTGCCCTGAATGTTCTCGGCGTAGCCAAGCTCCGCCGCCAGCGCCACGCCGATGTTGTACACCTCCTCAGCGGTATGGCCCGGGCGCAACGCGGCCACCATTGCATCGTGGATCTGGCGGGTGGCAGCATAGGCCCGCTGTAGCAGCTCTGGCAACTCTCCCATGCAGAGGGTGCGGGTCTGGTCGGCGAGGTAGCCATTGTAGAGGCCCACGAAGTCGGCCAGCACCGGTTCGCCATGTCCAATGCGCCGCCAACTTGCTCCCTGCGCGTGGCTGGGCGACAGGCCGAGGCCGCCGTTGCAGGTGAGCATCCCGGTGGCGTATGCGCCGGTCGGCCCGCTGCTGGCGTAGCCCACGTCGAGGTCGTTGTTCAACCCGCGCATCCGCACCACGTACTCATGCCCCAGCACCCGTCCGGCGTACTCGCCCGCTGCTGCCGCCTCAAGCTCGGTCACGCCTGGTTGCAGCGCGTTCAGCACCGCCCCGATCTGCGCGCTGCTAATCTCCCCCGCCCGCTCGATCTGCAACACCTCCCATGCGCTCTTGATCAGCCGCACGCTGCGAATAATCGGCCAGCAATCGGCCAACTCCACCCCCACGAACGCCCGCTCGTAGCTGCGGAACTGGTTGACCGATATGACATCAAGCTCCAGCCCAACCCGCTTCGGCGTATAGCCGCGCTCGGCAAGCAACTTCGGCAAATCGCGCGGGCTACGCAGCGTCACCACATCGCGCAGCGGCGACTCGTGCCGCGCCCGCGACAGCGACTTCCACACGAACAGCGCCGCCTCGCCCGCCGCCGGTACGTACAGATGCGCGTTCTGCATCGTGCCGCTGAAGTAGTGCAAATCCACATTCTGCACCAGCAGCGCTCCATCCAGCCCCGCCTCGCCCAGCCCTGCCTGCAACCGTGCGATACGGCTGGCAATCTCCTCAGCAGGGGTGAGGGGATAGGGGATGTCTTTCAGTTGGTCTATGGTGTGTTGCATACGTCTCCTTGAATAGCGAAAACGGAACAGCCAAAGGACTGTTCAACGGACAAACGGAATAAACGGACGTAGGGGCGCACGGCTGTGCGCCCTGGTGAAGCGCACCAACGCTCATCGAAACCTGAAACGTTGATGTAGGGGCGCATGGCATACGCCCATATGCAATGTGTCAATGTTTATCGAAACCGTCGCTGTTGGCGTAGCCGACAAAGCGGATGAGCCAGCGGATTGTGACAGCGGATAAACGGATAATCGGATGCGAATTGGCGACATCCGCGCCTGCGACAAACATTATCGCGCTTCAGCGGGGCGAGTGCGACCCGCCCTTGCGCTGACTTCCGTTGTTTCCGTTTATCCGTTTTCAAGTCCGTTGGCGGCATCTGTTTAATCCGCTGACTCCTCCGCCAGCCCCTTGCAGATCGCTTCGTCGGCACTGCTGCGCTGGCTGCTGACAATGCTGTAGAGGGCTTCGTAGGCGGCATTGTACGATATCGAGCCAAACATAATCCCGCTGCTACCTTGAGCAGCTTGATGCAGACTGTGTTTCACCTCTTGAGTATCAATTTGCAACTTTTCTATCGCCTCCGATGCACGCGCACGCACATACCCATGCTCGTGGGCTAGCAAGCTGATCAAAGCATCTACCACTTGCGGATTGACCTCGCCGATGACTTGCAACTCAGATGCCTTATCTGCGTACTCCATCCACGGATTCTCTGTTCGCTCCCGAAGCCATGCCTCATACTCTGCATACTGTTTTGCATACTCTTCTGGAGTCGGCTCTGGAGGCTCGTAGTCGCTAAAGTCATATGGCTCCCCAAAGTAATCCTCAGGCTCTGCATCCCGCAATCTTAGGCTCTCCAATACACTTTCTGCTTCGTCACTCACACAATCATCTTCATCATGTAGCAGTTCGTGCAAAACATCGAGTACTTGATCGGTTTCTGCTTTCAATCCCACCAAGACGGATGCTGCGCTTACACGTACACCTTTATGTGGATTATCTAGCAAACCAAATAGACTTGTTAGCACGTCTGCGGCATCAGCTTTCAATTGTGACAGCAGACGTGCTGCTGTACTACGTGTACCGCTGTCGTCATGAGCTAGCAAATTAAGCGAAGTAGTTATTACCAGATCGTGTGTCACCTGCTTCTCCACCAAGGCCAGCTCCACACTCAATCTGGTATTACTCTGCTTACTTTCCAGTTCGCTACACAGGATAGCTATCACCTTCTCATCCTTCATATCCAGTCTTAGCAACGCGATCGCCGCATTAGCACGTACACTGTCATCCTCATCGTTCAGCATATAAAGCAGTGTAGCTATAACTCGCTTGTCTTTCATACCCAGCAGCCCAATCGCCCTTACTACCTGCTCAAGTATGGGATCATTGCGACTGGTCAGCAAAGCAAGAAAATATAGTATTGCAAACTCATTGCCTGCTAGCGATAGATTGTTCTTCAGCCGCGCCTCTACCTGCTGCTGCAATTGCTCATACCTACTCGTGTTCTGATCACTATCAAAGTATATATCCATCACCCCATTCACCATCGCATCAAAATGTGGCTGCGCTAGCACAATTCCATCTCCTGCTGCCCTTACCGCAAACAACAAATCCCGATGGAACAAATCCTCGTACTCCGGCTGCTCCCGCTCAGGGTTGAGGCACAGCTTCTCCAACAGATTCTCAGCGCGGGTTTGATTAACGGCAAAGTATATATGCCCCAGCGTCAGCAGGATCACCTCATCCCAGCGTGGGTCGTGCAGCAGGCGGCGCAGCAGGGGCAGCAGTTCGGCATCGGGCTTGGCAGCAAGGTAGAGGGCGGCGAAGTATTCCTCGAAGGTGCGATGGGGGA
>JBBRMT010000277.1:0-5646 GCA_038230695.1 Chloroflexia bacterium
CGTGGGCATGGTAGCTGCTGCGTACCAGCGGGCCGCTCTCCACGTACTTGAAGCCCATCGCCAGGCCGAGGCGCTTGAGGGTGGCGAACTCGTCGGGATGGTAATACTTCTCCACCGCCATATGCTCCAGCGAGGGGCGCAGATACTGGCCGATGGTCATAATGTCGGTCTGCTGGTCGCGGATGTCGCGCATAGTTTGCAGGATTTCGTCCCAGGTTTCGCCCACGCCGATCATAATGCCGGTCTTGGTCATAATCGCACGGTCGCCCGCCATCTCCTTGGCGAGGCGCAACAGTTCGAGGGTGCGGTCGTATTTGGCCTGGGGGCGCACGGTGCGGTAGAGGCGCGGCACCGTCTCGGTGTTGTGGTTGAGGATGTCCGGCCCCGCATCCATTACCAGCTTGAGCGCGTCGTAGTCGCCCTTGAAGTCGGGGATGAGCAGTTCGATGCTGGTGCCGGGGCATTGTTCGCGGATGAGGCGCACGCACTCGTAGAAGATGGGCGCACCGCCGTCTTTGCGCTCGTCGCGGTTGACCGAGGTGATGACTACGTGCTTCAGCTTGAGCGTCTGCACTGTCTGCAACAGGCGGGCTGGCTCCTCCCAGTCGAGCGGGCCGGGGCGGCCAGTGCCAATCGCACAGAAGGAGCAGGAGCGGGTGCAGACGTTGCCGAGGATGAGGAATGTCGCCGTGCGGTTCTCGAAGCACTCGCCGATGTTGGGGCAGTGCGCCTCCTCGCAGACGGTGTGCAGCTCATTCTCGCGCATCAGGCGCTTGACCTCGCGGTAGTTCTCGCCTACGTTGATCTTAACCTTCAGCCACTCAGGGCGGCGTTCCTTCGGGTCTATTGGCATGGTTTAGGCTCCGTTTTGGGTATACAGCTATGGGTAAGTGTTCTAAGCTACTTGTCATTCCTAGCTCTCGCTTAACCTGCTCAAGCGGGATGCCGCCTTCGGCTTTATACTGTGCTTCCACACGGGCCAGGTAAGATAGCAAGCTCTCGCCCTCTTGGGGGATAATCTCTTCTTCGGCTTCTGTTTGCAGGCTGTAGGTGCTGCTAAGATCCTTATAGGCAATGATCGCGGCGCGAGGTTCACCATGCAAGGTGAGAATTAGCGGCTCATCACCCACATCCTGAGCGTACTCGGCTAGAGAGCCACCAACCTGCGCCAGTTCTATGGTTTTCATAGTTTCACGATTGCAAGCCATAGCGTCGCTCCGCTTCCTCCAGTGAAATCCCGCCTTCCGTTTTGTACCTGGCTTCCACGCGACCAAGGTAGGAAAGCAAGCTCTCGCCATCATCTGGCACGAGTATCGGGCTGCGCTTAGTCTGACCTCTTTGCAAGGCTTTAAGATTCTCATAGGTTATGATAGCAGCATAAGGCTCACCTTCACGGGTAAGTATAATCGGCTCCCGATCTGCATCGGCAACATATTCGGCCAGAGAGCCAGTTGCCTGGTTTATCTCTATTGTTCTCATAGCTTCACCTTCTTCCCCTTGATGTAGTAATCGTTATGTTGTTTAGTTGCGATCGCTAGCACGTATACAATGTTACCCTCTACTTTGTAAAGAACTCTATAAGTACCTACCCGTAGCTCCCAAGGAATGTTCAGTTCATTTTCCTTGAGATGCTTGCGCTTCAACGTATGTTGCATCGGTTCATAGGTTAGATGGGTTCTAATTTCAGCCAGGATGATACGGCGGTCTCTGGCAGTGAGTCGTTCCAAATCCTCATCAGCGTCAAATGTGATGTCAATAGTGTATGGCAAGCTAGTCCTCAGAACAGAGCTTTGGCTATAGCCAGCGGCGTGCTAGCATAGTATAACCCCATCAGTAAGCCAGTGTCAACCAATCATCCGCTACTAACAGCATCAAGGCCGCAGATAGATGGCAGTGTAGATGTGTTCGTCGCCCTTGACCGCCTCACCAACCCCAACGAAGGTGTAGTCCGGGGTCATGATTATGTCGTGATGGGTAGGGCTGTGCATCCAGCCATCAACCGTGATACTGGCAGTCTGGTCGGCAGGATAGTTATCCTCAGCGATAATCTCGCCTGCACGGTGATAGCTGATGCCCTGCTGCTTGAGGATATCGAGGAAGCTCTTGCCGTCGGGGTTGACGTGAGCGAAGTAACCGCGAGTCGCCATATCGGCGCTGCGGGCGCGGGCGATGGCGGTGAGGCGGGGGTCGAGGGAGGTTGGTTGCAGGCCCGCTGCAGTGCGCTGCTGGTTCAGCAAATCGAACACTGCCTGCTCGGTGGGGTTAAGTGCGGCGGGATTGGGTGGCGGAGTCGGTGAGGTAACAGGAGATACGGCGCTAGTTGCGGTTACTTGCAACGGTGGCGGAGATATGGGTTGGCTGGGCGGATTAGGGGTGGGCGCGATATTGAACTGTGGTATATCGCAACTTGCCAGTAGCAAGCTGAGGGCAACAAACAGGGCAACACCCAGCCCATATGCAATCTGTAGGGGCGAATCGTTGTTCGCCCTGCTGTTGCCCATAGGTCTCATTTCGTTTCCTTCGCTATCGGTAGGGGCGAGCCGTTGTTCGCCCAGCACAAACGTCTCATTTCGCTCCCTCCGCCGTCAGGGTGATCTTCTTGAAGCGCAGCGACACCATACGCGGGTCGCTGGGACCGGCAACAGTGGGTGGCTCAGGCGTGTGGAAGACGATATGGTTTATCCCTGCTGGCAGGTTCAGGGTAACGCTGAAGCGAACGTCAGCAATGCCGATCGGCTGGCTGGTGAGGGTGCGGCCATTAACTGCCACATCGAGGTGGCGGGCCACATCATGGCTGAGGACGGTGGTGGTCAGCGTGGCGGTCATCGCTTGCGCGGTCCAGATGCTGAGAGTGGCATTGCCATTCATCCAGCGATAGCTACCTTCCGCAGCCGAGCGTTCAAGCGAGTACCAGCCAGCGCCGAACTCCATGGCAGGCGGAACCGTAGTGGTGGGCGGGGCAACGGTGTAGATGCTCAGGCTGCCGTCGCGCTGCGGCTGGGAGGTGGGCCATAGCTGGCTGAGTACATCGTGCATCAGGTTGCGCTCATTGTCGTTCAGGAACGCATCCTCATGCACAATCACGTAACGTATATTATAGTAACTCAGCGCCGCCTGGCCGGTTGCCGATAGGTTACGCTCGATGATGTCGAACTCGTCGGCGGGTCGCGCATCGGTATAAAGCTGGCGTATCACTGGCGTGTCGCTGCCGAACGGATAATCGTAGTGGCGCGAGGTGTAGCCGCCGAGCAACTCCTGCTGGTGAGTGGTCTGGTAGTACATATACAAGGGGATTTGCTTGAGCGGCAGTTCGATGATGGCGTAGCTGCCGGGCGGATCGCTAGCGATGCGGCTGAAGAAGGCGGGCGTGGTAGGCTGCAGCATTGGCTGGCCGCCAGCGGGGAGGGCTTCCAGCATCATCAGGGCGACGAGGATAAGCGGTAGGGCGGTGCGTAGCGCCCGCTGCCAACCTTTAGTTGCCCGCCAGCGTATCAAATAATCCAGGGCAATCGCGGCCAGCAGGCCGAGGCAGAGCATCGCCATGATGGTGTAGCGGTCGGCGATGCGGGCGATGCCGCCAATGAAGGGCAGCTTGTCGAGCAGCAGGAAGGGCAGCGGGACGGTTGGGCCGTTCGCGCCCAGGTGTACCAACGCTTCAGGACCGCCTGGCTGCAGCTTGAGGTATGGACCA
The DNA here is from genome assembly GCA_038230695.1 of Chloroflexia bacterium. GTDB lineage: Bacteria > Chloroflexota > Chloroflexia > QHBQ01 > QHBQ01 > QHBQ01. Next base: position 3,692 of record JBBRMT010000277.1, read on the forward strand.
AGCGCGAGGGCGAGAAAGAGGAGGGCGGACAGGAACAGGAAGAGGGCAAGGCTGCGGCTGCGCCGCTGGCGAATGGCGATAATCAGCCCAACCAGCGCGAGTAGCCCGCCTACTGCGCCGATGTACCAGCTAGCATCGCCGATCGTCCCGACACCCCAGAGTAGCGATGGGCCGGGGCGGAACAGACTGAGCGGGTCTAGCGCGTTGTAAACAACGGTGCCGAGCGGCGAGGGTAGCTGCGGTTCGGAGCGCAACTCCTGCACCATGGGCAGCAACTGCCAACTGACCGCCAACGCAAAGCCGCCCACAGCAATCGCCAGTTGGCGCACGATCAGCAGCCGCACCGTCCGGCCCTGCCGCCAGCGCACAATCAAGGCGTAAAGCCCAATCAACGCGGCGAAGAGGAGCAGATATAGCGCGTAATACCAGGTTTGCTGCGAGGCCAGCACGATGAAGAACGCAGCGGCGAGGGCTTGGAAGATGGGTGAGGATGTAAGTCGTCGCCAGCGTTGGTAAGCCGCACCCCCTCCCCAACCCTCCCCTGTTGTAGGGGAGGGCGTAGCTGCCAACTCTACGCCCATCACCGCCCGCAGCAGGAAGAGCGTGGCGAAGGGGATCCACTCGATGCTCATCAACTCCAACTGGCCGAGGCGGACGAAGCTCGATTCGCCCGCGCTGTAGGCGAAGGCGATACCAGCAGCAATGCAAGGCAGCAGCGGCGGTTGGCGGTCGGGGTGGATCAGGGTCAGCACGTAGCGGGCCAGCAGGTACGCGCCGAAGCCCGCCATAGTCAGGTTAAAGAGGACGAGGATGTTAAAGGCGGGGATGAGGCCGAACAGCGCTTGCAAGGGGATGGAGATGAGGCCGCCCAGTTGGTTTAGGGCGTGAAAGCGCAGGCTAACCCCGTCGGGATAGTAGATATAATTGGTGTGAAAGGGCGAAGTGTGCAACACGGTTAGCGCGTGCTGCACCCACCAGAGGTTCCACAGGTGCGCCCAGATGTCGCCGCTAGCGCCGTTGCTAACTACGTGGTCGCCAAAGTTCAGCAGCAGCGGCCAGGTGAACAGCACGCTGAGGAGGAGGAAGACTCCTAGAGGAAGGAGGTGAGTGCTGAGCGCTGAGTGCTGAGTGCTGAGTGCTGAGGCAGGGTTGAGGGTAGGCAACTCGCTGGCAGGCACAGGCGTGGTTTCGCTGCTGGGTGGCGGCTCGATAGTATCTGGGTGCGGTAGGCTCATGCTGGGATTATAGCATAGGGGCGGGATGTTGCCAAAGGAGCCGCAGGCCGAGGTTGCAGAATTGCTATATGAGGAGGTGTAGCGGCGTATGGCATACGCCCACTTGCCTAACACATAGCTCAGACAATTGCAAATGCTACCTACTAAATGAACAGTTCGTTTGTCCAGCTTTGAGGATGCAGGCTACAAATATGGTTTCTTGTTAGCCGATTAGCTGGCGTAGCTCCTCAATCACCTCTGAATTGCCGTCATGCTCAATGATTTTAATCAGCTCATGTGCCGCTTCGTGACCAACTGGGAGCAGTGTACGGCTAATCTGCACTGAGTAGAGCGATAGGATCTTGCCAACTTTTGACCATGGTATTGGATGGTTTAGCTCTTTGCCGACAGGCACGAGTGTTATTCCTGCATCACCATCTTCCTCATGGAGTTCCCTGGATATACGAGCGGCAGCGATGATGCCTTCTTTGGCCTGGTAGCCAAACACGATATCGCCAACTCGTGCATCCTTAAAGCTTTTGTAAGGCGTGCCAGGTGTATAAAGCGTATAGCTATCCTTAAACATATTATCCCATCGCCATCCTTCGGGGTAGCCAGGTATATAGGTCTTTTTGTTGGCAACTGCAAGCCAGAAGTTCATATCACGACCTCCTCTTAACGATGGAGGGATGCACTTTCACATCCCTCTTGCGAAATGCAACTTGATTACCATCATAGCAC
>JBBRMT010000278.1:0-5600 GCA_038230695.1 Chloroflexia bacterium
CGGCCCGCTCGGCGCAGGCTCACCCGCCTTGAGCCCCACCGTTACCGTCGGAGCGGGAAGCGCGTTTGCTATTGCCGTGGCGCTTGCCTCGCTGACTACCTCCGGTACTTTTGCCGCAACAGTGGGCGTAACCACAAGCGCGCCGATACTGGTGGCGGTGCCTTGCTGCGCCGCAGTTGCCACGGCTGTTGTGCTGATTACTTGCACTGGTCCAGGGCTGGCGCTCTCCGGCGCGGCAGGGCTGCCGCTCTCTGGCCCGCGCAGCGATACCAGTAGTACCATCAGCAGCACAAAGATAATCAGCGGGATGGTCGCCCACAGCCAGAGCGGGAGCGGGCCGAGACTGCGCTGCCAGGTGGGTTCGGGTTGGGGTTCTTTCATCAGATGCTCCAGTCTTTCGATGCTATACCATATTATATACGCAGCAGCCAGACTGGGGGTTTGTCACCAGGCCGCTGAGTGTTTCAGCTAATGCCTTGCCGCCTGATGCCGGTGGTGGCGTATTCCTATCTAGCGCCCAGCTTCGCCCCATCTTGCAATTATCCCCAACCCTACTTTCTGCTATATCCAAACCTGGCGCTGCTATCTATTGACCTGGGTGCCGGGTGTGCTATTATAGGCGCATGAAAATTGTGAGGGGGGCGCTATAGATGCTCTATATCTTCGACCTGGACGACACCCTGATCGAGGGCTACATGGAAAGGCCAGGGCGTGACTACGCTCCAGTCACAGTGCTGCCCGGCCGTCGCGAGAGGCTGGCCGGGTTGCTGGCCGAGGGCGCTACCATCGCGATCGCTACCAACCAGGCGGGGGTGGCGTTCGGCTTCGTAACCGAGGCGGATGTCGAACGCAAGCTGGCCGCCGTGCTTGTGGCGCTGGGACTGGCTGCCGACACCACCGTGGCGGCCTGCTACAACCACCCGAAGGCAAGGATCCTAAGGTATCGCCGAGAGGATGCCCGCCGCAAGCCGGGTGGCGGGATGCTCGAGGAGATTATCGCCGCACACTCTGCTGCCGCCAGTGGCGGGGCGCTGTTCGTCGGTGACAGCGCGGCGGATAAGCAGGCCGCCGAGGCGGCAGGGGTTTCGTTCCAGTGGGCGAGCGACTTCTTCAACCGCTAAACCAGGAGGAAGAAAGTATGAGCAAGTCAGAATCACAGCTGGGTCGGCCATTCGCTGGTGTAGGCAGTGCCGACAACCATTATAAAGTAGCGGCATATTGGCGGGAAAGGGCTTGCAGATTGCTCAAGTTCCTGTATAATATCTGCATACAGGTGCTATATAGTTTAACGGTCAGGTTGGCCCAGGGGCCGCGACCCTGCTGCTCCAGGTCATTCACGTCCACATAAGGAGGGCGCACATGAAGAGACGTTTGAGTTCCCTGCTCCTGGTCGGGGTCGGCCTGGCGGTCGGCCTGATGGTCGGGCTTAACTGGCAAACCAGTGGCTCCTTGGCACAGACTGCGAGCAACTGTCAGAGCTTCGCGCAGACTGGGCACACCGTCTGTGGCAAGTTCCTTGCCTACTGGCAGGCGCACGGCGGTCTGGCCCAGAATGGCTACCCGCTCTCCCAGGAGTTCACCGAGACTAGCGACCTGAACGGCAAGCCCTACATGGTGCAATACTTCGAGCGGGCAGTCTTCGAGCTGCACCCGGAGAACCAGCCGCCCTACGATGTGCTGCTCTCCCAGCTCGGCACGTACCTCGGCCACGCGAACTACGCGATGGGGTTCCCCGCAGCGGCCAACGTGGTGCCCTCCTACGATAATCACGACACGGCGGCCCAGGTGCTGAAATCGTTCTATAACGCGGTCAACCGCAAGGAGTATGAGCGCGCTTACAGCTACTTTGAGGGTGCGCCCAACCCGCCCCCGGCTACCGCGCCTGCCTACCCCCAGTGTGTCAGCGGCTATGCGGACACCGCGTCTGTTACCCTGGCGCTGGGTCAGGTCACAACCGATGCGGGCGCGGGGAACGTCTATGCCAGCCTGCCGGTGGTGATTGATGCGAAGCATACGGATAGCAGCACCGCCCGCTTCGCTGGATGCTACTTCCTGCACCATGTAAGTCCCGGCATCACCATGGACCCGCAGGCGGAGATCTGGCACATCGTATCGGCGACACTCGCCCCGGCACCGACAGATGCTTCGCTGGATACGCTGCTCGCGCGAAACTGCGTGCGGTGAAGCGCACGGGGGTGATCAGCGGCAGCGACGCTAGCCACTACACCCCGGGCGGCACCGCCACCCGTGGTCATTCGCCAAGCTGGTCGACCTTGCCCTCGGCCTGCCGCTGCTCACCCCCAAAGCGGGCAGAGCTTCCCCGATGTGCCGCCTCAGAACCCCTTCTACGTCTTCATCGAGACCGCTACCGCCAACCGCATCATCAGCGGCTATCCCGATGGCACCTTCCGTCCCGCCAGTCCAATCCGTCGCGACGAGATGGCGCAAGTGGTCTACGCCGCGCAGCAGCACCAACCCACCTCGCCCTCGCCCACGAATACGCCTGCATTAGGTTTGACTGACACGCCGACCTCGACAGCAACCCCGTTCTTCACCCCCACACCTGGTGCGCTAGCCAGCACATTCACCCCACAGGGGCGGTTAACCCCACGGGCTAATCGCCCCTGGCTACACCCATTGTCCTGGCGCACGAGTGGGTCAGCGAGAAACCCAGCGCAAGCGACACGCCACCCGCTGGCTGTAAGGGCATCTATCATTCCAAAGGCCGCAGGCAAGGGCCAGATGCCGCCCTTGCCTGATGCGGCCTGCCGCAATTCGGTCTTCCTCGATATTTAGCGTCAGCCTCCCCGCCCCGCGCATTAAACCATCCTGCCTACCTACCCGATGGGGCTGATTATTGCTGATCACTGGCTCTGGCGATATGTGCTTCAGAACTGCGTGCGCCCGTTAACACTCCGCCCACAAGCGTGCTTACTGGAAGAAGCACGGCGCGGAGATTAGGGAGCGGCGCAGGCGTGGAGAAGCATGAGCAGGTAAGCTCCTACGTTGACGAATAGGGGAGAGAAAGGATATAATAAGGCATGATCCCACCCTTTGAACAGAACGGCAACCTACCGCCGGGCATCTACTGGGCCTCATGGGATGAAGTTTATAACCGCTTCGGCACCAATGACCACCGTCGGGGTCTGCTCGTCGGCCTGAAGAAGGCGCTGAGGGCGCTAAAGAGAGCGAAGGTCGCTACTGTCTACCTAAATGGCAGCTTCGTTACCGCTAAAGAGGATCCTAACGACTATGATGTAACCTGGGAGATGGCAGGTTTCGATGCCACAAGGCTCGACCCTGTGTTCGTAGACTTCAGCCAACTGCGTGCAGCGCAGAAAGCCAAGTACGGTGGTGAGTTCTTCCCAGTGCGAACCGATGATCCACAAGAAAGTTATCTCGATTACTTTCAAAGAGAGAAAGACACCACCCGACCAAAGGGCATAATCGCCATAGATCTGAGGAGCTTCAAATGATCGCGAACCAGCAAGAATATGAGATTACCCAAGAGTGGGTGAAGAAGTTTGAGCGAAAGCAGAATGCGCCTCTGCCCGAAGATGACCCGATTGACCCGCGAGGGCGAAAGATCGAGCACGATGCTATTGCCGCCACAATTGAGGAGCTTCGCGAAGAGCTTGCTGTGTATGAGGCAGCACATCATCTCGACCTCGACCTGGTGGGAGCGGAGCAAAGGTGATCAGCACACCTGATCAGTACGATTACACCAGAGAGTTGATCACGGCATTTGAAGAGAAGCTAGATTGGCTCGACAAAAACCATCTCGATGAAGACCCCCGCGTCCGCAAGCTGGAGAGGGACGGCTATGCTTCCTTTGTCGAGAGTCTGAGACTCGAACTCGCCGAATATGAGGCAGCGCACCAACCGGAACTGGCGGGAGCCGAGCAAAGGTGATAAGCACGCCGGAGCAGTACGAAGCGACCCAAGAGTTGGTGGCAGATTTTGAAGCCAATCTCAAGCGCCTTACAGCTAAAGACGATGGGGAGGATCCCCGTGTGCGGAAGCTGGAGATGGATGCCTGCGCCTTGATGATCGAGAGCTTGAGACGCGAACTCACCGAATATGAGGCGGAGCATCATCTTGACATCGCCCTGGCCGCGCAGAAATAGAGGGGGATAATGAAACTCGACCAGTCGGACCACCAGGCACTTGTGCTCTGGGCCACTGACTGCGCCGAGCGGGTGCTTCCTTACTTCGAGGAGAAGTTCCCGAAGGACGACCGACCAAAGCAAGCGATCGCAGCGGGGCGTGCCTGGGTGCGCGGTGAGATAACAATGAGCGAGGCACGCGCCGCCGCATTTGCCGCCCACGCGGCCGCCCGCGATGCCGATCAACCCGCTGCCCGTGCCGCCGCCCGTTCAGCCGGTCACGCCGCCGCCACTGCCCACGTTCCGGCTCACGCCACTCACGCCGCTACCTACGCGGTCAGCGCTGCCTCCTATGCCGCCGCCTCCGCCAATGCCGCCGCTGCCACCACCAGGGAACGTGATTGGCAATACCGACACCTTCCACAGCGCCTTCAGACAGTAGCGTTTCCCGCATCGGTACCCATGTCAGCTGCAAGTCCGCCTGAAGATAATGCTGCGGGCGCTGGGGAGAGCGCAGATCTTGGCCATTTACCCCAACGGCAGCTTTGTCACTTCAAAAGAGAAGCCAAATGATCGCGAACCGACAAGAATATGAGATTACCAAAGCTCAGGTGGCAAGGTTCGAGCAGGCGCTTGCCGAGCCACAGGTAGAAGATGACCCCACCATCCAACTGGCAGCTTATGCGTTGGAGCGGCGGGCAATCGCCACCGTGACGGACGAGCTACGCGAAGAGCTTGCCGAGTATGAGGCGAGCATAACCTCAACCTGATCGGAGCGGAGCAAAGGTGATCAGCACACCCGAACAATACGCAGCGACCCAGGAGTGGGTGACAGCTTTTGAAGCTAACATCAAGCGCATCGCCGCTAAAGACGATGGCGAAGACCCGCGCGTGCGCAAGCTTGAGATGGACGGCTATGCCTCGTTCGTTGAAACGATGCGAGGTGAACTCGCCGAGTACGAAGCGTGCCACCCCGAACTGAACCGAGCAGAGGGTCAATCGTGAAAGTGCCCAGCCAGAGGTAAAGAGCGGCCGCCACACCAGCCACGTGCAGTAGCGTGAGTCAGTCAGAGGTAAGCTAGCCGCGACTGGCGCACCGCAAAACAGGCTATCCATCAGGCCCAGCTAAATCCAACCATCCAATCTACCTGCCCGATCGGGGCGGGCTTTTTATTGCCCGAAATATTAGAGAAAGGATGAAAACTATGACCAGGGTGTTCTCGATTGACCAACAGGAGGGCGGGTTCAGCATCAGTATCAGCCTTCCCATAAGGAACTGGACAGCGAAGGATGAGTTCGACATCCAGTACCCGCCCCCGCCCAGCCTGATAATATCTATTAGCAGCCCCGACCAGTCCGCCAGCGTACTCGCCCAGCGGGCAATCCTTGTATGCGGCGTGTCGGGCGCATGGCTTGGTGGGTTTATCCAGGTGTGTGGCGAGATGATCGCGCAAGCCGCCGGTCTACAAGTCGGTGAGCAGGGAACGACCACCG
>JBBRMT010000279.1:0-5585 GCA_038230695.1 Chloroflexia bacterium
AAGGAGTGCGGCGGGTGTAGTTTCCCCTCGCTCAACCCTCTAACTAGGTTGATCGTTACCCCCAAATAAAAACGTTTAATAGAGCGAGGCGGCAAGTGTGCAGGCGGCGTGCCGAGTTACTGGGGGTTGGGGGCGTAGCCCTTGTTTGCCGCACCCCTCATGTCTATCGTCTGCTTACTTGCTACCAATTTTATAGCAGGAGTTAGCATGGCTGCTATGTCGCCTCATTACACCGTGTTCATCTTATCCTATCGCCAGCGTACAGTTGCTACTAATACCAATTAGCCGAGCAGATGGTTAAATTGCCCCTGGGCGGGCAGCCACCCACCTCTACGGAAAACACTCCATCTACTTGGCGGATTGGTATAATATTGGCGCTTTTTCGCTTTCGATAAGCACTGATGCGCTTGAATGCTCGGAAGCTCGCTCCCAACCCTCAGTAACTCGCCGAGCGGCGGATTATCCCCCACCACTACTTCCCTTCAACATTTGCGAGAAAGGATTAACCCGCTGGGAGAGGGTTTTTGCTGCTGCTCAGTCCTCGGTCCTCATACCTCCTGAACGCCCTGCTCCTCGCGGAGCATCTGGCGCAGGTCGCGGATGCGAGGGGTGAGCGCGACGATGGCAACAAGCACCATACCGACGATCAGCACGGGGTAGAACTGGCCGAGGCTGGCGAACAGGTTGCCCAGCGCCGCACCGATAGTGTTGCCCACGCTGGTAAGCTGGCCGGTGGCGTGCAGCCAGGTGGGGTCATTGGCGACGAACAGCAGCCAGAAGCCGACCACAATAATCGCAGTAACCAGCGATAGCGGGCGGGTCATGAAGGCAATCATGCGGTCGAGCCAGCTCCAGAAACTGAAGCCGGTCTCCGGTTCGGCAGTGGCGCGGGCCATCTCGTAGCGGGTCACGCTGGCGTTGATCATAATTGCCAGACTATCGGGCGCTTCGCGCCAGGTCATCTCGCGCAAGGCTGACTCTATCTCCAGCATCAACGCATCGTTATCATCGTATTTTTCTTCAGGGTTGAGATTCAGCATCGCGCTTCTCCTTACGTTAGTTACAAGTTGCAAGTTGCAAGATGTTAGCTTCTGATTGATCGGCTGTTTTATCGCTTTCAAACTTTCAACTCGCTATATCACCCGCATTAGGCTGGCTCCCAGGCCAAAAGGGGGGGCATCCTGACGCGGCGCGGGATGGGCAGGAGGGGCCAGCGGAGCCAGTCGTTCGCGCAGCATTGTCTTGGCGCGGTGCAGGTGGGTCTTGACCGTGCCGAGCGGCTGGCCGGTCATCGCGGCAATCTCCTCGTAGGATAGCTGCTGCCCATAGTACAGGCCGATAATGTCGCGGTACTGCGGCGGCAGACTGCCAACCTGCTCCCAGATGAACTTACGGCGCTCGGCCTGCTCATATATCTGCGCGGGCTGGTCGCCCTCCGGCCCGGCGATGCGCTCCATGCTGAAGCCGCCATCATCCTCGCCATCGCTGGTGGTGTTGGCCTCCTGCTGCTCCATGCGACGGCGGCGCTGCAATACCTCCAGGCGGTTAAGGCCCAGATTGTGGACGATGCGGTAGAGCCAGGTGCTAAAGCGGGCCTCGGCGCGATAGTTGGGCAGCGCCTGCCATGCCCGCATGAATGCCTCCTGGGTTAGGTCCGAGGCTTCCTCCTCGTCCTGCACCAGATTGTAGGCCACGTTATAGGCGAAGCGTTGATAACGCTCGACTAGCGTGGCATACGCCTGCTGGTCGCCCACCTGACAACGGGCGATTAGCGCCTGCTCCTCGGCAGCCTGGATTGCATTTTCACCACTTCTCGCCAGTTCAGCCATTGCGATCCTCAAAGGGGATTAACAAAACATCTAGCGTAGGGTATCACTGTCCTTCGCCAGTTCGCCCATGTAGCGGGAGGTTGGCACACCTTCGCTCCACTGCTGCGCGCTCCACGGCGCGGGCGGCAATGCGGCCGGGCTGGCAGGCGCAGCGGCTGACTCGGTTGGCGTAGTCGTGGCCGGGTTGATTGGCGCATAGCCCTTCGGCAAATATCCGCGCTTGAGCATCTCCACCTTCTCGCGGTATTCGATGGCACGATTGACGATGTTGACAACCCCGACAGTTACAATCAAGACAATGGCAACGACAAAAGGTAGATACTCTCCTGGATTCATGGCTAACTGCTCCCTTCAGGCTGGGCGAACAACGGTTCACCCTATATACAATTCCAACATTATCGTTCGCGCTTGCTCTGTTCACCTAGATAGGGGGCGGGCGGCGGTGGCACCGGGCCGGAGACGGGCGCATCCCACTGCTTGGCATCCCACGCTTGCGCCGGTGGTATGTTGCCATAACCAGGCTGCTGAGAAGGCATCGGCTGTTGCTGGCTGGTAGGCGGTTGGGGTTGGGCGGGGCGGTGCGCCATCGCGCCATCAGTGGTCATATAGTGGCTGATCAGCAGACCCAGGCCGACGAATGTCACAATGAAGCCGGGCATCAGCCAGGGACCCCAGCCGATAGTGCCGAGACCGAAGGTCATGCCCAGGCCGACCAGCAGGGTGATAATCCCGTTGTGGCGCTGCTGCAAGGCCTGGGGACTGTAGCGGTTGCCGAGGCCATGGGGTGGGTATGCGCCGGGCTGCTGCTGATATTGTGGTGGCAGCAACGTGCCGGTGATGTAATCGGTGGCGGGCTGCCCGCCAGGGGTAGGGTTGTTCGGGCGATAGTCCTTGGGGGTCAGCCCGCGATTGAGCATATCCATGCGTTCGCGGTACTGGATGTAGCGCATCCCGATGATGAAGCCAAACAACACGATGAAGAAGAGGATTGGTTCCATAGGGTTATCGTCCCTTCGCGATCTTGATATCGCCGCTGCCGGTCTTTACCGTGAGGCTGGGTAGATTGGCGCTGTTGGTAGCGGCGTTGCTTGCTACGTGTTTGTCCGAGCCAGTGAGGCCGAAATCGTTGCTGATGTTGCCGCTGCCGCTGTCGAGCGTGGCCTGGAAGTTGTTCGCGCCAACGTTCATGGTCACATTGCCGCTGCCAGAATCTGCGTAGCTCTTGGCGGCAAGGTCGCCGCTGTAGCTAATGTCGCCGCTGTCAGTGTGCAGGGTGAGGTTCTGCTTAGGGCTGGCCGCGCTAACCTTGATGTTACCGCTTCCGGTTTGCAGGTTGATGTCGCCTTGCGCCCCGCTAATATTGAGGTCGCCACTGCCACTCTGGATCTTGATGTTGCCCGCGCCAGCGTTGCCGCTCTGCGAGATGTTGACGTTGCCGGAGCCAGTGTGCAGATCCACGCTGCTGCCGGGTGGCATGGTTACATCCACCTCAGCCTGGCCGAAGCCAAAGATGGCGAAGCCGCCGGGATCGTTTACATTGAAAGTAATATCGTTGCCACTGCTGTGCGTGTCGTAGCTGCCAATTCCTTTGGCCGCGATGCTCAGGCTGTTGGCGACGCTGGTCGAGGAGATTAGCTTCAGGTCAATGCTATCGCTGTTGATATGCAACGTAGCGGGCGTGGCGGCGGTGATGGCAAAGTCATGATTGTAGCTCTTGCCCGCCCCGAACAACAAGGTTCCCAGCCCATAGACGAGTACCGCAACGATGAGTGCGGCGATAATCAGCATTGGCAGCACCGGGCCACGTGTGCGCCGATAGGGGTAGGGCGCGTATTGGGTGGCGGGGTATTGCTGCAAGGGCGCGTACGGGGGCGGAGGCGGAGTCTGACCGTTGCCCTGTGGGGGCGTGGCGTAGCCTGGGCCAGCCTGGTTGTACTTGGCGAAATCCTGTTTGGGTTGTTCTTGCTGCTGGTTCAAAGTAATGCTCCTTGTCTGTTTGCCTTTCAGACAGAGCAGCTTGTTAGTTTGTTTCAGTACCTCGGTAGGGGCGAACCGTTGTTCGCCCTGATACTATCCTATTATACCACGCTTGCCACGCGCTGGCGTAAGCGTGTACAATATGGGCGTGAACCCTAGCGTAAACATAGATGACCCCGCGCTGCGCGACAAGGTGCAGCGGGTCTACCAGCTTCTAATCGCGGCATATGGCAACCGCCACTGGCAGCGCGGCAAGCATCTGCCCCCGCTCGACGAACTGGTGCTGACCATCCTTAGCCAGCACACCTCGGACGTGAACAGCATCCGCGCCTTCGATGACCTGTGCCGCCGCTTCTCTACCTGGGCCGAAGTAGTGGCCGCACCAGTGGCAGAGGTGGCCGAGGCGATCCGCAGCGGCGGGCTGGCGATGCAGAAAGCGCCGCGTATCCAGGCCGCACTCCGTACCATCTACGAGCAGCGCGGCGATTATAGCCTCGACTTCCTCGCCGACCTGCCGCTGGAGCAAGCCCGCGCTTACCTCACCGCGCTGAATGGGGTTGGCCCCAAGACGGCGGCAATCGTGTTGCTCTTTGCCCTGGGCCGCCCCGCCCTGCCGGTGGATACCCATGTGCATCGGGTCAGCCAGCGGCTGGGGCTGATTGGCCCGCGCACCAGCGAGGCGCAGGCGCACACCATCCTCGAACCCTTGCTGCAACCGAAGCAGATCTACACCTTCCACATTGACATGATCACGCATGGGCGGCAGGTTTGCAAAGCACAAAGGCCACATTGCGAAATCTGCCCTTTGCAGAAGGAGTGCGACTACTACCAGCGGGGCGATCCGACCTTCGCCAGCGGGCGATCAACCCAGGGCCAGATGCCAACTGTACACGGAATTAACGTCGAGGGTGATGAGGATGAGCCGGAGGATGTGGGCAGCGAATAGGCGGATGTGGCGGAGGGTGTAGTGGATGGGGATTAGCCGCCACCTGTCTTGCCGCATAATGCTATTGACCACTTTAATTTGTGGGCAATTATAAGCTCAGCGGGAGCGGGGTAGCGCTGACCACGTGATCATTGGTAGCGCTGACTGCGTACTGATCAGCTGGCCTCTCCCTAGCCATCGCCCCAAAGTGACCCACTGCCACCGCCAGCCCGAGGTAGACGAAGAAGTAGAGATATGCAGCAGCGGTGAAGTTCGACACCAACATCGTCACCAGATAGGCGGTTACACCCACACCGAGGGCTTCAGCAGCAAATGCTGCTGAAGCCAGTTGTTGCGTCGCGCCTGCGTCCATATGTGTGAGTAGAAGGCGAACAGCAGCAATACGAACAGCCCCAGCATAACGATGCCGCCCCACACCAACTGGTCGAGTATCCAGTTGTGGTTCATGTCGGGGGTGGCGTTCCGCAGTTCGACGTTCTGCAGGCCAGCGGGGTAGTAGGGATTGTAGGTAAGGTACATTGTCTCCGGCCCGTAGCCGATCGCCAGGCGGGTCGTGTCAGAGATGAGCATATTGGCGCTCCCCTGCCAGACCAACGCCAACACCTTGCCGGTACCGACATCGAAGCGGGTGAGTACGCCCAGCCTGCCGATGTATGGCATATCGCGCAGGGAAGCAAGCGGTGAATCGGGCAGATTGAACACTACCAGGAAGGCAAGCGCCGCCGCGCACACTGCCCCGGCCACTGTCAACCACAGCCGACTGCGCCGCAGCCACAGTGTGACCAGTGTAAATACCATCAGTTCCACAATCAGCGCCACCAACGGCCCGAGCG
>JBBRMT010000280.1:0-5530 GCA_038230695.1 Chloroflexia bacterium
CGTATGTCATGCGCCCCTACCCAACATTGTCGCCGCCGATAGGCATCTGTCCGCTTCACGCTGGCGTATGCCATGCGCCCCTACCCCAACATTGTCGCCGCCGATAGGCATCGGTGCGCTTCACCGGGGCGGGCAGCCGCCCGCCCCTACGTCATGGCTGGCATAGCCGGAGCGATGCTGCAATGCAAGGGTAGGTTTTTCCGTGTCTTCCGTCCGTTCCGTGTCCTCGTGATTCTAACACCCATCCCAACCGCGTGCGTCGTAGCCTTGTGTTATAATAGGCTCAACGCAGTTACCATATATTCTGGAAGGGGACGGCAAGCAATGGCAAAAGCGCAGGTTGCGCCCTACGGCGCATGGGCATCACCGATTACCACCGATTTGATTGTGGCGGGACAGGTGGGGTTGGGCGGGCCGATGATTGACGGCGGCAGCTTCTACTGGCTGGAGGGGCGGGCGGTCAACAAAGGCCGGAGTACGCTGGTGCGCCACGCCGCTGATGGGCAGGTTGACGACGTAACCGACTCCGACTTCAATGTACGCACGCGGGTGCATGAGTATGGCGGCGGCTCATACACGGTTGCCGATGGGGTGGCTTATTGCTCCAACTTCGACGATAACCACATCTATCGCCTGGCCGCCAACGCCAAGCCAGAGCCGCTCACCAGTGATAGTTCGCTGCGCTATGCCGACCTGATCGTGGATTGCAAGCGGGGGCGGCTTATTTGCGTGCGTGAGGATCACCGCAACGAGGGCCAGGAGGCGATCAACACCATGGTCAGCCTACCGCTCGACGGCAACAGCGATGGGCAGGTGCTGCTCTCCGGCAACGACTTCTACTCCTCGCCACGCCTCAGCCCCGACGGTTCGCGCTTCGCCTGGCTAACCTGGAATCACCCCAATATGCCCTGGGATGGCACCGAGCTATGGGTGGGCGAGCTGGCCGCCGATGGCAGCATCATCAACCCCAAGCTGGTCGCGGGCGGCGAAGGCGAGTCGATCGTGCAGCCCGAATGGGCGGCGGATGGCACACTCTACTTCATCTCCGATCGCAACGGCTGGTGGAACATCTATCAGCGGGTGGACGGCAGCGATAAGCCACTGGTGATGATGCAAGCGGAGTTCGCCAAACCACAGTGGTCATTCGGCCAGAGTAACTACGCCTTTGCCTCGGCAGATGAGATTATCTGCATTGTCAGCCAGAACGGTATTGACCGATTGATGCGCCTGGATACCCACAACGGCCAGCTAACCAGCATCACCACTCCCTATACCAGCATCGGCGGACTGATAGTGGAGGGCGGTAAAGCGTTGATGGTGGGCGGTGCGCCAACGCGGGGCTGGGAGCTAGCCAGCCTCGACCTTGCCAACAGTCATCTAGAGACCATCCGCCGCAGCAGCAATGTGCAACTCGACCCCGATTATATCTCCGTAGCCCAACCGATTGAGTTCCCCACCGAGAATGGCCTGACCGCTCACGCCCTGTTTTATCCGCCAACCAACCGCGATTACGCCGCGCCAGCAGGCGAACTGCCCCCGCTGGTGGTGCATAGCCATGGCGGGCCAACCGGCGCGGCGATCAGTGCGCTGAACCTGGGCATCCAGTATTATACTAGCCGCGGCCTTGCCTACCTCGACGTAAACTATGGCGGCAGCACCGGATATGGCCGCGCCTATCGCCAAAGGTTGGAGGAGCAGTGGGGGGTAGTGGATGTGGATGACTGCGTAAATGGAGCGCGTTACCTGGTGCAGCGCGAACTGGTGGACGGCAACCGTCTCGCCATCACCGGCGGCAGCGCGGGTGGCTATACCACACTCTGCGCCGTCACCTTCCGTGACACCTTCAAGGCGGGGGCCAGTCACTTCGGCATCGGCGATTTGGAGACGTTCGTCAACGACACGCACAAGTTCGAGTCGCGCTACGTGGAACGGCTGGTGGGTCGCTACCCGGAGCAGATTGAGCGTTACCGCGAACGTTCGGCCATCCACTTCCCCGAACGCATCTCCTGCCCGCTAATCATCTTCCAGGGGCTGGACGATAAGATCGTGCCGCCCAACCAGGCCCAGACTATGGTGGCCGCGCTGAAGGAGAAGGGGTTGCCCCATGCTTATCTTGCCTACGAGGGTGAGGGTCACGGCTTCCGCCGCGCCGAGAACATCAAACACGCGCTGGAGAGCGAACTATACTTCTACTCGCGCATCTTCGGCTTCACCCTGGCCGATGCGGTTACGCCGGTGGAGATCGCAGGGATGAGTTTAGCCCGGCTTCTTCACCGTTACCACCCCTAGCACCCGCACCAGCGGCGCATTGGGGTTGAGGACAAGAGAGGTGGCGAGGTTGGCAAACATTCGGTCAATCTGGGCAATTGGCAAATCGTTTACCTTTGCCAGCGCACCCCGCGCATTGTAAAGCGCACCCAGCCCGGCGGCGTTTACCTGGGTGCGCTCGGCCAGGTTGCTGCTGGCAAAGGGGTCGTCCTGTTCGTCGTCATGGTAGGTGTAATCGCTGAAGCCTGCCGCTGCCAGAAGGGCGGGCAGTTCGTTCATAATGTGGGGATGCGAACCAATGCGCTCCAGGGTCTGGAAGAACAGACCGAACAGGCGATCGCCATCCGAGCCGTCTCCTGCGCCTCCCATTGCCTCAGTAGCGTCAATAATCCACAGGGTTGCGCCGGGGCGCATCAGGTTGTAGGCGTGGGCTAGCACCGCTGCCGGTTGCTGAGTGTGCATCAGCAGCAGGCACATGAACACCAGATCGAACGGGCCATCGGGCAACGCCTGCTGCACATCGCCAGCCACAAAGCGGGCGGTGCGGTACTCACGCTCGGCCTTCTGGTTGGCAGTCTGCACCGCATGGGGGTCGCGGTCAATGCCCACCAGTTCCGCGCCGAGGTAGACATCCTGCAAGGCAAAGCCCAGTTGACCTTCGCCACAGCCCACATCGAGGATGCGATGCACCTCATCGCCGCCGAAGGCGCGGGCGCGGGCGCGTACATAGCGGGCAATCAGGCGGCTCTGGGTCTCCAACCGCTGGCGGTCGAGTTCGGCATCGCCGAAGATGTAGGGATTGCTGGGTTCGCTCAAGGTTCTTATTCTCCCCTAATCTGGCTTGTGGGCAGTGATGACAGCAAACAGCGGTGGAGTGCTGAGGCGGGTATCGTTCATCATTGCATTGACGAAATTGACGAACATATTATCGAAATCGGCAAGCGCAATACCGTTCAGCGCGGCGATTGTCTGGCGGGCGTTGAACAGTGCGCCCAGCGCGACGGCGTTAACCTGCATCCGGTCGGCGGCATTGCTGCTCATAGTCGGATGATCGGTGGTGGTTTCGCGGCGGGCGCAGTCCACGAAGCCAGCAGCCGCTAGCAAGGCGGGCATCTCGCTGGCAATGTTGGGGTGAGCGCCCAGCCGGGTTAGCGTTGTAAAGAAGAGCGTGGCTAGCTCGGTGCCACTGGCGGTGGGGAATGTCGCATCGCGGGTTTCGCCATTGCTGTCAATCACCCACAGGGTTGCGCCGGGGCGCATCACCGCATAGGCATGAAGCAGAACGGCATCGGGCCGCTGTGTATGCAGCAGGATGTTGGAAAGAAACACCAGGTCGAAGGGGCCAGCAGGCAATCCTTGCTGAATATCGCTTTGCAAGAAGGTGGCAGAGCGTTGCTCCTGCATAGCGTGGGTCTGAGCGCGGCTGATCACCGCCGCATCGCGGTCAACACCGATCAGGGTTGCGCCGGGGTAAACATCCTGCAAGGCAAAGCCAAGCTGACCATCGGCGCAACCACCATCCAGGATGCGCTGAACCTTATCGCCGCAGAAGGCACGGGCGTGCGCCCGAATATAGCGGATAAACAGGCGACTCTGGGTTTCGAGCCGTTGACGGTCGGTATCCAGGTTGCCGAAGATGTAAGGATTGTTGTCCTGCTGCATTGGTGTTGCCTTCCTAAAAGTGATGCAAGGTCAGTATAGCATTGCCAGGTTGGTATGTCAAAGCCCGCCAGTTTTCGCCATTACCACCATTATGTGGTACAATAACACAATCAAACATCCAGGAGGAAGCCTAAATGCTGGTAATCAAGGGTGGGTTGGTCATTACCATGAACGGTGATGATATAGAAGATGGCATGATCCAGATTGACAAGGATAGCGGCAAGATCGTGGCGGTTGGCAAGGATCTTGCTGTTGGCGAGGGTGACGAAGTAATTGACGCAGCAGGCAAGGTGATCCATCCCGGCTATATTGATACCCACACCCACCTGGGCGTTCACGAAGAGGGTATCGGCTGGGAGGGCCGCGATGTCAACGAAATGACCGACCCCACCACCCCACATATGCGGGCGATTGACGGCGTGTACATGAACGATGAGGGCTTCCGCGATGCGCTCAAGGCGGGCATCACCACCGTCGAGGTCAAGCCCGGTAGCGGCAACGTGATTGGCGGCCTATGCGTCACGCTCAAAACCTGGTCGCCTGGGCCGGGGCGCATCGTGGATAACGCAGTGCTGCGCTCACCCAGCGGGATGAAAGCCGCTTTCGGCGAGAACCCCAAGCGGGTCTATAGCGAACAGAAAAAGTCGCCCAGCACCCGCATGGGGGTGGCCGCTGTCTTCCGCGACATTATCATCCAGACGCAGAACTATCTGGAGAAGCAAACCAAGGCCGATGCCGACAAGCCATTCGAGCGCAACCTGAAGCTGGAGTCGCTGGCGCTGGTTTTGCGCGGCGAAATCCCTTTCCGCATCCATAGCCACCGCGCCGACGACATTATGACCGTACTACGCATCCGCGACGAGTTCGGCTTCCCGATGGTGCTGGAACACTGCACCGAGGCGTGGAAGGTGGCCGAGGAGCTAGTCAAGCGCGACATTGCCTGCAGCGTCGGCCCGCTGATGACCAGCCGCAGCAAGGTGGAGTTGCGCGACCGCACATTCCGCGCTCCCGCCCTGTTGCAGAAGGCCGGGGTTAAGATTAGCATCTGCACCGACCACCCGGTAATTCCCATCCAGCATCTTGTCACTCAGGTGATTATCGCGGTGCGCGACGGCCTGGATGGGCGCGATGCGCTCAAGGCGGTTACAATCAACGCAGCAGAGATGCTGGGCGTGGATGCGCGGGTGGGCAGCCTCGCCCCCGGCAAGGATGCCGACATCGTGATCCGTGACCGCCATCCGCTCGACATCACCTCGCACGTAGAGCAGGTGTTGATTGGTGGGCAGGTTGTCTGCCGACTTCACCCCGATGCGCTGGAGCGCACCCCCGGCGATGAATACGAAATAGCCTGATTTGCGTTATAATAGTACAACCAACAACGTCGCACCGCAAACGGAAAACGAAAAAGCAATAGGTAGTGGCACTGATATTGAGCCGGTTTACGCAAAGGTGCGTAGCGTTCGACCCGTGCAGTGCGTGCCTCCTAGCCTGTTAATAGAGGAGATACAAAAGTGGCCGTTAACGTATACAGCATAGACAATCGGCTCGAGGGTAAACTCAGAGCCTTGTACCAGTCGCATCTCGAACGTAGCAACAAGAC
>JBBRMT010000281.1:0-5437 GCA_038230695.1 Chloroflexia bacterium
ACCCCCTCTTTTGCCCTGCGCAGAACGATAGTTGGTGGAACGACGGAGCCTGCTGTTGGCGCTGGCTGGCTGCCGCTACCCACATGGCAGCCAGCCAGCGCCAGCGCCACTAGCAGCAGCCAGCCCGTGCCACGATATTTACCCTTCACCCCACTTCCCTCCTCGATAATACTGCCCCGTTTAACTGCCTGGCGGAGCCTGGATGTTGAAGGTTCGGTTAAGGTTGTTCCACTTGAAAGTGAGGTCGGTTGACTTGTCCGTTGTTGTCACCTTCATCTGACAGACGCGGGAGCCATCGGTCGCCACCCACAGGTCAATAGTACCGCTGCTGCTGCCACTGCCCGCGCTGAGGGCGGATAGGTCATTGATGCCCGTTGCTATGTGCTTGCAACTACTGTTATCTATCATATCAATGGGGGGGTTGCCATCGGTGAGCTTGTCCTTAGCCTGGTCTATACTGGAGCTGTCGAAGCCACTCCACATAGAAGTAAACTGGCTCAAGCCGCTGGTGATGCTGGACGCAGAGCTACCCGCGTTGGTAAAGGTTGCACCGTTATCAGTGCTGACGTAGCTATTACTGCCAACCGAGATAACCTGAACGAGCTGGCCTGCGGAAGTGATATTCAGCTTGCTATTGTTGTTGGCAATGTCTATGTCACCTACCATGGTCATGTCGGTGCCAGACGTACTACCTGCCACATTGAGATGGTAGCTCTTTGCCCCTTGCATATTGGCGGCGGCTTGCTTCAGCAGGTCGGCGTTGCTGGTATTCGTGCCACTGCCGCCATAGCCGTTACTGCTGCTGGCAGTTGTACTCGTAGCTAGCGCAGTGTTGCCACCATTGCCACCCGTGTTGCTGGTGGTGTTGTTCGACTTATTGCTACCAGTTATCACTATCGTAACCACCACACCAATCACCAGTAGCACGACTATCGCGCCGATAACCAATGGTAGGGGATTGCTGCGTTTGGCGGCTGGGGTGGGGTTGCTGTAAACTGGCGAGGGCGTATTATATGCCGGTGGCGGCGCAATCGGTCCGCCCGTCTGATAAGGTGGCTGGTTCTGATAAGGTGGCTGGTTCTGATAAGGTGGCTGGTTCTGATAAGGCGGGTTGAAAGTTGGCGGTGTGGTAATAATGGGCTGACTGGTAACTGTAGGCAGGCTAGCGACGGGTGGCAGGGCTACGCCACACTCGCCGCAGAACTGTTCGCCTGTCTGCGCCGGGGTGCCGCAATTGGCGCAAATTCGCTGGTCTTGCATATATCCTCCTGAATAGGGTGAACTCATGATTGGCGCTTAAGTTTGCCTCGCCCTGATTATACACCATGCGATGGATATAGCAAAGCTGGGCGATGCCTATTTCTCAGCCGCTCAGGTCATCAGTTAAGGGGGTGGGCGCAGTAATGGTGACTTGTTTGTTAAAGCTGTTGTAGTTGGCGGCGACCTGATAGGCAACCTGCCCAGCGACAGTGGTGGTCAGGTTGATGCGTATCACAGCATTATCCTGCTTGCTCACCCAGCTATCCACCAGCAGGCTACCTGGCTGCCCCGGCTGCCCGCCGGGGACGCTGGCGGTGTCAGGAACAGCGGCGCTGGCCCGCAAATGAGTAACCGCCACCCCACCGATCTGCTCATCCCCTACCAGCGTTACCCCATTGACCGCCAGCAGCATACTCCATAGCTTTGCCAGGGCCAACAGGGCGCTGGCATCCACATTGCTCTTGGCCCAGCCGCTGCCTGAGTTGAGGTAGACATTGCTGCCAATCATGATTTGCTGCACGGTTGTGCCACTTAGAGCGGTCTGCACGCTGAGGCGGTCAGGGGCTACATAATCGCCCGTGATGGTAGTGGTCTGGCTGGTGTCGGTAGTAACGATGGTGAAATGGTAGCTTTTGTAAGTCTGCATCTGCGTGACTGCCGCCTGGGCAATCGGCACGGCACGGGGGTCGGAGGTAGGGGTTGGGCCGGAGGGAAGCGCAATTGTGGGGGTGATTGCGACGGAAGGCACACTGGTAGAGTTGGGATTGCCCGTAGTGGGGCGCGGCTGCGATGATGCCAGCGGTGGCGGAGTGATGGTCAGTGTCAAAGCATTGGGAGTAACTGGCAACGTAGGCGTGCTATCGCCGCCGCATCCCGCCAGTAGCACGGCTAGCGCCGCCAACATTACCATCACCCGATAGCGACCCGCCATCACTAGCCTCCACCTCATTCGTTTAGCTGTTTATCGCTGGTCAAATCCGCTGGCATCAGCCCGCATACAATAAAAACGCCGACTTCGCTGAAAAGTCGGTGTTGAGGTGGACGAAGTAGGATTCGAACCTACGAAGGGTTGCCCCAGCAGGTTTACAGCCTGCCCCCGTTGGCCGCTTGGGTATTCGTCCGGGTGTTATTTGTGAAAGCTGGGAGCCGACGATGGGATTCGAACCCGCAACCTACTGTTTACAAAACAGTTGCTCTGCCGTTGAGCTACGTCGGCACTCATCATCGCGCTGCGTGGCACATTATAACCAATGCGCTGCGCTTTGTCAAGGCTGCCATCACGCCAAAATGCGCTGTTTGGTTGCAAGCAGCGGGGAATCTTGCTATAATCCTTAACGTCGGTTGGGTACGTGTTGAGCATGGTGTATTGTGCTGGCTCGTCATATGATAAGGAGTGAAACGATGTTTATCGAAGCGAATGTAACGGTGATGGTCACGGACCTCGACCGTGCTGTGCAGTTCTACACCGAAACGCTGGGCCTGATGCTGAAGCAGCGGGCGGGCGCAAGTTGGGCTGAGATTGCTGCGCCAGGGCTGACTATCGGCTTGCATTCAGCCACCGCGCATGGGCCGCAGCCGGGGCAGGCGGGCAGCCTCTCGATTGGCTTTGGCGTGGCCGATTTGGACACAGCGATCACAGCGCTCAAGGCGAAGGGAGTGCAATTCGCTTCACATATCTCCGAAGAGGGTGCGGTACGCCTGGCTTTCTTTGGCGACCCCGATCGCAACCCTCTGTATCTTAGCGCCCCCAAACAGGGCTGAACTCGACGCAGTGATAACATCAATACTGCCCAACGCCTCCGCCCATAGGTGGGGGCTTCACCTTTACAGGAGTGCTTATGAGCAAGGCATCACCACGTCAGTACGAGCAGTCACCTCTGAGTTGGAAGCCGAGTAGCGCGGCGCAGGCCGCCAGCCTGGGCAGCCAGATACGCATCAGCAGCCTATCCGTCTTCTTCCCCGACTATAACGATGGCGGCACCATTGCTAGCATGGCGCTGACTGCGCTGAAGGTATGTGAGCAGGTGACTGACGACTACGAGGTGATCGTGGTCAACGATGCCAGCACCGATTATAGCCAGGAAGTGCTGGACGATCTCGCCGCCAACCATCCCCACTTCCGCTATATTCGTCACCAAACCAACCGCGGCTATGGCGGGGCATTGCGTAGCGGTTTCGAGGCGGCGACCAAGGAGTGGGTGTTCTACACCGATGGCGATGCGCAGTACGACCCCCACGAACTGGTCAAGCTGATTGCCGCGCTACGCCCTGGCGTGGATATGGTCAACGGCTATAAAATCGCCCGCTCCGATCCCCTCTTTCGCATCATTATTGGCAGGCTGTACCACCATGGGGTCAAACTGATGTTCGGCCTAAGCCTTCGCGACACCGACTGCGACTTTCGCCTGATCAGCAAAGCGGCTCTGAACAATATCAAACTAACCTCGAACACTGGCATGATCACGGTGGAGCTACAACGCAAGCTGCAGGATGCAGGCTATAAGTTTGCCGAAGTGCCGGTGCATCATTACCACCGCTCCTACGGTCAGAGCCAGTTCTTCAACTTCCCACGCATCTTTCGTACCCTTACTGGCCTGCTCAAGCTGTGGTGGCGGTTGGTAGTCAAGGGCGAAAGCCGCCGCACCCGCGCCGCCGCTCGTCGTCGAAGAAGCCAGCCAACAGATTAAACTCCCCTCCCGCCGGGAGGGGTTGGGGCCGGGTCCGTGCAGCCCGTGCGTGGTTTATAAGGTGCCAATTGTTATGCCTACTACTGAATACATAAACAACGAGGAGTACCTAACCACCTACGCTGGTCGCCGCGTGATGATCACCGGCGGCCTCGGCTTCATCGGCAGCAACCTGGCCCACCGTCTGGTCGAGATTGGCGCAGACGTGCTGCTGGTAGATTCGCTCATTCCCAACTATGGCGGCAATCTGTTCAACATCGCCCCGCTAAAAGACCGCGTGCAGGTCAACGTTGCCGACATCCGTGACCGCAGCGGGATGAACTATCTGGTGCAGGGACAGGATTACATCTTCAATCTGGCCGGACAGGTCAGCCATCTGGACAGTATGGCCGACCCGCTCACCGACCTGGAGATAAACTGCCACGCCCAGCTAACCTTGCTGGAAGCCTGCCGCAGTAACAACCCCAGCGTGAAGATCGTCTACGCTGGCACCCGTCAGATCTACGGCAAGCCCGACTATCTGCCGGTGGACGAGCGCCATATCGTTCACCCCACTGATGTGAACGGCATCAACAAGCAGGCTGGGGAGTTGTATCACATTGTCTACAACAACGTCTATGGCTTGCGGGCTTGTTCGCTGCGGTTGACCAACACCTACGGTCCGCGCCAGTACCTGCGCGATGCGCGACAGGGCTTCATCGGCTGGTTCGTGCGCCTGGCCGTCGAGGGCAAGACCATCAACATCTACGGCGACGGCGAGCAGTTGCGTGACCTTAACTACGTTGATGACGTGGTGGACGCTTTCCTGCGCGTGGGCGCGGCCGATGCCGCCAACGGTAAAATCTTCAATCTGGGCGGCGAACCGATCAACCTGCTGGAACTCACCAAGCTGATCGTCGAACTGGCGGGGCGCAGCGACTACCGGCTAATCCCCTGGCCCGCCGAGCGCAAGACAATTGACATTGGCGACTATTACGGCGACTACGGCAGGCTGCAACGGCTGACTGGCTGGCAGCCGCGCACCTCCCTGCGCGATGGCTTGCAGCGTATGATAGAATACTATAAACAATATGGCGCAGAACACTATTTCTAGCATCCGCTGAAAATGTAGCCAGCCCACGGACTGTTCAACGGACAAACGGACAAACCGATGTAGGGGCGGGCTGCTGCCCGCCCTGGTGAAGCGTAACAACGCTAATCGCAAGCAACAAAGTTGGCGTAGGGGCGCATGGCATACGCCCTGATGAAACTAACCGTAGGCAACGAACTGCAGCCAACGGATTGTGGCAGCGGATAAACGGATTGGGCTGCACATCGAACTGGCTGCTTCACCTGCGCCACCCAGACGACGGGCGCTTAAGGCTGGTATGAGTAAGGTTCAATAGGGCGAGGAGATAGAAGACGATGGCAACTGAACCCCAAAAGGTAACATTCAGAGGCATACTGCGGGAGCCTGCTCTATGGCTAGTCACCATAATAGCTGTCGTCTA
>JBBRMT010000282.1:0-5402 GCA_038230695.1 Chloroflexia bacterium
CGTTAAGTGTCATATGTTGCCTCTCGATTGAACGCGCCTTATAGGGCGCAACAAATTGCCCTGGCTAGAACTTTTCAGCCCTAACCAGCGCATATATCAAGTAAATCATGATGAGCAAGCTGATTATACCCATCACCAGGTATTCGATATTCACAGTGTATCTCCTTACAACTTGTCGCAAGCGTAGATGTAGCCCACGCAGATGGCGAAGAAGACGATGACGATGGCAACGTACACGATGTCTCCGATGTCCATAACGTTTATCTCCTTTCAGCAGTAACCGCAACTGGCTCTACCTGAGTGGCAGCAAGAACCTCGATGACCTCGCGGGCAGCAGTTGGGTTGAGTGGCGCAGCTTCGTCAATGTTGGGAACGTCATAGTGGAAATCGCTGGCGTATTGCTTGCCGCTGCTGAAAACGAAACTGTAAAGCAGCCAGGACATGAAGGCAGCAATCATGAGCAAAGCGGTCATTTTTCTCTCCCCCATCGCTAATTATGTGCAAACGTTCACAAACCAATTGCAATTCCAAGCATAGCAAAAGCCAGCTAAAAGCTGGCTTAAAATGGCAGTGTTGGTCTTAAAAGATCCTAAAATCGGCGATTACTCCTCGGCAAACCGATACCCAATCCCAGGCTCGGTGAGGATGTATTGCGGCTTGCCCGGATCTGGCTCGATCTTGCGGCGCAAGTGGTTGATTAGGACGTGCAGGTACTGAGGAGAGCCGGTATACTCCGCGCCCCATACGGCGGTGAGCAGGGTGCGGTGGGTGACTACCCGCCCGGCGTTCTTCGCCAGGTAGGTGAGCATATCGTACTCTTTGGGAGTGAGGTAGATGATCTGCCCATTGCGGCTGATGCTGCGGCGGGCCAGGTTAATCACAAGGTCGCCGTGCTGTATCACTGTGGTGGCGGTGGGCGCAGGGGCAAGCGCCTGACGACGCAGCCAGACGCGCACGCGGGCGAGTAGCTCCTGGGTGCTGAACGGCTTGGTCAGGTAGTCATCGGCACCAGCATCGAGGGCAGCGACCTTGTCGCGCTCCTCGCCCAGAGCGGAGAGGATGATAATCGGCACGCTGCTCGGCCACGAACGCACCTGGCGGGTGATCTCCACGCCGCTCATGTCGGGCAGCATCAGGTCAAGGATAACCAGATCGGGTTGCTCTACTGCAAGCTGATCGAGCGCCTCTTCACCGTTTGTGGCAGTTAGCACTTTGTAACCGCTGTTGGTCAGCACCACCCGCAGCATCCGCAGCATCTGGGCTTCGTCGTCCACCACCAGAATAAGGATGGGATGGCTGCTCATTCGCCCTCCTCGGTAAATGCGGCTTCCGGCATATCGGCAGGGTGGAGCGGCAGGCTGAAGCTAATGCGTAGCCCACCTTGCCGATTGACTGCCCAGATGCGCCCGCCATGCGCCTCGACGAAGCCTCGCGCCAGGGTCAGACCGATGCCCACCCCACCTACACCAGCCGCCTTGCGGTTGGTGGCCGCGCCACGATAGAAACGGTCGAAAATGCGGCTGAGGTCTTCCTGGGGCAGCCCCGCGCCCTCATCCTCGACGCTGATCAATAGGTCTTCCCCTTCTACATGCGCCGCTACCGTTATGGTGGTATCCGCCGGGGTGTAGCGAGCGGCATTATCCAAAAGGTTGCCCAGCACCTGCTCGATTAGCACATAATCCATTGGCACGAGCGGTAGGTCGGCGGGCAGATCCGTCGCCAGTTTGTGATTAGCCAGACGAGGAGCGAGAGTATCAGCAACCGAATTGATCAGCTCCACCGGCGAATAGAGGCCGCGTTCGAGGTGCAGCGCCCCCGCTTCGACACGGCTAAGGTCCAGCAGATTGTTGACCAGGCGACTGAGCCGCTCTGCGCCCTGGTTGATGGTATCCAGCAGCTCCCGACGGTTTTCAGGGTCAAGCTCCGGCTCGTCGGATAGCAGGCTGGAGGCCGAACCCATAATGCTGGCAAGCGGGGTACGCAGCTCGTGGGAGACGGTGGCGAGTAGCGATGACTTGACCACGTCGGCCTCGCGCAACACCAGCGCCTCGCTGGCCTCCCGCGCCAGCCGCTGCCGCTCCTGGCTGCCTGCCAGCAGGGTGCCGATGGTGGAGAGCAGGCGACCATCGGTGGCGCTGAAAGGCGGCGCATCAGCCTCGCGGCGAACGATGAGCAGGCCGAGATTGCGCCCGGCGGTACGCAACGGCACGTAGGCGACATTGCCTGCCACTGTAAGCGCGGTTAGCTGCTGATGCGCGTCGGCATCCTGCTGCTCCACCGTCTGCGGGGGCGGGTCGCCAAAATTGGCCTTGCACTGCAGCCCTTCATCTTCTCTGGCAAGATAGAGCGAGGCTGAACGGGCTGCGACCGTAGTAGTCACCTGGCGCACCACCTCATCAGCGGGGCCGTCGCCACTCTCTAGCAACATGGCACTGAGTGTATTGAGCGCGGTGGTCTGCTGCAAGCGGCTCTCGGCATCACGGGCGCGGCCTTCCGATTGCGTTGCCAACCCACTGGCGACGATTGCAGCGGCGAAGAAGACCGCAAAGGCCACAATATCCTCAAAGCGCCCAATCGTGAAGTAATAGTAAGGTTTGAGGAAGAAAAAGTCGTAGCACAGCCCAGCGACCAGCGCGGTTGCCAGCGCCGGGCCGAGGTCGGTGCGGGTTGCTGCCAGGAAGACTACCACCAGCAGCAGGAGCGGGGCGCTGGGGGCAAGATCAGGGCCAACCGTTTCGCGGAACAACGTCAGGCCGCCGCTAACCAGCAGGACAGCGAAAACCGAAAAGAGATATTTCAACAAGGTGGCCATGCGTGCATTATACCACCGTTTGTCCGCAGTTCAGTAAAGGGCGATGGCATCGAGCGCGGTGGTAATCAGCAGATGACCGCGACCAATACGCCGATAGCAACCGCAACCATGACTGCCACCGTCACACCAGTCGCCACCAGCACCATGAGTGCCACCAACACGCCAATACCCTCGGTCACGCCGACCGATTGCCCCAACCTGTTCGTGGATATCACTGGCAACACCTTCTACACCGCGATCCACTACCTGAACTGTCGCGGCGTAGTCAACGGCATTGATGCCACCCACTATGCTCCCGCTGGCACCAGTACCCGTGGGCAGTTCGCCAAAGTTGTGGTGTTGGGCTTCGGCACACCGCTATACACCCCGACCACGCAGGACTTCGTGGATGTGCCGCCCAGCTACTTCGCTTATACCTTCATCGAGAGCGGCTTCCACTCTGGCATCCTCAGCGGCTTCGACCCCGGCACATTGCGCCGCGCATGGCCTCGGCACTCCCTGCTACCTGCCCAATCAACCGATCACCCGTGGGCAACTCACCAAGCTGGTGGTCAATGCCGGTGGCTACACCCTGATAACCCTGATAACCCCGATAGGCGGGCAGCAGGACTTCGTTGACGTACCTCCTAGCAACGTCTTCTACGTTTCAATCGAGACTGCCTACCACAACGAGCTGGTCAACGGCTACCCCGGTCATCTCTACCTGCCCAACGCGAATATCCGCCGCGACGAGATGGCCCAGATCGTCTACACCGGCATCATCAACCGACCTCACTAAGGACTAGGTAACTGCCTTCATCTACCCAACCTGTACTCGGGGTACAAATCCAGTAAAGGCGCACCAGTACGGTGCGCCTCCTTCTTTTAGGTGCTAGCGTAGAGATTGGTGGGTGGCACAAGCGGGGGTGTCCGTCGCTGACCCGGGCAGGCAGAGCGCTTATACTAAACCAGCCGCAAATGTGGGCCTGATCGATCGGACGCTCTTTGCTCACTCGCTTACCTCTCCTCTGCCTACTCTATGTTGACACACTTATGCCAGCAGACATATGCTCTCTCATCGCTGGCTGCCTGACCCAACGGCTCCATCTCAGATATGGCAGAGTTGTTGTTGTGGGTCGAAACTCTTGCCCAGAACGCATCGTATTCGCTCGGACGACAACAACTTTACCCTGCAGCACTGCCGAAGCCCCTCCTTTAGGCAGCGAAAGCCGCTCCGCATCTCTCGCCGAAGCCCTCGACCATGAGAAGCCCACCGCCATCCCCCGCAGATTGTAAAAGGCGGTAGCTGGGTTGTACTGCTGGCCTTTGTACTGATAGGGGTTGGCGTTCGTGCCGCTTGTGTGCGTGGTCGTGCCATAGGCATCGTAGCTTTACTGGTCGCTGATACTGCCGGTAATGTTCGTCAAGGCGAGGATGTTGTCGTTGCCGTCGGGTAGGTAATCGCTCAGTGTTCCGGCGTAGTCCTCGGAGAGCAGGTTGACCTCGCCCAGCAGATAGTTGATCTGGCTTGCGCCGTTCACGCTGCATTGCGTTGATGATCGGGCCGACCCGCTGCCAGCGGGCCTTCATATAGCTACTGCGGCACTGCCGACACCATATGTCTCCTTTGTTGAACCCAGCGACCGGCACCCACCGCTCCCCAACGTACTTCTGATGGCCGGGGTTTAGGCACGACCAGGTGCCTGCTGGTGCGTCACGACACTCCTCCAGCCACGCTCGGTATTCCCTTGCGCTCATCCGCCCGCCCTTGCGCTGGCTGCACTTTGGACACGCGCCGCACAGGTTATTCGGGTGGTGGGTGCCACCTCGACAGAGGGGTTTCTTGTGATCAATGTGATAGCCGGTGATAAGCAGATCAGACTCGCAGTAGGCGCAGCGCCAGCCCTGTCGCGCTAGGATCTTTCTCTTTAGTTCCTCCGGTATCTCACGCCGGGATCGCGGCTGGCTGCTCGTGATATCCGCCCCGCTCATCTTCCGCTCCTCCTCCTATCCAGTCCGCTCACGCTGCGCGGCAAAAACAAAACAAGCCGCCCCATCGGGACGGCTGCTGCTATGGGTACTCCTTATAGTTCACATAGAATGTGGAGCAGGCGGCAGGATTTGAACCTGCGTTCTCCCCATCGGTAAGTTTATGGGGTAAATAGAACCCCCGCCTATTGATCACAGACGGGGGAAGCTGGATGCTTGTTCTCCGGCGTGTTATCTCTTGCGCGTGCGTGGGCGACCACGCGGTTCGGCAGCGGCCCGCACTTTATAATCGGCTAGCTCCTGCCGTTGTGCATACCAGCGCCCTGCTTGCTTGGTCGCCTTCAGCCTACCGCTGCGGGCTATGCTGCCGAGGTAATCAACGCTGTAGCCGAACTCTGCCGCCAACTCGCTGAGTGGGGTAAGCGGCTCCGCTGCTGCGTCCACCGCCGCGAGGTAGATGTCAAGCCCCACCTCGACCGCCCGCCGACCAGGTTCACAATCGGGCGATAGCGGCTGTGTACCTGCGCTAGCTCCAGGGCGGTGAGGTAATCGGCCCGCCACTGGCGCAGCACAATTGCCGGTGGGTAGCCATCGCGCATCAGCATCAGGTTAAGCAGCAGAC
>JBBRMT010000283.1:0-5369 GCA_038230695.1 Chloroflexia bacterium
CCACTGCGGCCTGTCCACTGCGTATCTCAGCACGCATCGCTTGGGATTGGATAAGTATCTCATTTGTTTCCCGCTGTACCTCTTGCAAGCCAGCTAGAGCTTCACGTGCTTCGGCATCACTCAACCCATCGCTCATGACATCATCAGGCATAACCAAGCCCAACAAAGTCATCACTTCGTGGCGGAACTCTTCGTCAGCCATATTATCCTGAATTGAAGCGATCAGCTCTGTTTTAGCTACTTCTCCCTGATTCTTGCCTTCAAACGATTTTGTGATAAAAGCTAGTAGCTTATTTATTACGAACTGCTTACTTACATCGCTAGCAAAGGTGGCAAGGAGGCCACCAGCAAACACCGGACCGAGTGCAAGCGCAGCCAATGCGGCTGGCACAGCGAACCTGCCATGCTGACGCATTGCCTTCCAGGTATTGGCGAAGCCCATCTCGATGGCTTCAGTCATCTTATCAGTTAGGCTGTTTTGCTGCACCATACCGCTCTCTTACTGTCAATGTCACACTTGGACAAACGAGGGCAAAAGAAAATCAGTTTTTAAACCTATCAACTTTATTTCTGGTGTAATTATACATTGAAACATCTGGATCAGCAATTAGCGGCTATTCATAGTAAGTGGTTGATTTCGGCTGAGAATAGCTCTTGCCGCCGCCGCGCCGCCCTCCACTACCCTCTTGCTTCCGCCGCTCACGCCTATCCCCCCGCGCACTTCTTGCCTCTCCCTCTCACCCGTCTTGGTGCCTCGCGTCTCGGCGACCTGCACCCCTAACACCGCCCCTTACCCCGCTTTCCGCGCTATCCTGCCTTAGCTTTTTATCCCACCTTCACTCTCGACCAATGAGGTGCTATAATACCGTTAGCTCAACTTGAGGGAGGGGCAGAAGCCGATGAGCCGGAGTTGGAAGGTGCGCCAGAGTGCGCCCCATCAGGTTATCGCGGGTATCAAGGCGGGCGCGAACCTCTGGTGCGACAATGCTGCCCTTGCGCTGCTGCGCCAACACTTCAGCGGTAGGCGGCGCGGTGCCGCCCAGAGCATCTATCTGGCACTGACGGAGCTGGCCGCTGACCAGCTTACCCCTGCCATGCTGCTTGCCAGCCCCGAGAAGATTGGCCGCCGCTCAGGGGTCGAGCTGCCCGGCGTTTCTCAGTACCTCGCCGCTTTCGTGAGACTAGGGCTGCTGACGGTCGAGCAGGCGGCATCTGGCAAGGTGATTTACGTCCTGCTCAACCCGGCCAGCGGCCAACCGCGTGAGTACCCTGAAGCCGAACCTGACGACCTTGCCACTGAAGTCGCCCCAATGCGATAAGTAGCCTCCACCTCTGCCAACTACGATATACCACCCCACCTGCTACGCCCTGGTCTGCGCCGCCATCCGCGCCGCCCTCCCACCCCCGGCTAGCGCACCCCTGGCTTTTCACCGACGTTCCCGCTCTGATACAATTAGGGTGGCCGCGAAGATGTCGCATAGTCGGAAGTGGGAGCATATGGTGCAGGCACAGCTGGTGAGAAGGCGAAACGAGGACCGGGACAGGTGGGCCACTCGCCTGGGGTTGGCCCTCTCCCAGCCGCCCAACACCGACGCTGCGGCCTTGCTTCGCCAGATGGCAGGCCAGTATACCCGCGTGTGGGGTAGCGCCAGTAATGCTGGTTATGAGCTATACAGCTTCTACCGCTGGCTGGGGCATCATGCCTGCGACCCCGCCTGGCCCGCGCTGGTACTCACCCTGGTGCGGGAGTGGGGCGCGAACGCCGACCAGTTATCCCCCTAACGCTAACAACAACAACAACCTTCTGGTGGAATTGCCCGGAGCGGTGGAGACCCGGCAAGAATGGCTGCCTAACCAATGTATCTACTCTAAGCAAGCTCATCTCCGCTTTTCGCTGAGATGGACTAGATCTTTGACTACTTTCACTATCCGAGGTAATATGGAGAGAACAAGTTAATCTAACCACAAGTAACTAACCAAAGGTTGAAACTCAGATGATCGACCCCCAACTATCAGGAAAAGTTGTCCTCATTACTGGCGCAAATCATGGCATTGGTGCTGCCACCGCTAAAGCTTTTGCCGCGCAGGGCGCAAAGGTCTTTGTCACCTTCCTGCGCGTTTATGACCGGCCCATTGGTTGCGAGATAGCAGATCCCACTGTGCCTGGCGAGGCCATGTATCAACGCGCCAGGGCTGACGATGCTGAGGCAGTGGTTGCTTCTATAGAGGCGGCGGGTGGGCAGGCCGCCGCCTGGGAATGCGACCTCAGCGACCTCACCAATATTGTGTCCCTATTTGATGCCGTAGAGCAGCAATTGGGTCCCGTCGAAGTGCTGGTCAACAACGCTACTGCCTGGCAAGCCGACACCCTCTTGCCCACAAGCGCCGGGCCGGTGGGTGGTCATTGGGGCAGTACCACCCCGACCCTTACCCCAGCCAGTCATGACTTGCACTTTGCCGTCAATAGCCGCGCCGTTGCCCTGCTCATGACCGAGTTCTGCCGTCGTCATGTGGCACGCGGGGCGAGCTGGGGCCGCATCATCAGCCTGACCACCGGCGCACCTCTCGGCTTCCCTGGCGAGGTCTCTTATGGAGCCAGCAAGAGCGCCCTGGAGCATTATAGCTATACTGCTGCCGCCGAGTTCGCCCGCTTCGGCATCAATGTCAACATCGTTGCCCCTGGCGCAACTCAGACGGGTTGGATTACGCCGGAAATGGAAGCGGAGATTGTCACTCATACCCCGTTGGGTGGTATCGGCCAGCCAGAGGATATTGCCGATGCAATTATTTTCCTTGCCTCAGCGCAAGCACGCTGGATTACCGGCCAGCTAATTCACGTCAACGGCGGTGCTATCTTCCATTTAGAACTAGTTCCCTTTATCACCGCGCCGAGATAGCGTCCGCCTGCGGTTGCCCGCTTGCTGCAGCTTGCCTGGCTGCTGCACTTGGCTATCGCCAGCCCTCGCCCCATCCTCCGTACACCCTCTTGCCACCGCCGCGCCGCACTCGCACCCCTGGCTATCGTAAACTCTCGCTGCGCCCTCCGCTCCCCTCTTGCCGTCGCCAGTCCGCCCCTGCTCCACATCTACGCCTTCGCTCACCCGCGCCCAGTGCCTGGCCTGATAAAGCATCCTTCCCTCTCGCCAGCACCCCTTCGGGGGCAGAGGTCGGCAGGCGAGACCGACCGTTTGCCCTAGCTGTAGACGACCAGCGCCTATAAGCATGATGACAATCGGCTTGACAATATCCGAACCTATGTGCTAAGATACTGAGTGATGAGCGAGCTAACCGAGCAGCAGGGAGCATTGATGGGGCGAATGGTGCCTGGCATCTGGCACAAGGCAAGCGAACTGGTAGGTGACGGTAACACCTACGCCAGAGTAGCGCGCACCCTCAGCCAGCTGGTCGAGGCCGGGCTAGTCGAGCGCGAGCTGATTGCTGGGAGTGCGCGCCGCTACGAATATCGCCTTACCAGCGTGGGGCTACGGCGGCGGGGGGCAGCGGTTGCACCTTCACCCGCGCATGGTCTTCGCCCGTCATGGGTGGAGGAGCGGTTGGCTGATTGGAAGCGGCTGGGGCGCGAAGTGAGTAGGTGGCTCAAGCAGTGGCTTCGGGAGTTTATCCCTTGATCTGGTAGCAGCATTTTTTCGTAGCACTCGACGATAGCCTCAGCAACGCAACCTTATTGCCATTGCGATGGTATATATTATGGTGGAGGCAATATTGGGTGCGATTTGGGAGGCAACCAGGTGCGCGATATCGTACTGAGCAAGAGACTGGGTGATGGCAGGCTGGTTGAGGTCGAGGTGCAGGAATACGCCATCGGGCGCTACCGGCTGCTCGTCTATGTGGCTGGTAAGTGGGTAGATGGGCCAGCGGAGCCGCTGCCGCTGCCCATGCCCAGGGCTGGTCTCACCCACTACCTGGGTGGTAAGGGGGGTGGGCCAATAGTTGCCCTAACCGCTGCTGAGGCCAGCATGGTCAGCGCCGCATTGTCAGGTCAGCGGATGGCTAGCGAAACCAGGGTTATGCCAGCCAGGCCGCAGCACTCGTTCCACTCGTCAATGTAACCGCCCGCACTCCAATATTCCTACGAGGGTGCATCGCGCATCATGCTGCGCCGCAGGGGCGCGTGGTCAGGTCAGCAACAAATGGGTTTAACGCTAACACTCACAACAACAACAACCTTCTGGTGGAATGCGCCCGGAGCGGTGGATAACTGGCAATACCGTCTGCAATGCCACAGTATCTACTCTGCGCCGCCTCATCCTCGCATTTCAACGCAAGGTCTCGCCCGCTGCTCTCGCCCGACCAACCCGCACGTTTCGCTTTCGCTGGGTGCTAGGCTGGGCCGATTGCTCGCTACTATTCCTAGCCCTCGGCTAGCTTCACGCGCTCTGCTGGGTATGCTATGGTCAGCGGTGCGCGGCCCTCGTACGCGGCACAGCGGTACTCGGCCTCCTCGGCGATATAGACGAGATCATCAGCGCAGCTCACCGCCCGCATCTGGTTGCGCCATCCGCCGGAGGCTTCCTGCACCATGACGATGTTACCCGGCTTGATAACGCGCAGGGAAGCGCCCAGCGGTATGATGGTCGCATGGCCGTAGCCACCATAATACTCGGTGACCTCTTCAGGGGTAAGTTCACGCACACCATGCGCGTCAAACCAGGCATCCTGCTCCTGGTTGCTCATTTCATCCCAGGGTTTGGTCAGGCTGGCAATGTTGACTTGCTCATCCTCAAGCACGCCGCGCACCAGCTCCTCGACAGCGGTGGGGTCGGGTGGTTCGACTCCGAGGCGGGCGAAATCCCCCCTTGCCGTCATCTCGCGGATCACCTCTGTCGCATCCTTAGTTCGCTTCATTATTTGCCTCTTCCCGTGGGCCAACCCACTCGTAATCCTTACCCGCGGCATTGCCGGATTCGTCGCCTTCCAACATGATGATTTTCGCCCTGGTTCGCCTCAGCGACTTATGCAAACGCGCCGCCAGCGCGGGGATGCGACCTTGCCAGCGACCATCCTTGTCTGCCACTTCCATGCGTCCAGCTACGTAGCGGCCACCGTTGATCTCCAGCATCTCCATCGCGGCTAGCGCCGTACTGATTTCGCTTTGGCTGATTACTACAATGCTATAGAGAGTCTGGCGGGCCTGGGTATCAGGGATGACGATCAGCATCCCGTACTGTTTATAGCTGCTGCCAATGTGTTTGGCAAGCGTGGCTATGTCCGCTTCGCTGCCCACCACTTCCACTGAAGCGCTCGGCTCAAGTTCGACCAGACTGGTCGGATCGTTCTGCCATACGCCCATTGCGGTCTGAAAGGAGACCACTTCAACGCCGAGCGCTTCAGCCCAGACCCGTATATCG
>JBBRMT010000284.1:0-5357 GCA_038230695.1 Chloroflexia bacterium
AGGCGAGTGGGCCAAGCCGCTTGCTCATCCCGTATTGCAGCACCATGCGGCGGGCGATTTCGGTGGCGCGGGCGATGTCGTTGCTGGCCCCGCTGGACACCTCGCCAAAGAAGGCATCTTCGGCCATGTGCCCGCCCATGGCAAAGGCGATCATGTCACGCAACTGGTGTGCGGTGGCGTACTGCGGCTCATAGCCCTCCTCTTGAACGGTGCGGGTGTAGCCACCGGCGCGGCCACGCGGCACAATGGTCAGTTTCTGTACCGGGTCGGTGTAGGATAGCATCAGCGCAGTTATCGCGTGGCCCACCTCGTGGTAGGCGGCGGTGAGGCGATCGCGCTCGGCAACCACGCGGCTCTTACGCTCCGGCCCGGCGTAAACGCGATCTACCGCCTCCTCCATCTCGCTCATGCTGATGGTGCGGCGGTTGCGCCGCGCTGCCAGGATGGCTGCCTCGTTCATCAGGTTGGCAAGGTCTGCCCCACTGAAGCCGGTAGTAAGACGTGCGATCATGCTGAGGTCAATATCGGTCGCCAGCGGCTTGCCCTTGGCGTGTACCCGCAGGATGGCCTCGCGACCCTTCACATCCGGTGGGTCAATCAGCACCTGACGGTCGAAGCGGCCGGGGCGAGTTAGCGCGGAGTCCAGCACGTCGGGGCGGTTGGTTGCTGCGATGATGATCACGTTGGTACGTTCGTTGAAGCCGTCCATCTCCACCAGAATCTGGTTGAGGGTCTGTTCGCGCTCATCATTGATCGACGGGCCAATGCCCCTAGCGCGGCCCACTGCGTCAATCTCGTCAATGAAGATTATGCAAGGGGCGTTTTTCTTGGCCTGGGTGAATAGGTCGCGCACGCGACTCGCGCCCACCCCGGCGAATAGCTCGACGAACTCGGAGCCGCTGATGCTGAAGAATGGTACGCCCGCCTCACCCGCCAGCGCCTTCGCCACCAGCGTCTTGCCCACCCCCGGCGGGCCAACCAGCAGCACGCCGCGCGGTACTCGTGCGCCCAATGCGGCGAACCGCTCCGGTTCACGTAGGAACTCGACCACCTCGGCCAACTCCTGCTTCGACTCCTCGATGCCCGCCACATCGGCAAACGTCACGCTGGGGCGTACTGACTTGTAGAAGCGGGCGCGGCTACGGCCAAAGTTGAACAGTGGGTCGTTACTGCGGCCTTGGGGTCGCTCATCGTCCTTACCATCACCCTTGCCGTCACCTTTGCCACTGGCCTCGTCGGCAGGTCGACCCCGCCCCAGGCGCAGAAAGAATACGAACAGCGCCCCCAGCGCTAGCAGCGGGATGAGGGTAAATAGCAGGCTACCGCCACTGCTGGCATCGCCAACCGTAATCAGCGCGCCGACCTCGGTAGCAGGTATACCCGCGTTGATTAGATACTGCTGCAGCGTCTTGTCGCCCGGCTCCTTGTAGGCCAGGCCGAGGTGGGTAGGGTGGTTGCAGTCCTCGGCGGGCAGGCCGGTGTTTTGCAGCTTGTAGCACACCTCCAGCCGCCCGCTAAGGTTGTCGACCCTGATCTGCTGCACCTGACCCTTGCGTATCTGGTCTACCACCTGGCTGATGGTGAGGGTCTTAGTGACTGTGCCACCGCCGAACGAGCCGGAGCCTGTGAAACCGAACAGGTCTGCGAATACTGGTAGGAAGGCCACTAGCAGGGCGATGGTCAAAACCACAATCAAAAGTCTGCGCGAGTTCATCATTCTATCTCATTCCTGACAAAGGGGTTGGTCTGTATTAATTGTTGTCATGCTTCCTGTAATTATACCCGATCCCCATATATTACGCTATAATTAGCGGTTTGTATTCACCGAAGGGCGAAACCCGTTGGTCGAGGGCAACCTGCTCTCCGAAAACCGCGTGCAAACCCGCGCTCACATCCTTCTACTCGCTAGCGAGGGCCAAGCCGACTCCCAGATTGCCGCAGCTTTGCACACTAGCGTTGCCAGCGTGGAGCGCACCCGGCGCCGCTTGGTGCAAGAAAGCCTACATGATGCGCTCTATGACAAGCCGCGCAGTGGTCGGCCACCGCTGATTACCGGCGATACCGAGGCGCACCTGATTGCCCTGGCCTGTAGCACACCACCGGCTGGCCGAGTGGTATGGACCCTGCGGCTGCTGGCCGACCGCGTGGTGGAGCTTGGCTATATCGAGCATCTCTCCACCACTGCGGTGATGAAGCGGCTAAAAAAAACGAACTCAAGCCCTGGCGAGTGAAGCAGTGGGTCATCCCCACCGCCAGCGCCAAGTTCGTGGCGAAGATGGAAGATGTACTCGATGTCTACCACCGACCTTACGATATACGCTACCCGGTAGTGTGCATTGATGAAACCAGCAAGGCGCTACGCCTTGATGTTCGCGCTGGCTGGCCTACTGCGCTGGGGCAACTCGCCAAGCAGGATTACGAGTATGAGCGCAATGGTCAGGTTAATCTTTATCTTGCCACCGAGCCGCTACGCGGCTGGCGCAAGGTGAGTGTCACCGCCAGCCGCACTAACGCTGACTTTGCCGCCCAGT
Organism: Chloroflexia bacterium; assembly: GCA_038230695.1. Classification (GTDB taxonomy): domain Bacteria; phylum Chloroflexota; class Chloroflexia; order QHBQ01; family QHBQ01; genus QHBQ01. The sequence continues at coordinate 2,532 of JBBRMT010000284.1, forward strand.
TGCGCCAGTTGGTGGACGAGGACTACCCTGACGCAGTGAAGGTTATCCTGATTTGCGATAACCTGAACACCCATCAACCACACGTGCTGTATGAAGTATATACGCCAGCGGAGGCCAAGCGCATCGCGGATAAGCTAGAGTTTCACTACACGCCCGAACATGGTAGCTGGCTGGACGTGGCCGAGATTGAGTTGAGTGCGTTGAGCCGACAGTGTTTGGCAAGACGCATCGGAGATGCCGATACGTTGGCGGTGGAAGTCGCGGCGTGGACGAAGGCCCGCAATGCTAGTCAGCGAGGCGTGGATTGGCAGTTCAGCACTGCTGATGCACGTATTAAGTTGAAGCGGCTTTATCCAGCCATCATAACTTAGTTTACGAGGTACTAGTGGGTCATTAAACCGAGATGTAGCCATTACTGCTGGCATCTCCTTTATCGCTGTAGCTCTTGATGTAGGCGGCCGACCCTCCTACGCGCTGTCGCCGTTCGCGGCTTCTTTGCCGCCGCGCCTGTCGCCGCCCGCCCCACTCGAATGCGGTGGGATGCTGGTTCCAATGGGCCGCCACCGCCTCTAGGCTAGCAATGATTGCCGCGCCATGCTCATAATGTTGTCCGTCCAATGCTCGCCGCTTCAGAATGCGCTGCATACTTTCGGCCATGTTCAGCCAGCTGCCGCTCAATGGCGTGTACAAAGGCATGATGCCGTGTTCCATCAACCAACACAGCAAACTTGGGGTGGTATGTCCCACCAGGTTATCGAGTACCAGCAACATTCGCAACTGTGGCAAGGTGCTGGGCATGGTTATCTGCGCGGTCAGCCCCGCCCGCCAACTCTGCCACAAAGCCAGGTTCTCCTCGGCATTTAGCGGCGCGGCTGGTTGCCCTAGCGCCGCGACGATGGTCGCCAGTTCCGCCCCCCGCCAGGCGTGCAGTACCACATTCGGGCTGCTGCTGACCCCTTTGACCCGTACTTGTCCGCTCTGGGGGTGGAACAAACAGAGCAGCTTGGCGGTACCATCGCGGATGTACTCATGGGGCTGGGTGGCTGGGTGCGCGACTGGCTGCCAGCTACTGCCCGCACAAGGTTGGGTGGTGTATGGTCCCGCTTCATCCTGGGTCCACACCGCCAAACCCAGCGCCTCGGCCTGGGTATACGCCTGCTCAATCAGTTTTTTTTGGCTTCGGCAGCGGGGTCAACCACGGTGACCACCCCGCTCTTGCGCTTGCGCTGGGCTTGGCCAGTGGGACACCAGGTGCGGCTGCGTTGCCAGCGATAGCCCGCTTCGCGCAAGATGCTCCAGATGGTGACGGTGCTGATCTGTTCCAGTCCGCCACCCAGAGCTTGCAAATGCTGCTGCAACAAGGTGAGCGACCAGCTAGCGCAGCCGTCGGTGGCGGGGTCAGGGGTGCGTCTGGCCGCCGCCAATACCTGTTCGCGGTGGGCGGGCGTGTACTTGGCGGCTGGCCCCGGATTGGGCTTAGGCGCAAGCGCAAGCAAGCCTTCGATGTTGAAGCGGCTGACCAGATGAGCAACCGCATCGCCTGATTTGCGACCAGCGGCCCCCGCTGCGGCAGAGTAGGATTGGCCCTGTGCGACCGCGAGTAGGGCTTTAGCTCTGGCAACTTGGGCCGCTGGTGCGGTGGCAGCGCGGGCAAGTTTGCGTAGATGGCTGCGCTCCTGGTCGGTGAGGGGGCGCAGGGGGTCAAGCTGTTTACGGCTCATGGGCAACCTCCGTTAATGAAGATAGCCCATTGTACAACCAAAACGCTATAATGGCAATATGACCGTCCAATGACCCACTAGCATATGCTGAACTTAACCAGAATGACAATCTACCTAGGGAAATGGGCGAGCATAGGACTAAGTCAAAACCCAAGCAGTTTGATATGGAGAAAATTGAGCAGGCTTTGCAGGACGAACTGAGTAGTCACGAGTTCCCCCCACCACCCATGGTTGAAGTGGCCGAAAGGCTCAGCTACGATCCATCTCATTTGTATAACCACTTTCCTGAACTTTGCCGCCAAATTTCGGGACGTTATCGAGCATATCAGAAGTCAAAGAGCGAAGAGCGAACAAGACAGATTTGCGAGGAAGTGCGTCGAGCCGTGCTTACTCTGATTGCCGAAGGCTGTTATCCTGGTGCAAGGCAGGTAGCTAGATTGCTTATCAAACCAGCAACCATTCGAGAGCCAGCAGCTCACCATGCTTGGAAAGAGATGCTGAAGGAATTCGGCCTAGAAGAATTAACAGAGCTGTTACGACAATTGGCAAAGTTATGCTTGCTAAAACTTATGGCAAGATTATGCTTTAACGCTTTTGGTAACAATACCTCGCCTAAAGAACTTGTAGCACACTTTTTGCTAGCGTACAGTTGGCACGATTATGCTTGTAATTATGACTTTTGGCAGCTATATGCTTTCTCTATCCGCCCACCTGCTCAAATTGACATAAATTTTCTGTACTCAAACATTGCCGTTACTGGCAAAGTTATGCTTTCAGCAGCGGCAATATTTTGCTTTAAGTCACAGCTTGTTACTTTACCCATAATTTTGCAGTAGCTGCAAAATTATGGTTCCAAAACGCACCTGCAAAATTATGTCTCCAACTACATTCAGCATTCCCCTTCATCACTCATCACTCATCACTCGGCGTAGCCGCTAGCGTCTTGCCGAGGCGTACCACTTCGCGCACCAGCAGGTCGAAGTCCTCGCGGCGGCTACGCTGGTTGGTGTTCGCTACGCGGATAGCGAACCTGCCGTTCAGCGTGGTGCTGCTCGGCCCGGCTATACCCGCTTCCTGAAGTTGGGTCAGCAGTTCCTTGTTCAAG
>JBBRMT010000285.1:0-5311 GCA_038230695.1 Chloroflexia bacterium
ACAACACCCAGATAGGGGGGGTGCGTAACACCATCAAGCGGCTAAGTATGCAGGCATCGCGCCGCTCCTCGCTGCCCGACCGCGCCATCGCCGAGAGCGACCTGGGCGACGTGCAGCCCTGGGGCATCGCCGCACTGCTGGCGATGGGTCTGGGCATCATCGGCTACTCGATTGTACACGCGCTAGGCGATGTGCGTCGCCCCTACCTCAAGGCCGACGATAACGCCAAACTGGCGAAGCAGTACGCCAAAGAGAGCCAGAAGCTGGCGAAGAAGGCGCAGGGCTACGCCAGCAAGGCCAAAGCTGAGGCCAAGCGTCACCACGCCGAGGTGAAGAAGAGTGAAGCCGAAGCCGAGAGAACCAGGGTGCTACGCGAGGTCGAAGCCGAGCGCATCGCCGCGCAAGCCTAATGGTAAATGGTAAATGGTGAATGGTAAATGATACGCAGGCAGCAGCTTTTCGCCATTATCCAATTACAGCCTACTCTGGCCTCAGCATCTGTGCTGCAGACCATTCACCGTTCGACATTCACCGTTTACCATTCACCATTCACCATTCACCATTCAAAATTAACCCTATGTACAACCCACAAAACTACCGCCATCTCTTTCCTATCACTGAGCGTTACGTCTACCTCAACCACGCGGCGATGACTCCGCCCAGCACGGTGGTGAGCGCGGCGATCAACGAATATCTCAGCGACTACGCGCAGCACGGCTCGGCCAGCGACAAGCTGTGGCTGGGCCGCTTCGACGAGGCTCACGCCGAGGTTGCCAGCATCATCAACGCGCAGCCGACCGAAGTGGCCTTCATCCGCAGCGTCAGCGATGGCCTCAGCCTGATCACCAATGGCTTGACCTGGCGGCGCGGCGACAACGTGGTGGGCGTGGACGGCGAGTTTCCCGCCAACGTTTACCCCTGGCTCAATCTGGCGCGGCATGGGGTGGAGACCCGCCTGGTGCCACAGCGCGACAATCGCGTGCTGATGGAGGATATTGCCGCCGCGATTGACGCGCACACCCGCGTGGTCGCCATCGGCTTCGTCGAGTTCAACACCGGCTTCCGCAACGACCTGGCGGCGATTGGTCGTCTCTGCAACGAGCGTGGTATCTACTTCGTGGTTGACCCGATGCAGGGGCTGGGCGCAATCCCACTCGATGTCAAGGCGCTGGGTATAGACTTCCTCGCCTGCGGTAGCCACAAGTGGCTGATGGGGGTACACGGCGCGGGTATCTTCTACGCCCGTCAGGAGGCGCTGGAGCGGGCAGAGCTATCCACCGCCAACCTTAGCTGGTACAGCGTGCAGGACAACATGAACTTTGCCTACCGCCCCGCCGATGCCCACCCCAACGCCCTTCGCTTCGACTCGGCCAGCCCAGTGATACTGGAAGTGTGGGCGCTGGTTGCGGCACAGCGGCTGGTAGCCTCGATTGGCCGCGATCAGATTGCCCGCCATATCCTCGACCTCACCGCCCGCCTGATTGCCGGATTGGAGCAGCTTGGCTATGAGGTAATCACTCCACACGCCAATGACGACGAGCGCAGCGGTATCGTCTGCTTCAAACCGCGCTCCGATCAAGGCAGCAACACCGAACTAACCGAGCGACTGCTGGCGCAGGGCATCGTGGTCGCCGCCCGCAGCGGCATAGTGCGCGTCTCGCCACACTTCTACAACACCGAGGGGGAGATTGACCGGCTGCTGGATGCGCTGAGTTGAGTAAACTTACGACTTCCGCACTTTTGCCGTGGGATTGGAAGGCCGCAGTCAGTGGGATGCTCGATGTAGTGGGCTTCGGCTCAACCGTGCTGGAGGTAATCAACCAGTTCGTGATGGGTCTGAAAGCTGGCACTAGTGTAGCCTCACCGTTGATGGAAAGGCTGCTTTAGAATATTTTTGCTAAGATGTTGTTAAAGTTTTGTTAAGGTTTTGTTAAGGCCATTGTAAATTACGGACCCTTATGGTATTATTGCACTCGTAGCCATTATGATAACGAGAGCAACAATTCACTTCCACAAGAGGAGACAGCCATGAGGATACAGCGTAATTCCACCCCCCCGTCTATTGTCAGTAGTATCAATCCTTGTCCTGGCAATCTCCGGCCCGGCAACGCAAGCCGCTGATACAGCCACCTCCAACCCACCCCCGCTCGTTCCTCATTCCCAGCCTGACAGAATCCCCCCAGGCGGTTGTTCTCACCAAGTCGGCTTCTCGGACGTACACTCTGGCGATTACTACTACGAGCCCGTTATTTACATGGCTTGCAAGGGATACATTAGGGGCTATAACGATGGCTCTTTCCGCCCTGCCAATCCAGTATTTCGGAGTGAGTATACCAGTATGCTCGATAGCTCATTCCATTAGTCCTACCCAGCCCAGAATCCTAATCCCCCTAGCTTCACCGATATCAGTGGCAATACATTCCAAAATAGCATTGAAGTGGCGTTTGCTAAACAGGTCATCGCTGGTTACACCCCAGCCCAATGTAGCGCGGTGGGGGCAACCTATCCCTGCTTCCGGCCCAGCGACAGCATTACCCGCGCTCAGATGGCTGTTTTGATTGCCCAGGCAGCTGCTTTCAACGATAACCCCTCTGGCAATCAGCGGTTTACTGACATAGCAGTTAGCCACTGGGCATATCGTGCCATCGAGCAAGGCGTAATCGAAGGAGCGCTTACCGGCTTCAACCAGTATGGTCCTTGCATTGATTACTCCAGAGGTCCGTGCTACTACTCTCCCAACGCCAATGCCCTACGCGGACAAATCGCCTATGGCCTCTTTGCGGCATCTGGCGGCTCTTACAACGGGATGTTCACCCATGCTACGCTCTACCCCGGCTCGGATAACTGGAGCTATCTTTTCAACGATGGCTTCTTCCACACGAACGATCCGCTTATCCCTGGCGGCCATATGTATGGCTACAATGCTGGAAGCAATCAGAGCATTGAAGTTAGCGCAAAGGGTGTGCAGTGGGACTACGACGGCTGGAACTGGCTGGTGCAAAACACTGGTGGAACACCCTACGTGCCAGCGATTGTATTCCATTCCTTCCTTTCAGATGGGCGGACCTGCGGTAACGGTAGCTGGAACTATGGCTATGCTACGTGGCCTCACTACGACGGCTTTGCTTGGCGTAGCGGCAGTTGTGGAGTTGGCGCGAGCTACAGCGAGATACGCATCTTTGCTGATGCCCCATGGTATAACTATATATCTCAGGAAACCCCATACGATGTATATGCTACCTGGTTCCCTAGTGGGGGTACCTCTGGCTCTCTTCGCCAAATCAACGTTGACAACTATCGGATGAATCCAGACAGGAGCATAGGGGATGATGTACAAAACCGGGACTTCATGAGTAAGTTCTGGTTCGATGATAACTTCATCTACTGGACACCCTAGCAAACAAGCAACCTGCGTTACTTCAACCTAATGCCCACACATGGATTTAGAAACAACGAGAGGAGAACATCATGAAAGTACCATTTCTTGCACGTGTGCCACTAGCAGGTGCCGTGCTGATAGCGGTAGTTATAGTTCTATCGTCGCTAGCTGGCTGCAATACAGCACCATCTGATGTCCAAACCCAACCAGCACAGGTTCAGCCCCCGACCACGGTAATAGGACAAACCTCAACACAGCAATCTGACGGCACCTCTGTTGCATCCAAGCCCTCACAGATTGTGCATCAGGCCAACTTCGGAGCGTGGAGCTACACTGCCTACAAAGATGGCTCTGGCGTACCCGCTTATTTTGGCGGTATCGTTATCAACTACGGCGATGTTGAAGCCCACGTGAAATTCGATACCAACTCTGTAGCGGGGGTGAGTAGCTACATTGCGGCCAGTAACCAACAACTGCCGCAGGTGGCGGCGAGGGGTGGGCTGGCTGAGGTTTGGGTTAGCTTCCGCAACTTTGTGCCACTGGACCAGTTCCGCGCTTGGTCGAAGAAGTACGATATGACTGTAGCTGTCTCTTACATGGGTCTAGATGGCGGGCCAGTGGCAGGCCAGGATTTTTGGCAGTGTCCATACTCCGACGACCCCAGCCATACTTACGTTAGCAGCAAGCCAGGCCTACCTAAAATCTACTGCCCATATCGGTACTTGGGCAATGACCCGCAGGGTGCGGCAAGTGAGAAGGCTGATCCACTGCCTCAGTCCAACCTCAATAACGCGCTTAAGTTCTTCAACGACTCGAATAAAACGGCGACCACAATCAAGGGTGTGTTTTTCATCCGCGTTTGGGTTGATGCCAGCCAGTTGCCCGCGCTTGCTGCTGACCCTCAGGTGGCTGTCGCCGATGTAATCCCCGACGTAGTGCGCCATGATCTAGCTGCTGCTGGGGTGGCAAATGCCGACAGGATAGATGTGGAGACGAACAAGCTCTTCTTCACTATGGAGGGGCTGGGTATGCTGGGCAATATTGACCCTAAACCAACCCCTGCGCCGCCAACTCCCTCGCTTCCTACGCCAGCGCCTACTCCGGGTGGGTAAGCTGACAGCTTGCCAGGTGCTTGGATACACAAGAAGCATCCCCATCGCACCTGCGGTGGGGTTGCTTTCGTATTGCGGGTTGCGCGAGATTCACCCTCACCCCAACCCTCTCCCTGGAAGGGAGAGGGGCAAGTTCAAAATCGGAAGGGCGCGAGGATAAGTCCAAAATCCCCAGCAGTTCATCCAGCGCGTTGATCAGCAAGCAGTCGGGGCGGGGGATGGCGGGGTCGGCGTAGTGCTTCCAACGGTCGAGCAGGATGCCCTCGATGCCCGCACCGCGTGCGCCCAGCACGTCGGATAGATAGTTGTCGCCCACCATCACCACCTGCTCTGGCGGGACATTGGCGCGACCCAAAGCCAGGTTGAATAGCGCCGCACTCGGCTTGCTCAGGCCCACCGCCGCCGAGGCGATGATGAAGTCGCAGTGATCCGCCACCCCCAGAGGCCCCATAATGCGACCCGCCAGCCGCGCCCCCCAGTCGGAAATGATGCCGATGTGGTAGCCGCGCCGCTTCAGCGCGTCCAGCGTGTCCATCACTTCGGGGTATAGCTGCCAGCCCAGGTGGGTGTTGTAAAGTTCGTAGATCGCTTCCAGCGCCAGCGCCACCTTATCGGCGGGCAGGTCGGATGCGCCATATTCAAGCAGGTGGGTGTAGTAGCTATCCCAGAACTTGTGTACCTTCGCCTCTGAGGCCCAGATGTCGGCATCGGCTTGCAGTGCGGTGTTGAACAGGCCACCCGCCTCGTGCATAGCGGCAGTCATTAGCGCGGGGTCGGCATTTATGCCATGCAGCGCGGCAATCTCCGCGATCTGCCCTGG
>JBBRMT010000286.1:0-5303 GCA_038230695.1 Chloroflexia bacterium
AATCTAGTATTCTACAAAAGTAAAGCTAGGCTAATCGAACTGGTCGTCGAGCGGTGCATCCGCTTCCTCGAAGCCTTCCAGAACTTTGTCGGGGTCTTCACCATGCTCGATGCGGGTGAGGACCTCGTCCATTTCGGGGTCCATTTCCTCGCCGCCCTGCGATTGCACCTGGCGGGCAAAGCGGGCGATGCTGCGCGGGTCGTTCTCGTCCACGCCTGCCATCATCTTTTCCATGCCGCCCATCCCTCCCATACCACCCATGCCATCCATATCGCCAAAATCGTCATCATCGCCGCCGAGATCATCATCGGCGGCGAAATCGTTGCCAGCAGCGGCACTGGCGTGCTTGATCACGCGCACGCGGGAGGGGCGGCGGCTGAGGTTGGAGCCGCCACAGCGGGGGCAGGCGACGGATGTGGCATCCTCCGCCGCGCTGAAGCTGCGGAAGAAGACGCTGACTTTGCGCTTGCAGTCGGCGCAGTGGTATTCGTAGATGGGCATCGGTAAGTGAATACTCCTCATTTTTGGCTATATAGGTCGAGGTAAGCGGCGTAATTGGTGTAGACGATTCTAACATAATCGGCGGTTTCTGCATAGCTGATGTTCTCCACAAACAGGTCGCCGTCGCTGGCCGCCGCGCCGTTGCTCCATTGCGGCAGGCTACCGGGGCCAGCGTTGTAGGCGGCCAGTGAGCGTAGCACGCTGCCATTCTGGTTGGCAAGGCTGTCGGTGAGGAAGGCCGCGCCGTAGCGGGCGGCCACATAGGGGCGATAGAGATCGTAGGCGGTGAAGCCACTATCGCCCAGATTGGCGGCGATACCGGCGGCGGTGGAGGGCAGCACCTGAGTCAAGCCCCGCGCATCGGCGCTGCTGCGGGCCAGGGGATTGAAGTAGCTCTCCTGCTTGGTGATGGCGTAGAGCAGCAGCGGTGAGGTGTGGGCCTGGTCTGCGCCCGCAATCATCGCTGCAGTGAAGGGCGTGGCGTAGAGGCTGCGACCCAGTAGGGTGGGCAGCTTAGGGGTGGGGTCGGGCGACATCGCCGCCAGCTTGCTGGCAACCAGCAGCGACAGGTACGGCTCGTCAATGTAGCGATAATACAGGGCCATCTGCGCCAGGTTGAGGGCATCGCGGCTGGCAACCAGGCGGGGCAGCGCGTAATCAAGCTCCTGCTTGGCGTAGATGCGTTCGCCAACGCGGGCGATGCTCAGGGCGCGAACCGCATCGAGGTTGGTAAGCGAGGCCGGGCTGGTGATGACCAGGCTGGCAGTTAGCGGGGTATGCGCCCAGCCTGCCAGCCAGGTAGCATAATCCTGCTGATGCACTTCCTCGCTGGCGGCATCCACTAGCATCGCGCTGTAATCCATAGCGGGCAGCCGAGCGGGGCTGACTACTGGGCCAGCATTATCCTCGCCTGCCAGTTTGGCGGCGGCACGGTAGGCGTAGTAGCCGCCGGGTTGTGCGGCGATTGCCGACTTGTAGAGGTTAGTGGCATCGTTGGCAGTGGTGGCAGCATCACGGCCCAGCCAGAAGTATGCCTGAGCGCGCACGTCGGCGGGCAGGTTCGGCGCGGTGAGCGGTTGCCAGGCATCACTGGCCGCGCCATTATCGCCCAGCTTGTAGCGGCAGAGGCCGAGGTGGAACCCAGCGTTGCGGCCATCGGCGAGGTCGAGGTGGCTGGCCGCAGCGGCGTAGTCGTTTACCGCCGCGCTACACGCGCCGCGCCGCTCTGCCAACTCGCCGACACGATAGTGGGCGCTGACTGCTTCGGGGCTGGTAGGGCTATCATGCAGCAGCACGGTATAGTTGTCAATGGCGCGGGTGTCATTGCCCAGGTTCTGGTAGCTGAGACCGGCATAGAGCAACGCAGCAGCGTGTTGTGCGCCATCCTGCTTGTTCAAATAATCGGCAAAGTAGCCAATCGCCTCCTGATAGCTGTTCACATTGTAGGCCAGTAGCCCGGCGGTGTAATAATCGAGCAGACCCTGATCGAACAGGCTGGCGTTGACCTGTAGCATCTGCTGCAATGCGCCGTAAGCGCGGTAGTTGTCGGGATAATCGTGGATCACGCTAAGGAAGCGGTTGAACGCGCCATTGCGGTCGCCGTTGTGCATCATGGCGAGGGCGGCGCGATATTCGAGATCGGCGCGGTAGTCCTTGTCAGTGGCGATAGTGAGCAGCGACTCGTAGGCGGCCAGTTCGTTGCCGTAATCGTGCTGTGTGGCGGCCATGCTGGCAACCCCCTCCAACGCCGCGCTGCGTTCACGGTCGCTGCTCTGCTGGCGATTGACCACATCGCTGTAGGTGTGGCGGGCGGCATCGTACTGGCTGAGGTTGACCTGGGAGGCGCCGATGCGGAGCAGGGTGAAACTGTAGAGTGGGCCGCTATGGGGCAGATATGCCTGCCAATGCTTGAGCGCATTACCGTAATCAGTGAGGTAGTTGTAGGCATCTGCGATAATGTAATCGGCGCGGTAGCTGCGCTCGTCGGTGGGCCACTGCTGCTGAAACTGGGCGTAGGCATCAATCGCCCGCGCATAACTGCCGCCCAGGAAGTTGCACTGCGCCACCCGCCAGTAAGCCTCGCGGCGGGCGGCCAACGATGCAGTGGGGTCGGCGATGATGGTGCGATATTCATTGACCGCCTGCTCCCAATGACCGTTAAGTTGCAGGTTGTGGTAAGCTACACTGAGGCGTTGGTCAAAGGGGTCGGTAGGCAACAAATCGGGGTCACGGTCGGGGCGGCTGACTGCCGCGCTGTAATAGCTGACGAAAGCGGCGGCGGTTGGCTCTACGGTCGGTTGCTGGATAAGCGCAGGCGGCGCAGTTGGCAATACGGCGCTATTCACACCATTTGCGCCAACCCTGGGTATGGGAGTCGGTTGGGCCGCAGGTGGGCTGCCGCCAGATTGCAAATAAACAACCGCGCCGCTGACCACCAATACCAGCAACAACACGACCACCACCACAATGTATGGGCGGGATTTACTCCGTGCTGACTTGACAGGCGATGGCTGACCTTGCTTCCTCACCAATGTTTCATCAGGTGCGGACAACACGAACGTACCCGTGTAGGGGCGCGACTCATCTTGCCCAGCGATTGGCTGATTATCTTGTGGTGAATTGTAGGGGCGTGATTCATCACGCCCTACGAGTGGCTGATTATCGCTCATGATTGAGCCAGTATAGCCAGAGGCAGGCGAGTATGTCAAGGGTGGGGGTGGACAAACGGATTTTAGCCAACGGATTGTATAAGCGAATAAACGGATAGGGCCAAACGTAGGGGCGGGCGGTGGCCCGCCCTGCTGCCCGATTACAATGCCCATCGCAAGCAATAATGTTGGGTGGGGGAGAATCACATATGCCCGCTTGCCCAGCAACAATGCTTACCTACGGCGTTGTAGGTGAGGTGTTTGAATCCCGGAAGACACGGAGCGGGACGGAAGACACGAAAGGATTTAGCAAGGTTACAGGTTATGATAAACATTGATGCGCTTCACCGGGGCGAGTGCAACCCGCCCCTACGCCGACGTTGGTGTTTGCGATGGGCATTGGTGCGCTTCACCGGGGCGAACGCCATTCGCCCCTACATCATCACTGAAGCAAGCCGCTGCTAAAGTGGCGACTAGCCAATTCCGTGTCCTCCGTCCTTTCCGTGTCCTCCGTGATTCAAATCTGCCTACACTACCGCGTCCACCGTCATATTGTTAGCAGGCGCATAAATCGCTCCCTGCTGGCCGGAAGTGGCATAGCGAGTAACCACTTCTCGGCAGAAGTAGGCGTATTCACCCGCGTCGCAGGGTGGGCTGGTGTGGTCGGGGCGTTGGCCGCGTGAGGGTGGAGTGAAGCAGAGGGTGAGCAGCACGTTGAATGGCTGCAAGGCTTTCATCTGGTGGTCGAACCACTGCCATGCGCCAGGGATGTGCGAGTCCGCCCAACTGAGGCCGGTACGCAGGTTACGCACACCCAGCCGCTTCAGCCACCAGACTGCCTGTTCCAGCGTGGCCTCGTCCTGATAGTGGAACCACTGGCAGATGCCCAAACGGGGGTCGAAGTAGCGCAACGCTTGCTTGGCGGTTCGCAGATCGTCGCGCACCAGCCCCATGTGGAAGTGGCGATAGTAGGAGCTGCCCTCGCTCTCCTTGTGGCGGGTGGTGGCGGGTCGCTCCGAGGCCAGGTCGAACAACGAGTACCAGTAGACGCGCGGCACGCTGCGAAGTAGCTCCTGGGTGCGAACCAGGCCAAACGCCTGCACTTCCTCTGCGCCGAAGCTGCTAACCCCCACCTCAGTAACCCACACCGGCATACCAGCGGTTTGCTCGATTAGCCGCACCTGGGCGGGCCACTTGTCAATCTTCCAGTTATTCCAATCGAGCGGAAATCCGTGGATGGCAGCCACATCTACAGCATCGAGTGCGCCGTGTTCGCGCAGCTTGACGATAAACTCAGGGTCGATCGGCGAGATGCCACCCATTACTCGTGTCAAATTGGGGCGCACCTGCTTCACCGTTATCCCGGCCCAGCGCACCATCTGGCTGAACTCCTGCCAGTCAGGGTCCATGGTAAAATCCCAGTGGCTGAGGTTATTCGGTTCGTTCCAGAACATCACGGAGTCCAGCATGATGACCCTCCATTCTAGTTTGCAGCAGGTATAAAGCAAGATGTTTGCCACGCATCTTTGTTGGTGGCGATCAAGGCCAGCGAACATACCCGCTAGCATCAAATTACAGCACGCAAAAAGCCCCCAGCGGGGGTTGGGGGAGAACTCTTGCCTTGCGCTAATGCCGAAGTAAGCAAGATGCGACTTGCGTGCTTACAACAACATCATTGCGCTGCAACATTCCCCCCAACCCTGCTGGGGGCTTAGTTGATCAAACTTCGCAATGCTTCAGACTAGCAACCACAATTCAACATTCAACATACATCATTCAACATTCGCCCATTGGGGCGGTGGGCTGGCTTGACAGGATTCGAACCTGTACCTCCGGCATTAACAGTGCCGCGCTCTACCATTAAGCTACAAGCCAATGGGGAAGGGACACGGCGTTGTGTACCTGGGGATATTGTATTTTGGGGTACTCCCCCTCCCAGCCTCCCCCTTTGGGGAGGGGGAAAGGGTTACTTGCTACGCAATTGTGGAAACAGTATAACATCTCGGATATTGGTTTGTCCAGTGAAGATCATCGCCAGACGGACGAGGCCAATGCCAATGCCACCAGTAGGGGGCATTCCGTAGGCCAGCGAGGTGAGGAAGTCCACATCCATGCGGGCAGCCTCCTCAACGCCAGCGGCGGCATCGCGGCCAG
>JBBRMT010000287.1:0-5279 GCA_038230695.1 Chloroflexia bacterium
AGGGCAGGCAGCCCCTACATCCGTTTAATCCGTTTATCCGTTGTCACAATCCGTTGGCTAACCGTTGTCACAATCCGTTGGCTGGCCCTTCGATAAGCATTGACGCGTTGCACCATTCTCCCTCACCCAGCCTCTCCCGCTGGGAGAGGGGTAGATTAGTGGCTTGCACCGGGGCGGGCAGCCGCCCGCCCCTACGTCAAACCCCACTCATGCCTCGTGCCTCATGCCTGAAGAAGCCTCAGAGTATCATCTTCCACAAATCAAACACCGGGCCTTCGCGGCAGGCGCGGAGATAGCCGACCCGCTCGTTTTCGACCGCGCAGCCGAGGCAGACTCCCATCGCGCAGGCCATGGGGCGCTCCACGCTGGCCTGGATGTCGGGGCGGGGGTAGATTGCGCCTGCCACCTTCTTCAGCGCGGCGAGGAAATCGTCCGGCCCGGCGGCGACCACCTGATCGGCCCAGCCCAGCAGCGGCTTGATGTGGGCGATGGCGCTGTCGCCCGCCTCGCGGTAGAAGGGCTGGTACTCTACCTCTGGCGGCAGCAGGCTGGCGGGCGGCAGGTAGGCTTCGCGCTCCGCTTCGATTAGCAGGGTGACGGAGAGTTCGCGGGCGGCGGCGCTCTTCAGCAGGGGCAGCAGCGGGGCGAGGTGGGGTTGGCGTTCGCCGCCGACGATCGCAAGCAGGTGACGGCTGCGTTCATCGAGGCGGTAGCCGTTGCCCAGCGGCCCAATCATGTCTAGTTGCTCACCCTCCACCCGCTCGGTTAGCCAGCGGGAGCCGCGTCCGCTGACCCGCACCAGCAGCGCCGCGCTTTCGCCATCAACGTCGAACGCCGCCAGGCTGAAGGGGCGGCGCAGGTAGGGGTCGAAACTGGCGGGGTCGCCGCAGCGGACAAAGACAAACTGGCCCGCCTTGGCCTCGCGCAAGGCGGCAGCGCTAGCACGCAAACCCACCCACACCAGATTGTGGGCAACCTCGCGGTGGTTGGTAATTGTAGCGATAAACTGTTGCACAACGGACCCCCACCCAGCCTCCCCCACTGGGGGAGGGGTTATACTATCCGGCTTCCTGTTTGGTATCGTTCAGCATGGTGTCTAGCTTCTGGGCGGCGCGGGCGCGGAAGTCTACGGTGACGATGTTGCTGCGTCGCCCCTCGTCGCGGGTAGTGCGGGTGGCCGACTGGCTGAGGACACGGGCGATTATGGTGGCCGCCTCCTTGCTCCAAAAGTTGACCAGGCCGGTGTTCGAGTTCTGGTGGTAGAGGGTCATAATCAGGGCGTGCTGGCCGACTGGCGATAGGCAGGTGTTGATCTGCGCCCCATGGTAGACCAGTGTGCTGGGCTTGCTCTCGCCCAGGTAGCGGCCCAGTTCGTGCCACGAGGTGAAGATACCAGCGGCGAGGGCGAACAGCGAGGGATAGTTCTGGTGCAAAGCCTGACCACGGCGGGCGATAATGCTGCCGTCCGCGCCGATCAGGCAGACTTCACTCGACTCGCTGCGAGTGAGCAGCACCTCCAGCACCTGCTCCACCCGCGCCATCTCGCCATCATCCATCACCAGAGTGGAGGGTGCGGGCCGCGAGTCGCTGCCTTGTTCTGGCGCTTCCTCGTCACTCTCCATCTCGCGGTAGAGGTTTGCTAGCATTGGCTCGGAGCGGGCCGCCACCTGCGCGATTTGTTCGGGGGACTTCTTCATAACCAGGCCAACGCCTAGCAAGTCGGCGACAATCTGGCAAACCTGGTCGGGGTCGAAGCCAGTCTGCTCGGCAATCTGGGCCACAGTGCTGCGGCCATCCACCAGGCTGAGTACCGCCCACTCATGGCCTTGCACCGTAACCCGTTCGCTGGGCGGACGCTGCTGGCCGGGAGCGAGGGCGATAACCTCAGCCAGCATCGCATCCCTGTCGTAGCTAGGGTCGAGCGCGTCGAGCAGGCTAATCTGCCCGCTCAACACCTCGTCAACATCGAGGGCGGCGCTGGGGAGTGCGCCAGTGGCGGGCGGCTCAAAGTCGAAGCGGAAGCGGCCCCGCTGCCAGGTCACCAGCCGCGACATCACCTCCATGATCTGCACCTGCACCGCCATAGTCAGGTCATCGGCGGTAATGAGCTTCATCTCCAGCAACAGGCTACCCAGGCGGCGGCCCTGCTGCGCTTGCCGCTGGATGTAGTATGCCTGCTCCAATTGCGGGCGGGTGAGCCGATGGGTGCGTACCAAAATCTCGCCAATGCGGTCGCCGCCCAGGGTGGATTCGGCGTGGATGAGCTTGCCGCTGAGGAACGACACCCGAGCCTTGTTCGCTACATCCTGCACCGTCAGGTTGCCGGTCAGCCCGCTGGTGCCAATCGTCTGTAGCAATGAGATGATATTAAACTCCTCAATTGCTCCTTCAAGCGCCACTGCATACCCCCTCGCTAACCAACCTTGTAGCGCACCGCTGAATTGCAATGCTGCCACAAGTATACCACAGCCGCGCAACACCCTGAACACCGCCAAAAGTAAAATGAATTACACCGAACCTGTAAAGGTTTTGACAGTATGATGACTATAACAAGGGTATAATTACGCAGGTTGTTCTGGGCGCGACCCCATCCGCCCGCAACCTCCTGGCGGCCTCGATGTGCGCGGATAGCGTATCAACCGCCCTAAACCCTTATATTATCCACCCTCAGCAACAAAAGGAAAGAAAGGACAGATATCATGCAGCGTATCGTCAAACTCAGCCGTTGGCTAGTTCTGGTCAGCCTGGTCGTTTTGGTAGTTGGCTTCAGCGGCCACGCCTCCGCCGATAGCGTAAGCCGCTACTTCCCCGAAACCGGTCATACCGTGACCCAGCCGTTCCTCAGCTACTGGAACACGCATGGCAGCCTCTCGCAGCAGGGCTACCCCATCACCGACGATTACATGGAGGTCAACAACGCGGACGGCCACACCTACCGCACCCAGTATTTCCAGCGCAGCCGCTTCGAGTACCATCCTGAGCAGACTGACCCCAACTATCAGGTGCTGCTTGGCCTGCTAGGCACTGAGGCGTTTACCGCTAAGTATCCCACCGGACTGCCCTCTGGCACATCCACCCAGGTAGTGCCGGGTGGCGGCAGCCACACCTTCCCCGAAACCGGCCACACCGTCACGGGATTGTTCCTCGATTACTGGAACAATCATGGCGGCCTCGCGCAGCAGGGCTACCCCATCACCGAAGCCTACTTCGAGACCAACGATGCCGACGGCAACCAGTACATCACCCAGTATTTCCAGCGGGCGCGGTTCGAGTACCATCCTGAGCAGAGCGACCCGCAGTACAAGGTGTTGCTCGGCCTGGTAGGCAACGAAATCTACCTGATCAAGCATCATGGCAGCGGCGGAGCGCCGACCAGCACGCCAGCGCCGACCAACCAGCCGACCAATCAGCCGACCAACACCCCGACCAGCACGCCGACCGTTACGCCAACCGCGATGCCCAGCCACACTCCCGCCCAGTATAGCGGCACCTGGATCAACGATGATAGTAACACTGACAGCGTAACCAAGTTGACCATGAGTAATGCGGGCAGCAGCATCACCGTGCATGGCTACGGCGCGTGCCACCCCACCGACTGCGACTGGGGGACGCGCACCGGCACCTACAGTGGCGAACCGTTCGTCATCCTGTTCGACTTCGGCGGCGGCCTAACCGAGCAACTGACGATGAGCCTGGATAGCACCAACCAACACCTTACGGTCGCTGATCTTAGCTCGTCGAGTAGCACCCACAACCTAACCTTCCACCACGAGAGCGCGGTTGACTTCAATGGCACCTGGCTCAACGACGACTCGCACACCGGCGGCATCCCGCAGTTGATCAACACCAGCGCCGGGGATCAGCTTACCGTTCACGGTTACGGCGCTTGTTCGCCCAGCTACTGTGACTGGGGGACGCGCACCGGCACCTTCAGCAGCGAACCGTTCGTCATCCTGTTCGACTTCGGCGGCGGCCTCACCCACCAACTGAGCATCACCCTCGGGCTGGCTGGCCGTCAACTGGTGGTGGTGGACACTGGCTCGGCCAGCGGTGTGCATACCTACTACTTCCACAAGTAACATTGGTGACGGTAAGCAATAAGGCAGGGATGGCTCAGATGAGCCGTCTCTGCTTTTGTCTGGCAAGTCGGATACTAATTAGCCGAGGAGATGGTGTATTTTCTGTAGGAGCGTACCGTGGTATGCCCTGGCCCAATTTACACCTGTGTCCAATGTAGTATGAGCCAATCGCTATCGAGCAAGGAAATACGTCAGGGCTGCTGCCAGATCATCGCGCCACAAGGCCCAGCTATGCCCATAGTGGCGTTCGCTGTATTGCAGCGGATAGCCGTGCTGCACAAGCATATCGTGCAGTTCGCGCACCGGAGTGAGCATATCTTTGCAGTTGCCCTGCTCATCGAGGCCGTAGCAGGTCTCATATGTGCCGACCGTTAGATGCAGTTTAGGCGGCTGCCGCGGGGTCACGGCATATGCTTTACGCGCATCGAACCCATCGCTATCCCGCTTTGCCACCACGCTCGATTGCGCTCCCACCTTGCCGAACACCTCGGGCCGCTGGGCGGCGATGTAAAGCGAGATTAGCCCGCCCATGCTTGGCCCCATCACCACCCGCCATCTTTCATCATTAGATAGGTAGTAATGCTGCTCTACTTCGGCCACCAGTTCGTCGGCGAAGAAGCTGGCATAGTCATCGTTGCAGTCGTACTCCGTCCACCTATCCAGTGGCGACGCGAACACCGCCACGACTTTCGGGATGGCGCGATCGGCAATCAGGTTGTCGAGGATAGTTGGCGCTGCGCCGAACTTGAGGTAGTCGCCACCGTCTTGGAAGTATATAGTAGGGTATGGTCCACTATCAGGGTCAGCATAATCGGCTGGCACATAGATGGTATAGGGCCGCCGTTGGCCTAGCGCCACACTCTCCAACTCATACTCTACCAACCTGCCTTGCGCCTGATCTGATCGCCGCTCGGTAATCGCGGGGCGGTGATACGCCGGCATCGCCAGGGCGCTGCGGTCTCCCAGCCCCGACATTCCCAGATGGGGGTTGAAGGGGTCGCGACTCATCGTCATCGCCTCACCCAACTCCTCGCCTGGATTAGCGCCAGAGCTTTGGGGCATAGAAGCAAGCAAATAATCGAGCCGCGCATCGGGCGCAAACTCTTGCTGGTAGTGCAGCCACCCGCCGCCGATTGGCTGCATCATCGCCCGCCGCGCATCCCAGCCATTCCACTCGCCACCCACGCCGACGATGCGCCC
>JBBRMT010000288.1:0-5234 GCA_038230695.1 Chloroflexia bacterium
ATCGCGCCAATCACCACCGCCACGGCCAGCGCCACCACCATCGCGGCGCGGCGCAGCGCGGGCAGCAACAACCAGAATGCGGCATAGGCCACGATCTCGGTCGACAGCGACCACGACGGTCCGTTAAACGACTGATTGGCCTGGAAACCCCAGTAATGCGCCAGGAACAGGCTCAGCACGAAGTGCCGCACATCGTTCCAGTCATAGATGTAGAAATCGCCCCAGCGCGCCATCACCACCGCCTGCATCGCCGCGACCAGCCCCAGCGTCAGTAGGTGCAGCGGCCACAACCGCGCCACCCGTGCCAGCCAGAAGCGGCCCTGCGCGCGCGTGTCCGCAAGGTAAACATGTGCGAAGACGAAACCCGAGACCGCCCAGAAATACTGCACCGCATCGGCGCCGTGATCGTAGAAGAACGCAAACCAGCGGTAGAATGGTTCGCGCGCGTGGTTGACGTGGTAATGATCCCAGCCCGGCGCCACGTAGAAATGCTGGTAATGCCAGAACAGCACCGCCACCGCCGCCAGCAAGCGCGACATATCGAGCGCGTTGAAGTGGCGGTGCGGCAGGCGCAAGCCTGAAACATTGCCTGCATCGGGTTGCGCGGGCGCGTTCACCACCAGCTATCGCTGGCTAGGGGTCGCCAACTCGCTAGGGGTTAACGTCGCGCACGGCAGCGCCCACGCCCGCCTTACCGCCACCCAGATTGGCCCGTTCAATACTGGCTACTGGGAGGCCAGCGCCGCTGCGGTTGCCAACATTGACCCCGCTGCGGTTGCCGACCACGCCGCCCGCCCCGCTGCCATGGATCAAGCTCCGCGTATTGTCGAGCCGGGCGAGTACGATGTGGTTCTCTCGCCACTGGCGGTGTCCGATCTGATTGGCATACTTGCCTATATTGGGCTGGGCGCGTTGGAGGTGCAGGAGGGCAGCAGCTTCCTGGACGACCACTTCGGTGAAAAACTGATCAGCGACCTTATCACCCTCTACGATGACGGCAACGATGGCCTCGGCCTGCCTACACCCTTCGACTACGAGGGCCAGCCCAGGCAGCGTGTAACCTTCTTTGAGCGCGGTGTTGCCCGAGAGGTGGTATACGATTCGCTGACTGCGGGCAAGGATGGGCGGCAGACCAGCGGCCACGCCGAATCGCCTCCCTCTGAAGGGCCAGCCGCCGCCAATATCTTTCTCGCCCCCGGGGTGAGCAGCGAGGAGGAGATGATTACCAGCACCCAGCGGGGTATCTACGTCACACGTTTCTGGTATAATAGAAACATTCACCAGCGCAAGGCGATTGTGATGGGCATGACCCGCGACGGCGCATACCTGATCGAGGATGGCAAGCTGGCGGGGGGCATCAAGAACCTGCGCTACACCGAGAGCCTGCTACGCGCCCTCAGCAATGTGCAGATGGTGGGCAGCGATGCTCTGTTGTTCAGCGGCTGGCGCACCATCAGTGTCCCTGCGCTCAAAATCGCCGCTTTCACCTTCACTGGACGAACGGAATTATGATAGGCAAACCGATAATCGGCATAATTGCGCTTGACGATCGGGAACACCCCGACTATGCTGGCAGTGATGTGCCACACGCGCCGCGTTACGGCCAGAACCAGACCTATATCCACGCTATCGAAGCAGCGGGCGGAGCGCCGATCATCCTCCCGATCTTGCACGATGAAGCGGCGTTGCGCTGCGTCTATGACTTGCTCGATGGATTGCTGCTGCCGGGCGGCTGGGATGTTGACCCCGCCTACTACGGCGAAGCCCCTCACCTCAGTACTGTGATCATGCCCGACCTCGACGTGATGGAGCTAAAGCTGGTACAGTGGGCGATTGCTGACCGTATGCCTATGCTGGGCATCTGTCGCGGTATGCAAGTGCTGAACGTGGCCCTGGGCGGCGACCTGTATCAAGACATCGCCAGCCAGTTGCCCGCTGCCGAAAACCATAACCAGCGCGAGGAGCAAATCCCCGCGCAACAGGGTAGCCACGACATCATCATTGAACCGCAAAGCTACCTGGCACGCATCAGCAATGTCTCTTGCCTATCGGTCAACACCTTCCACCACCAGGCGGTGCGTCGCGTGGCCGAGCCGTTGCGAGTGTCCGCCGTCTCCACTGATGGCCTGATCGAAGCGGTGGAGTGGGCAGCCGACGAACGCTTTGTCCACGCGCTGCAATGTCACCCCGAATATCTGTGGCACGATCATACCTGGGCAGGCCGCCTGTTCGGTGATTTCGTCGCCGCTTGCAAAGGATTAACTATCAATGACCAGCCCCCGCTATTACGCCCGCAGCGGCAAAACCCTCATCTTTGGCCTGATGCTGGCGCTGCTACTCGCCGCTTGCGATCTCAACCCGACGAACCCCACCCCCACCCCGGCAGCCTCACCCACCAGCGCGGCGCTCAACGTACTCACCCAGCCCGCCGTCGCGCCGCCGACTGCCGCTGCCAATCAACCGACCGCCAACAGCGGCCAGAGCAACAACGCGCTACCGCCGATTGTCGCCACCCCGATGCCCCGCGTCACGTCCAGCCCTGGCCCAGCGCTGATTAACGTGGACAAGGGCATCGCCACTAAAGAGATGGATGTGCAGACCAGCCGTGGCCTGATTACCATTGACCTCTACCCCAACGCTGCCCCCAACACCATCGCTGTATATGAGAACATGGCGAACTCCGGCCTTGACGATGGCCGCACCTTTCACCGCGCCGAGAAATGGGTGTTGCAGGGCAACGACCCCAAAGGTGATGGCACCGGCGGCGGCGATATCCCCACCGAATTGAACAAGATCCACTTCAAGGCTGGCTCAGTGGGCATCGCCCGCACCAACGATATTCAATACAGCAACGATAGCCAGTTCTTCATCACCAGATCAACCGACCCCAACGGTGGTCAGGACTTCAGCTTCCTCGACACGGTTCTCGATGCGAGTGGCACGCCGACTGGCGGCTACACCCTGATCGGTCAGGTAACGTCGGGTATGGCTTTGGTGGACGCGATGCAGGTTGGCGACAAGATCATCAGCATTCGAGTAACCGACAAGAGCGGGGCGGCGCAGACTAACCCTGGCACAACGACCACCGTCCCGAACACCACGCCAAACAACCCCGCCGCTGCGCCGACTGGCGCAATCTCCGCAACCGTCACGCCAGTCAACACGCCGACCAGCAGCCAACTGACCTTGGCTCAGATGCTGTTGGATACCGCCAACCAGATGAAGGGGATAAGCAGCTTCCATCTTGAGGAGGTTTCGCAGAGCAGCGCTATTACCTATACCCTCAGTGGGGATGTGATAATCTCTGGCTCCAGCACGTTCACCTACAATCAGGGCGGTCAGGTTTTTAACCTCGTCACCGTCGGCAGCAACCAGTATTACAGCGCCGACAGCGGCAAATCGTGGCAGGCCAGCCCCAGCGACCTGCTTGCTAATATCAAATACTATTTTACCGACATCTGGACATTTATAGGCGGCCAGAAAGCGGCTAGCTTTGCATCCACGGCGCAGGATCTGGGCAGCGAAAGCATCGCCGGGCAGCCCACCCGCCATCTTCGTTTCGACAGCCAGACGCTATATGGCGCGGATAGCGGCGCGAACGGCGCACTGGACTTCTGGATTGCTGCCGATAAGACCCTGCGCCGCATGACCACCAGCGGCACGTCAACCAGCGGCGCGAAGGTCAGTGTCGTGTTCAACTGGAGCAACTTCAACGCAGTGTTCCATATCGTTGCCCCCAGCAACATCGTCACCCCCACACCGCTTGCGGGCGCGACCAGCGTCCCCAGCAGCACCCTCACCGTGGCGAACTATGACAATGTGAAAAGCTACCACTTCACCTACACCAATGTAATAACCAGCAGCGCAGGCGTAACCGCTACCGTCAGCGATGTGGGCGACATAGTGTACCCCAACAAGGCGCACGTGATCAACCAGACTAACGCCAGCAACGGGAACAGCAGCGCGGAGTACATCATCATTGGTGACGACCAGTATACGCGCAGCAGCACGGTGGGCTGGAATAGGGCCAGCGGCGGCACGGCGCGGTATCAAGGCTTTACCCAACTTCTCACCAACCAGACCAGCGGCTTGAGCGCATTGCTCACCGACATGGTAACAATCGGCGATGAGAACATCGCGGGCGAACCCTGCACCCATTATCGTTTCATTGGTGGCACCAGCCTCGGCTTCAACCTCGACCTGTGGGTGGCGAAAAGCGACCAGCGTCCCCGCCAGATCCACAGCGTTACCACCACCAGCGATGTTCTGATCACCATCAGCAACGTGAATGGTGTATCGGATATAACTGCGCCATAGGGGATGTGCGAGATTATGGATGCACGACCAATCGGCATCTTCGACAGCGGGGTGGGCGGCCTGTCGGTCACGATTGAGATTGACCGACAGTTGCCTCACGAGCGGCTTATCTACTACGCTGACAGCGGGCGTTGCCCCTACGGGGTGCTAACGATCGAACAGATCCAAGCCCTGAGCGTCGCCTGCGTCGGCTTTCTGATCGAACAGGGAGCCAAGCTGATTGTGGTTGCCTGCAATACCGCTTCATCTGCCGCGCTGCATCACGTTCGCGCTGTGTACCCCGATACGCCGATTGTGGGGATGGTGCCAGCGGTCAAGCCCGCCGCGCTAACCACCCGCAGCGGCAAGGTTGCGGCGCTGACTACCGTTGCCACCTCCAAAGGCCAGGCGCTTGCCGATGTAATCAGCCAGTTTGCCCAGGGGGTGGAAGTCAATGTAATCGCCCCACCCGGCCTGGTCGAGCTAGTGGAGCGCGGCGAGGTGAACAGCGCCGCGACCCGCAGCCTGCTTGCCCGCTACCTTGACCCGTTGCTGGAGCGGGGCGTGGATACTCTGGTGCTGGGCTGCACCCACTTCCCCTTCCTCAGTGCAGCGATTGAATCAGTGGCCGATGGTAAACTGCAACTGATTGACCCCAGCCCCGCCGTTGCCCGCCAGACTGCCCGCGTCCTCGCCGAGCGCGGCCTGGAAGCGCCTTCAAATCAGAGTGGCGGCTTGCGCCAGATGACCATGTACACCAGCGGCGAACTTGGCAAAGTCAGCGCCACGGTTCGCACCCTGCTGGGCTATGATGTCAACGTGGTTCACCATGTTGCCCAGGTGCGCCAACTGATTTCCTGATGTAAACATACCATATCTGGTAGGTTGTGGGGTAAAATCAGCATTGTTGGCATTGCACCAGGGCGGGCCACCGCCCG
>JBBRMT010000289.1:0-5215 GCA_038230695.1 Chloroflexia bacterium
CTTGATTTGCTACTACCGTCGTTAATCCCGCTCCGTCGTATCGTTCGTTCAGCCCATCAGCGCGGTTTGTACGCGAGAGAGTGTTGTTGCAGCATGGAAAATACTAGCATCGAGGGCTTCCTCGCCTTCCTCGCCCAGCAGAAGGGGTTCACCGTCAACACTATGGCGGCCTATCGCAACGACCTGGGCCAGTTTGCCAGCTTCCTCAAGCCTGACCAAACTCCTGACTGGACCAGGGTGAAGACCGCCGATATAACCTCCTTCATCGCCCACCTCCGCAGCCATCCCTATGCCACCTCTACCGTTGCCCGCAAGGTGGCGGCGGTCAAGTCGTTCTTCCACTACCTGAACACTCAGGGGCTGGTCAAGGGCGACCCCACTAGCCGCTTGGAGTCGCCGCACGTCAACAAGTATCTGCCCAAAGCGATGTCCACCACCGAGGTGAGCGACCTGATGGCCCAGCCGCTCAAGCAGCACAGCCATGAAGCTCTGCGCGATCGGGCGATGCTGCAACTGCTATACGCCACCGGCCTGCGGGTCAGCGAACTGGTTGCCCTCGACCTCGGCGATGTTGACCTCAGCGCCGCACCGGATGGTCAGGTGCGTTGCGCGGGCAAGGGTGGGCGCACCCGCCTGGTGCCGTTGGCAGGCAGCGGCGCGAAGGAAGCATTGGCCGAATACATTCTGCATGGTCGCCCCCTATTGACCAACGACCGCACTCAGCAGGCGCTATTCCTCAACCATCGTGGGCAGCGGCTCACCCGCCAGGGCTTCTGGCTGATCCTCAAAGCCTATGCCAGTTCGGCGGGTATCGCCAATATCACCCCACACACCCTGCGTCACTCGTTTGCCACCCACAACCTGCGTAACGGTATGGCCCTGCGCGACGTGCAGCAGTTGCTCGGCCACGCCAGCATCAGCACCACTCAGGTCTACGTCCACCTCAACAGCAACGGCGCGAACGGCAACAGCAGGCATGACGGCCAGCGCGATGCAATAGCCGCCGCTGCCCTCAGCGAAGTGGAGGAGAGCCGCGTTGCCTAGAACGAGCTTAAATGGCGAACAACGGTTCGCCCCTACGCACGGAAAACCGCTTTTAATATTAAAGCCGCAGTTAACAGGCGAACAGCGTAGCTTACGATTGGCAAAGTGGTTAGGCGACATGGCGTATGCGATTCGCCCCTACATCAATCCGATCCATTTGCACTATCTGAGGCTGTAATATTAAGACACTTGATCAGCACTCAGCACCCAACACTCAGCACATTTACGAAACAGAGGACAATTATCGTGGCTAAACCTATCGTCGCTATCGTGGGGCGGCCCAATGTCGGCAAATCAACCTTCTTCAACCGCTTGATCGGCGAGTCGCTCGCCATCGTCGAGGATATACCGGGGACAACCCGTGACCGTCTCTACGGCAGCACCGATTGGGGCGGGGTTGACTTCACCGTGGTAGACACTGCCGGGCTTGAGCCAGAGGCGGGGGCTGACCCTAGCGCCAGCACCAAAGATGCGCTAACTGACGAGCAGCGCCAGCAGATGCTCGACGAGATCACCCGCCGCACCCGCGAACAGGCGGCCACCGCCATCGAAGAGGCCGACGTGATCCTTTTCATGGTGGACGCAAAGGCGGGCCTGACCAGCACCGACCAGGAACTGGCCGACATCCTGCGCCGCTCGGAAAAGCCGGTCATCGTGGTGGCGAACAAGGCCGATAACCAGGAGCGGCAGCAGAACGCGGTGGAGTTCTATCAGCTTGCCCTCGGCGACCCCATTGCCATCAGCGCGTTCCACGGTATCAACACCGGCGATTTGCTCGACCTGGTGGTAGAGCATCTGCCGAAGGAAGAGAGCGAGGAAGAGGAGGAAGGCACGCGCATCGCCATTGTGGGGCGACCCAACGTGGGTAAGAGCCGCCTGCTCAACGCCATAACCGGCCAGGAGCGGGTGGTGGTCAGCGACATCCCCGGCACCACCCGCGATGCGATTGACACGGTGTTGGAGTGGAAC
Source organism: Chloroflexia bacterium (assembly GCA_038230695.1). Classification (GTDB taxonomy): domain Bacteria; phylum Chloroflexota; class Chloroflexia; order QHBQ01; family QHBQ01; genus QHBQ01. Next base: position 2,014 of record JBBRMT010000289.1, read on the forward strand.
GACCAGAAGGTGACGCTGATTGATACCGCTGGTATCCGCCGCCGTGGGCGCATCGAACAGGGCATTGAGAAGTACAGCGTAATTCGCACGGTGCGAGCAATCAACCGCGCCGATGTGGTGCTGCTGGTGATTGATGCGGATGAGGGGCTTACCGCCCAGGACCAGCATATCGCCGGTTACATCCTTGAGGCGAACAAGAGCATGGTGCTGGTGATCAACAAGTGGGATCTGGTGGAGAAGGATAGCGACACGATGAAGGAGTACACCGCCGACTTGCAGCAGCAGCTAAACTTTATCTCCTACGTGCCGATGGTGTTTATCTCCGCCAAGTTTGGTCAGCGTGTAATCAAGGTGCTGCCGATCGCTATGGCGGTGGCCGCCGAGCGGCGCAAGCGCATCTCCACCGGCCAGCTAAACAAGCTGCTCAAGGACGCAGTGGCCGAGCATCAGCCGCCCAGCAAGCCGGGCCACTGGCTCAAGTTCTACTACGCGACCCAGGCGGATGTCAGCCCCCCCACCTTTGTATTCTTCGTCAACGATGCCGAGGCCGTCCACTTCAGTTATCGCCGCTATCTGGAGAACCGCATCCGCGAGGTGTTCGGCTTCGACGGCACCCCGCTGAAGATGGTGTTCAGAAATAGGGAGCAGGATGATAAATAGATACTACGAGCGCGTACTGCGGGGCGCTACCAAATGGCAAGGAGTGTTGAGTAATGGCTACGGATACACTGCCAAACATACAATTGATTAACGTCGGGCTAGAAGCCGCCGAACATAACCTGGTCAGGTTTCAAGGTGCGCTGAAGGCAGTCAACCTCGTGTCTAGGATCTGCCAGATTTACCTTTCTGAGACCGAATACATTACTTGCCTCTTCGATGAGGAAATGGTGTCACTGATTAGGTTCGCACTCGATCAGCAGGTAAAGGCAGTTGGCGAGGTGATACAGCTTGAGCGCAACGGCAAGGGCTTCCTCGTCACCGAGGTGAGACTACAAGAGCTTGAACCGCTGCCAAGTCTACAACCTGCATCGTCGTTGCTTCAGACGTTGCTTGCTGAGGCCCAGGCCGACCCGCATGATGGACAGGACGCTGGCGGTTGGGCCGACCGCGATGACATTAATAGCCTTGATGATATAGTCAACTACGCTCGCCAACTACGGGGCAAGCCACCGATCAGCCAAAGGTAAACTTTGCTAGTCTTGGACACCAATGTAATAGTTGGCGTGCTGCGACAATATCCTAACGCCGTCAAGTGGCACACGTCAATTGCTAACGAGCTGCTCGTCGTTCCAGGCTTCGTTGTAATGGAGCTTGTGGTAGGTTGTAGGAACAAACGAGAGCTAAGTGAGCTGAACGCCTTGGTCAAGACGTACCGTGTCTATTGGCCTGACGGGAAGGAGGTTAGCAAGGCGCTGGATTACCTTGCCAGCTACAATCGGGTGAGTGGCCTCGGTGTCGTAGATGCGCTAATCGCTGCCTGTGCCATTGCACTCCGCGCCCCTCTATGTACCTTCGATAACGACTTCAAAGCTGTTCCTAGACTTAAGATCATCGCTCCCTACACATGGCCGTCAAGGTTAGACCTCAATCTGTCACTAGCAAAGGAGGATTATTCATGGCCCAGAACAACCCCCAGTCCAGCATGGATAGCGCCCTCGATAGCCTTGCTGTTGGTCTCGCCAGCGCCGGGCCAGCCGCGAGACCTATCGGTGGTAGCGGCATCCATGACTACGTTGGCGTAGCTGGTGGGGTCAACAGAGGCGGCGACAACCTCGGCTTCAATACGCCAACCAGCGACACCCTGGCTCCCGCCGCCACTACCCAGGATGTCCTCGATGCCGCCACCGCCCAGACTGAGCTGCTCAAAAACTATTACGCCGATGTCCTCAACCAGTCGCGCAGCAGTTTCACCGCCGCGCTGGTGTGCGCCATCGCCGGATTTATCGTCTTCCTCGTCGGCCTGTATCTGCTCTACAGCAATACCAACAGCAGCAGCCTGATCACGGTGGGAACGGTCAGCACGGTCGGTGGCATCATCATCCAGGTCATCTCTGGCCTGTTTTTTTACCTGTATGCCCGCACCACCACCCAACTGAGCAGCTTCCACATCCGCCTGCTGCGGGTGCAACGCTTCCTGCTGGCGAACAAGATTTGCGACTCGATCGCCGATGCCGCCGCTCGTGACGGCAGCCGCGCCAAGCTGGTGGACGAAATCGCCACCGCCAGCGCCGATATCGGTGTGGCGGATGCGCCGCTGCCTACGGGTAAGTAAGCATTATATACACCTGCCCGCGCTTAATGCCATTAGGCCACACCGATTGCCTGCCTTACCCAATTCGGCACCCGCGCTGGGCGCTGCGTGTTTATATTCACCCACACCAGCGATCCGGGCGACTCTACCAGCAAAGTATCATCGCGGTAGAATTGGTGACGGTAGAACAGCGCAGCGGCGCTTACTCGCTCGATAGTGGTACGTAGGGTGATGATGTCGTCGAGGTAGGCGGGCTGGCGATAGTCTACTGAAAACTGCGACATATACATCCCCAGCCCTTCCTGCTTCAGCCGTGCATTGACAATGCCCAGAGCGTGGTTGAGTTCGGTGGCGTTGCGTTCGCCCCAGGGCAGGTAGCGTTCCCAGCTAAGGTTGTAAATGTCGGTATCCAGCACGCTGACACGGAAGCTAATCTCGTGATATGGCCTACCCTGCTCGTCGCGGCCAAACACGCCGCCCAGCGGCTTGAGGGGCGTAGGCGGCGTGGCCGGATGGTCGCTGCCCAAGCCGATCGCCTGCCGCGCCCAATCGGGGATGTAGATGGGCCGCCCCTCGCCTGCGCTTATCCACACCAGCGTACCTTTCGCCTCGACCAGCAGCGTATCGTCGCGGTAGAAGCGATGCAGAAACTGCTCCGACGAATTGCCAACCGTTTCGATGCTGCTGTGTATCCAGATCACGTCATCGAGGAAAGCGGGCTGAAGGTAGCGCGTTTCGATGCCCCGCAGCAGGCTATTCACCCCAGCTTGCTGCCTGCGCTCGTTGGTGATGCCCAGCGCAACGTGCAACTCGGTGGCGTTGCGTTCGCACCAGGGCATATACCGTTCCCAACTGAGGTTGAATACATCGGTATCCAACACGGTTACGCGAAACGCCAGTTCATGATAGGGATGGCCGCGCTCATCCCAACCCAGCACGCCACCCAACAAA
>JBBRMT010000290.1:0-5123 GCA_038230695.1 Chloroflexia bacterium
AAGGTAGATTGCCTCTAACGCAAATATTATACATGAAAGCGAAGCATTTGTCAAACCTGGTTTTGGCCGAAAAAAGAAGGGGGTCTGCCCACAGAATTAGGCACGGGCATCAGGTAAAGTACCCTGGAGCAGGCCGCTGGCACCCCCTGTAGAGCAGATCTGCCCAGGCGGGCTGGCAGAGGCATCGTAGATTGCCGCCTGGCAAATCTGTGATTTCTTTTATAACATTTCAATCTTTTCTTTCTTCTCAGTAGCTGGGGCAAGGTTGATGTACACCTGGTGCTGCTTGAAGCCACGTTCGCCAGTGTGACCGCCGCTAATTCTAGCTTAGTATTAGCTCGACCACATAGATACCGTTGCCTTGCACTGAGTTCTTGCCGACATGTAGCCACTGGCCGAAGGTAAGCCAGGGCATAAAAGGGGTGAGGTTACCGCTGTACCGCACCCGCCCGACAATGCCGCCAATCGAGTGCTTCTCTCCATGCGACGATGAGTAACGGTCGATATCGCGCCATTGAGCAGGGTCAGTATCAACTGGCAGGGTTTGCACCATACGCGCCGCCGAACTCATCTCGGCGAAAGGCAGGCGCAACCCTTCGCCTTCCAGCCGCGCCAGCCCGACAATGCGCTCCCACAGACGTTGCATCAGCACGGCGAATGGGGGCGCAGTTTTTATCTCCCGGCCCTGCGCCTTCAGCGTGGTGGGGCTAAGGAAGCGTAGCTCCACTGTGCGAACGACCACGTTCGATACATCCGCAATGGTTATCCCCAGGTCAATCCAGCGTAGCTTCTGACCGCTGCCCCATAGCAGTTCCCGCTGCTGGGTGATAGGCTGCTCGGCCCACGCCTCGACCAGCCGCAGCCGCCCGCGCAAGCCGTCCGCCCTGCTGCGGCTGAGGTTGTCGTCAAAGCCATCAACCGCCCCCAGGACGTAAGGTAGCGCCTGATTCGCTCGTCCAAACAGGGTTATGCTGAACTCGATGCACTCGCCTGGCTGATAGCTGGTGCGCCCCGCCAGTTCGGGTTCGATCGCATACGGATGAGGCAAGTCGTCGCCGCGTATCGCTTCAGGGTCAACTTCGGCGGTCTGGGTGTTGAGTAGCAGCGCCAGGCCGCACTCGGTGGGGCAGTGGCAGCGTAGCGGGCTGACTGTGCCGCAAACCTGGGGATGGGGGCAGAAGCGGGCGTGCAGCCGCCGCAGCAGCACGCCACGCAGGGACGAGCCTTTGTTCTCGAACAGCACTACTTCCGGCCCGGGCTGCACCTCCAGCACAAAGCGGTAGCGATGGACGGTGAGTGCGGCAAGCGCAGGTAGGTTAGTGCTAAGTACGGGGGGAGCTACACTGGTCATGCTTCTACACCTTTTGGAAGTTGGTGAATACCCCGTAACCGCTGGTGGTCTTCGCCCCCACTCCCATTGTCTCCAACCCAGCCTGTAGCCACTTCCATGCCTGCTCTTTCGCCTTATCGCTATGGCTGCGGCTGGCCACGCCAAAGACGAAACTGCTGTCCTTGCCGACGGTCAGGAAGTAGATGGGTATGGGGCTATCGTAGTCGGCGGGCGGGCTTTTCTTACCCTTGCTGTTGTAGTAAGTAGGGTAGTGCGGATTCATAATATCCACTTCGAGGCCACCCTTCTCGGGCAGCGCCTCTGGCTGCGCGTCGAAGAAGATACCGTCGCCTGCACGATCCTGCACGCCGAAGATGTGGCGGAACTGCCAGACCAGCTTGTCCTCACGCCACCGATTAAGCTCCGCCTTGTCATCGGCTGGGCCATAAAAATCGTCCAGCGCCTGCCAGCGCTCTTTGCCCTCGCGCTGATAGCTCTCGATGTGAAGTTCCAGGGACTGAAGTGCGCCCCAGAACTCTTCTTTCCCCGTCTCTTTATTTATCCCCTTCCTAAGCGGGTGAATTATCACCTTTTTATCCCTAAGCGCATAGAAGATAGCAACAATCGCTGCGGCACGGGCCAGTCCCTTGAGCGCACTGCCGGGGATGATGGGGAAGCCGTAGAGGTGGTGCAGCCGGATACCGACCTCGCGTGCTCCCTTCGCCCCCAGCCCCACGATGCAGCGGGTTCCGGGGTGGGACGTGCGCGCCTCCGCCCCCGCCGCTTGCAGTGTCTCCCGCTGCCGCTGGGCGCAGGCATCCAGCAATTCCTTACCCGGCCCGGCGCTGTAGTATTCCAGGTTGGCGTATTTATAGCCTTTCGCCTCGGCGTTTAGCTTGTATTCGTCGCTAACGTGATCGAACTCGACGTAGCGGTTGAGATAGAGGCTGAGGTTGGCAACCGCTGCGCCACGCGGCATCGCGGCAAGCGCCCGCATCGTATCGCTGGGAAGTATGTAGCTAGGTGGTTGGTCGGGCATCGTTATTCAGTCCCTTCCGCCTGCGCCGCTTCCAGCTCGGTCTTGAACTCCGCCTCGACGAACCGCTTCAGCCACACAATGTAAGCCAGCGCCTCGGTGGTGGCGCGGCGGTAGTAAGCGGTGTCGCTCTTCATCAAGAGGGCAAGCAGGTCGCTTCCTTCGCTGGGCTTGACCTCGCTAATTACCCAGTCGCTGATCTGCTTGTAGAGCAGTTGGGGCATCTGGTCTTTGGCGGTGGCTTTGGAGCGCAGGAAAGCCAACGCTGCGCCCAGCCCGGTGGTCATGATCAGCGCGCCGATGTCCTTAGCCCGTGAACCGTACTTGCCGCGCTTTTTCTTGCGCTCCTCATCATTCTCGTGAGCGGTTATCTTCATGATATGGTCCACATTGCCCCAGGCGCTGTCCGCCCGCCGCATATCGGTGGTGTGCTGCTGGTTCTGCTGCTGCTGCTCACTCATTGCTGTGGCCCTCCTGCGACAAACCGCAGCGCCACGCTGCCGCGCCCCACCGTTTCATCGCCACCCAACCGGATGCGATGGTTGTTCATCGCAGCGGTCAGCAACTTCATCAAAGCGGCAGCAGGCTGGGCATCGCGTTCCTTGTCGCCGTTATCCTTCTTGCGTAGCTCCGCACCCTTGCGCTCACCCACCATGTAGAGCGGAGCATAGAGCAGGGTGTCGCTGGGTAGGCTCTCCTCCGTCCACAACATCCCGTTCTCCACCGTCTTGGTGTCGTTATTCAGTTTCACACGGGTGACAACTTCGGTGGAGTTGGTGACAAAATCGCGGAAATCGTCCTCGGGCAGGATAACCAGACGTTCGGGCAGGATGGTGCGCCAGTAATCGTACTCCGGCGCAGTGGGTAGCACATTATCGGCCAGCCAGGTAGTGATGTAATCTATCCCCCCCTCCCCGGCGTATGGCACCGTGGCGTAGCTAAACTCTTCGAGTACGGCGGTGTCGCCATGTAGTTTCTTGCCTGCGGCGCTGACCGCTACCTTGCTGCCGTTCACGTCGCGGAGCGAGGGAAGCCCCTTGATCGCCGCGACCAGGTTGTGCGCGATACCGGCGGCGGTTAGATCGCGGGCGTAGCGGGCCAGCACGTTGGCGCTGGTGGCCCACACGAATACGCCATAGAGTGAGCGCACCGGGAAGAGCAGGATGCGGGCATCGCCCACCGATATCGCCCCGGCATAGGCATCGGCATTGTTGGTCTCCGGCCCAAAGATAGCCTCGATTGCCGCCGGATTCATCTTGGCATCTCTAGCCTCAGCCCGCAGCCGCCCTTTGACCCCGCTCGACTGTACCAGCGGATAGTTGGTGACCCGTTCGCGCTGAATGGGCAGGTCTACCACGCCGACGGCGCGACCGCTACCCGCGTGCAGCGGGGTTTCCACGTAGATGTACATCATATTGCTCTGGTCGTACACTATCGCCACTCTCCTATCAATACCTGGCCGAAGCCAATCTCAGCGCCATCGTCGGTAATTGCGTTATTTATCAAGTCTTCCTTCAGCTCAAGCGGGCTATCATCAGCGCTCTCCAGGTAATAGACGCTACCCGCTGGCACGTAGCGTTTAGCGGGCTTATGGCTGCTGCTGGCGAGGTCGTAACCACCCATCGTCAAGGGGGTTGAAACAGCAGCGGCGACCAGGCGGGGGTTGCCGCTGAAGAACCTGCCCCACTGCCCTAGCTTTGTGTCACTAGCTGGCAGCCAGCCATCATTGAAGTAGGCGGGGGTGGCGAAGTATACCTTGAGCTTGCTTCGTGTCCGCAGCTCTTTTGCATCGGTTGCTGGCCTGGGTTCAACCTTGCGATACAGCCCGGTGCGGCGCTCCCCGCCGAGACTGACCACGCCCTCGACAGGCCAGTCGGACGCAATGTCGGTCGCATCATCTTTAGCCTTCACCTCGATGCTGATGCCGATGCGCTTATCATCCTCCCAGGTGGCGCGGATGAAGTCCACGGTATAGAGCATCCCCTCAACCGTAGTCTTGGCCCCTGGTTGCAGCTCAATGCCAAGCCGGTTCTCGTAGTCGAACAGACTGACATTCCTGGTCAACTGGATACTGGCGATTGCCTCAGCCTTGCCCGCCAGATAGGTTCGCATCTGCTCTTCATCCAGCCAGCCCTGCACCGAATCCACCTTATGGTCATCATCGTTACGGGAGGGCAACCAGAGCAGTCGGCTCGTTTCCAACCCACCCGGCCAGTTAGCGGTCGCCATCTCCTTTGCGACATTGACCACTTGTGGCACCAGGTAGACAGCTGGCTCGTTACCACCACTGGTGTTCTCCCTTACGAACAGGTCGGCGGGAGCAGGGTAATAGCGCGTCAGCTTGCCCGCGCCATCCCATACCGCCACGAATGGCCCGCACAGGCGCAGGTTGCCATAGTCACCGGCCTGCGGGCTACCAATGTCGGCTTTGGCGGCTGCATCAGTACCTGCTTTGAAGGCTAGCAGATCAACCTTGTTGTGTAGCAGGTAGCTGGTACGCACCATGCCTGCGGTGACGGTTGGCATCGGCGGAAAGAGGCTGCGGGCGCGGCGATCGCTGCCCGCGCTGAAGGGCCGCCCGTCACGGAACAGCCATACATCGCTCGGCTCGATGAATAGGGTGGTCAATCCTCATCCCCTCCTCTGGCGATGAACTCGGCCACGCCCAGCCACTGGGATAGCTGTTCGCTCTTCTTCACCGCTTGCCACTCGGCCAGAGCCTTATCGTAGATGATCCCGCGTCGCTCGGCAGCTGCC
>JBBRMT010000291.1:0-5107 GCA_038230695.1 Chloroflexia bacterium
AAAACACCATCAGCCCCCCGCTAACTGCCCGCTATCTACCAGCCTTGCTGATCCGAATTCAAAACTCAATACTCTAACCTCAAAATTGGCTGCTCGTCGCCAGCATTGCCTTGTTCTATCTACCCGTTACTCGCGCCGAGCTATTGCGCGACATCAACCCCTGGTCGCTGATTATCGGTGGGTTGCTAACTGCCTTCTTCACCCTGCTTACTCCGCAGACTACGCTGGCGCTCACCCTCGCGCTGGTGCCACTCTACCTCGCGCCCGGCTACGCCAACATCGGCTTCATGGACATCGGCTGGGGGCCAAAGTACATCGGCCACTTCTACTTCCCCATCGCCGAGTTGCTGCTGCTGCTCACTGCCATAGTAGTTGGTTGGCGCATCGGGGTTGGCTGGCTGGTGGGTCGCTTCGCCCATGCTAGTTGGTTGCCCGAAGACCGAGCGCGGACTGTGGTTATGCCTGCAATACGCACCCCCTTCAGCCAGGTGACGCAATATTTGCGTGCTGATGCCTTCGCCATGCTAGCCATCCTATGGGTGTTGTTGGGCGGCTTCTCGTTGCTCACTGTCGCCGACCGCCAGTACCTCAGCGACAGTATCCGAGAGTTGCGCTGGACCATCATCGAGCCGGCGCTGTTCTATTTCCTGTATCGGTACGTCACCACACCCCCACTTGCCCCCCCTGCTTCAGGAGGGGGAAATGCTGGCCTCCCCTTCCATCGGGAGGGGCTGGGGGTGGGTGAGCGGCTACGCAAGATGTTCCTGCTCTTCGACTTCTTCATTGGCGCGGCGGTGGTGGTCAGCATTATCGGCATGGTGCAGTTCTTCTTCGGCACCAATACGGTCAATGTGGAGAACCTCAGCCGCGTGGTTTCGGTGTACGAACACCCTAACAGCCTGGCTTTGTATCTGGGCCGCGCCCTACCGATTGCGATTGCTTTTGCGGTGCTGCTGCCGGTGGCCTATCGTCGGCGGCGCGTCATCTACGCCGTCGCCAGCGTTATAATTGGCATCACCATGTACCTCACCTACTCGCGGGGCGCAATCCTGGGCATCGGTGGGGCGTTGGCATTGATTGTCCTGCTGGGCGGCTGGGGGGTTATAACCCGCTTGTGGCAGTCGCGGCGCGGGTTGGTAATTGCGGCGGGTGGCCTGCTGCTCGTGCTTGGCGCAGGCGGATCCTATCTCGCCCTCGCCCGTCTCACCGATACCGGCAGCATCAGCCTACGTGGTGACATCTGGTCCGCCGCTCTGCACATGATCAAGGATCACCCTATATTCGGCATCGGCCTCGATCAGTTTACCAACCAGTATCCCCACTATGCAGCGGCGGGAGCAGTGGCGGTGGGCGAGATCTTCACCTCGCACCCCCATAACTTCCTGTTGGATTATTGGGTAAGATTGGGTATAATAGGGTTGCTCCTCGGCGGGCTGACTATCTTCCTGTTCTACCGCTGCGGCTGGTGGTTGTGGCGGCTGACCGGCAATCCCCTGCACCGCGCCATCGTGGTCGCTTTGCTGGCAAGCATGACCGACTTCGTGCTGCACGGGCTGGTGGATCAGGCATACTTCGTGCCTGACCTTGCGCTCATCTTCTGGTTCACCCTCGCCAGCATGGAGGCAATGCGGCGGGCAGTTCTGGATGAGCGGTGATTGGTGATTAGTGATTGGTGATTAGTGATTGGTGATTAGTGATTGGTGATTGGTGATTATTTATAATGTAGGGGCATGATTTATCACGCCCCGTCGGAGGTACAACGTTTGAAGACAATGATTGTAGGCGGCGCGGGTTTCGTCGGCTCCCATCTGAGCGAGGCGCTGCTGGGCGTGGGTCACGATGTTACCGTGGTAGATAACCTGCTGACCGGGCGGGAGAGCAATATCCGCCAACTGCTGGGCGACCCCAATTTCTGCTTCGTGCGCCGCGACGCGATAACCCCCATTACCGCCAGCGAAATGGCGGAGTGGGGCGAGGGCATCGAGCGTATCTACTATCTCGCCAGCCCCGCCAGCCCCGACGATTACTTTGCCTGGCCGGTGGAAACGCTGCTGGTAAACTCCGCGGGTGTCTACAACTTTCTGCAACTGGCCGAGCGCAACCACGCCCGCTTCCTGCTCACCTCCACCTCCGAGGCTTACGGCGACCCCCTGGTGCATCCCCAGCCGGAGACATACTGGGGCAACGTCAACCCAGTCGGCCCCCGCTCATGCTATGATGAAGGCAAGCGTTTCGCCGAGTCTATGACTATGGCTTTCGTGCGTAACCGCACTGTGGATGGGCGCATCGTGCGTATCTTCAACACCTATGGCCCGCGCATGAAGGCCAACGATGGGCGGGTGGTCTCCAATTTCATCTACAACAGTATTAAGGGCAAGTCGCTGGTTATATACGGCGATGGCAGCTACACCCGCTCCTTCTGCTACGTCAGCGACCTGGTTCGCGGCTTGCAGACGGTGATGGAGGCGGACAGCGACATTGCCACTGGCGAGGTGTTCAACCTGGGCAACCCCGACGAACACACCATTCTGGAGTTCGCCAAGAACATCCTGCGGCTAACCGGCGCGGATGTGCGGATCAACTTCGAGCCAGCTCGCACCGACGACCCCACCCGCCGCAAGCCGGACATCACCAAGGTGCAGACCCGCCTCGGCTGGAAACCCCAGGTGATGCTGGAGGAAGGGCTGAACAAGACCATCGAGTGGTTCAAGATACAGCAATTATGAATGATGAATGCTGAATGTTGGCGTGTAGGGGCGGGTTGCACTCGCCCTGATGCGGCGCACCAATGCCTATCGTCGGCGACAATCTTGAAGTAGGGGCGAATCGCACTCGCCCTGATGCGGCGCATCAATGCTAATCGTCGGCGACAATCTTGGCGTAGGGGCGCATGGCACTCGCCCTGATGCAGTTAGCCAACGGATTGAAAAAAGCGGATAAACGGATTGGGCCAATCGTAGGGGCGGGCGGTGGCCCGCCCTGCTGAAGATAAGACAATGCTGGGGTAGGGGCGCATGGCACTCGCCATGATGCACCAATGCCAATCGCATCCCCAACTTTAGCTTGATACCTATGTGGCGCATGGCATATGCCCTGATGCAGCGCACCAATGCCAATCGCGGGCAACAAAGGAGACCGTAGAACTTGACCATCAGCAGGCGCATCAGCGCATGGCTCGACTTTAGCAGCGGCAGCCACGTGGCCGCCGTGCTGGTCGCCTTGCTGGCGGGCGTGCTGATTGCAGGCTTCGGCGGGGTGCGCGGCGTTGGGTTGGCGATTGGGCTGCTCGGCGCAATCCTGCTGATTGTCCGTCCCCGCCTTTCCTTCTACCTGCTGGTACTCAGCGTGCCGATCCAGGACATCATCACCGTGCCGCTGGGGGTGATTGACACTACCATCACTCAGATCACCTTCACCGGCACGATTGTCGCCTGGCTGCTGTGGCGGCTGGCCCACAACCGCCAGACCACCGTAGTCACACCAATTACCTTCGGCTTCCTCGTATTTCTCTGGTGTATCAGCGCCAGCCTGCTCACTACCCACTCGATGTCCGATAGCCTGGCGGAGATCTCGCGCTGGATGGTGACGTTCCTTGTCTACGTGCTGGCAACCAACCTGATTCGCACCCGCCAGCAGATGGGCATCTTGATCGGCTGCCTGCTGGCAGGCGGCGCGTTCGAGGCGGTACTGGGGGTGGCCCAAGCCTTCACCCTATCTGGACCACTGGCATTTCTGGCGAACACCGGGCTACTGCGGGCCTATGGCACCATCGGCGCTCCCAACAGCTATGCGGGCTATATTGACCACAGCCTGCCACTAGCAACCACACTGGGCATCTACTGGCTGATTACCTGGTGGCAACGCCAGAGCGTGATTATCCGCGCCCAGCAGCGTATGGAGATGCAACCGCCTGGCTTCTGGGATACCCAGCGACGGCTGATGATGCGGGCGGGCTGGATGGGCCTGCTGCTGATAATCGCCGCGCTGCTGATGCTCACGGCAGTCATCCTCAGCGAGTCGCGTGGCGCGTGGGTGGGGCTGACCTTCGGTAGCCTCGGCATGGTAATCGCTCTGGGCCGCCGCGCAATTGCCCCGCTGGTTGCGCTCGGCATCGTGGTGCTGGTTACATTTGGCGCGTACCAGGCCAACGCCTTGCCCGAAGCGTTGGTGCAGCGAGTGCAGAGCATTACCGACAACGTGCGGATCTTCGACCCTCGCGGGCTGGTGCCGACCCCCGATAACTTCAGCATCATCGAGCGGATGGCGCAATGGTATGCCGCCTGGGGGATGTTCCAGAGCAACCCCATCCTGGGGGTGGGCATCGGCAACTATACTTACGTCTACGATATGTTCAACGTAGAAGGTTGGCCCTACAGCCAGGGCCACGCCCACAACTATTACCTGCACATCAGCGCGGAGGCTGGGCTGGTGGGGCTGTTCGGCTACCTGACACTGCTGGGAGCCGCGTTGCGCGAGGCAACCAGGGCGGTGCGCCGCACCCGCAACAATGGCTACTACCAGGCGATTGCCATCGGCAGCCTGGGGGTATTGCTCACCCTGATGGGCCACAACTTCTTTGAGAACCTGCACGTTCTAAACATGGGCGTGCATCTCAGCAGCGTGATGGCCCTGTTCTATCTGGTACGTACCCTGCCCGCCGATGATGCCGTCGCCGAGATTGCCGTGCCAGTCGAGGGGGAGCGCAACCCCGGCTGGGGCTTCAGCGCGGCGGAACTGGCGAAGACGGAGCGGGAGTGAGCCAGATGCAACTCTACTACAACCAGCGGGCGAGGGAACGCCTAGTCAGGCATAGGGGCGCATGGCAAACGCCCTTACCATTAACTACAATGTTGGGGCAAGCGATGATGTTGATGTAGGGGCGTATGGCATACGCCCTCACGCAATTGCCGAGAGGGTTATCGTAAACACGCCGTCAAACCCGTAGTTACGACAAACATGGCGGCATCTTCACAATGGCGTATGCCATGCGCCCCTATGCGATGCATTAGAGAGACAAAGGTGGCATAAACCGGATGGGTAATTCACTCAGCACTCAGCACTCAGCACTCAGCACTTCGTGCTCAGTCCTCAGTCCTCAGTCCTCAGT
>JBBRMT010000292.1:0-5067 GCA_038230695.1 Chloroflexia bacterium
GATAGCGACGGCGGTGGAAAGTTATACACAAGGTTATGCTGATGCCTCAAGCCTATTTGGTAACTGTGGCTATGTTGGCGCTACAAACCCAATTACCATCGCAATAGGAACTAACAACTTCAATCAAGATCGTCACGCCTATATAACCCCTGAACACGCCCAGGCTTGGGCAGCAATGATAAATAATGTCAGGGCCTATGTAAGCAGTCAAGGTTATGCACACATATATATTGCTGGTGCTATGGACATAGAACCGAACTTTTCGATACCTAAACCCCTGACACCAACGCCTATTGATTACGATTTTCCGAAAGTGGCGACTTGGGTGAGCAACTATAGTAGCCAAACATCATCTCCTCTGTACTACTTTGGCAGTACAGATGGCTACCCTTGCCTTCCAACCCCTACCATACCTAGTCCCTCGAGCTGTTCAGTTTGGACACCAGACCAGCTTTATACAGTGTCATGGGGAATATCTGGGACGCAGCCCCTTCCAGAAACATATTATCAGGACTGGAACAGGCATTGGTACCTCGTGAAGCGCTGGGGTATAGATAATCATCCTGGCGCTCGTGTGATGACTTTTGCCGGAAACACCGCCGACTGCTTGCCTCTTGAGACTTGCTACGTAGATCCTAGTGATCCAAACCGAATACCCGAACTACAGATAATTTCAGGTTGGCAGTCACTTTGGGAGGAAATAAATGCCGATCCATTTACACAAGTTATAACATCATCAACTTACATCACCCACACTAATCCCTAGGAGGAGAGGCTATTCAAATGAACCCTAGCAAAGTCTGTAGACATAACCTCCGTTCGCTTTGTGTAGTAACGGTGATGGGTTTGGCTCTTAGCTTGTTGGCTGGTTGCGGTGCAGCAAATCAGCCATCAAGTGATAGCCCCGCTTTCAGTCAATCTCCGACCATTGTGAGCGTATCTATTAGTCCAATCCCCGATGCCACCAATACCCTCATACCACCCGAACCATCACCGATCTTTACCATGGGGATGTTCGATTGCCTCTCCCAGCAGGTGAAAGGCTTCTTCTATATTAGCTGCTGGCGAGGGATGGTTAATGGCGAACTAACAAGTGTGGCAGCAGGTGGGGATAAAGTTCCAGGCTCTCGCAGTGATTTGCCTGAACACGGTGTTGTCCTTGTATCAAAAGGTGAGTATCTCCCCAGTTTGTTCAGCCATATGGAAGTATATCGCGTACCGGATCAGCTGGGTTGGGTCCATATAGCAGCGGTAAACGGAACGCAACTAAGCATAGCGCCGAGTCAGCCTAACGCCCAAATCACTTGGATATTTGACGTAGCCTCAGATCAGTTTACCTCACCTTCAGGCACGTCAATACCAACGACACCTCTGCCAGCGCCATAATGCGAACAAGATGATGAAATCTACTATCACCTCTATTAATGTCTCCGCCCGTGCTACAATCTAAGCCAGTCCTGCATCATGGCCATATAGCACTCGCCGCCGGTCGCGACGATTACGTCCCCGACGGCGCTGGAGCGCACCTGAGTTTGAGTGAGCAGCTCGACGGCAGCGTTCCCCCGCCAATCTTGGTCAATGTGCTGGGTAACCTGCCACGTCCCTTCAGCGTCCTGAGCGCTGACTTTGGCGACTAGGCGATAGAGGTTGGTCGTCCAGTTTTTGCGCCAGTAACCGGCGTTTGGCACGACGATCTGCAGGGGGTTGACACAGTGATAGACGAAGAACTCTCCGGCACGCAACTCCCTGCTGAAGCCAGGGAACTGTTCCGAGCCAACCAACTCCACCCGCCGCGCACGGCCCGCATAGAACTCTATCCTCAAACTCCAGCCATCCTCCCCGCTCAAGGCAACGAATGAGCCATCCGCAACGAGCGGGGCGATGTCTTCCAGCCCCACGCGCACCGCCTTGCTATAGGCTGCCTGTTCACCTCGGTACAGCCAGACGAGGCTCTCCGGCGCAGAGTAGTCATCATAGTCATTGACATAGATGACCGCCCACAGCTTGAGTTCAGGTTGCTTTGCCACGACGATTATCCTTCCTGCGCGGCCTTGAGCCGAGCGAGTAGCACCTCGTAGCCAGCCTCGCCACCGACCAGCCGCGCCCCTTCCAGCGCCCAGCTAATCGCTGTCTGGCAGTGACTCGTGACCAGCCAGGTGGTACTGTCTTCGATGTTGTCTTCTATAGTGACGCCAGCCGTTGCCGCATCTACCTCACCCTCGCCGCTAAATTACGGCCAGCTCACCTCATCCTCATCGTCGAGCGGCTCAACGTAACCAGGGTAGTCACGAACTCCTGGCAGATCTAGACCGGGCACCCAGCCGCGCAGCTCATTGCCGCCCAGGTTGCGCTCTACAAGGGTAAGGGTAAACATCACGCCTATGTACTCATGAACCTGCCTGTCGAGGATGGTAATCTGCTCATCAGCCGCATTCGTTTCGTCTGCCTTCGTTAGCTCTCCTTCTATATGCTCTGTCATGTCCGCTGCTCCACACACGCCTGCTTTGCCCACTCCTGAGACTCGCGCACCGCCCAGCTTACTGCGTCCTGATCGAGTTCGCTAGCTTTGGGTATCGGCTTGCCGTTTGGGAAGTTGGGGCTAACCTCAAGGCTGAGTTCGGCGTAAGCCTCTTCCCAGTGGCCGGAGCAGGTGGGTACTGGCCGGAAGAACCGCTCGACATCGAGCCGGAAGTAAGGTAGGCGTGTCCACGTCGCGGAGAACTTGCCGCCCAGTTCCACCGTACCACCACCAAAGTGTAGTACCTCGCCAACTTCCCAGTAGCCATCAAGTAGCAGCAGGTCGGTGTAGAGGCTGCCACTAAAGCCGAGGCCGAGCGTGTCTGCTTCGGATATAAACTGCTCTGCCTCGACCTCTCCTGCCAGATAGCGGGAGGCTAGTGCGATCAAGGCTTCGTTTTCGCTATCCTGATCCACTGATGGTCTCCTCTCCATGCAGGCCCGCACCGCAGATATGGCGCGGGCCTGTTGCTTGCGGTATGTATCTAGGCGGGCAGTACCGCTGTGGCCTGCGCGATCATCTCGGCCTTGCCTGCGCCAAACTGCGAAGCAAGGCACTCATGCCAGGGCTTATCGGTGCGAAGTTCGCTTATCGAGGTGCGCGGCTCGACTAGCTGGATACCGACCGTGCGGATAGGTAGGTAAGTTACTTTCAGCACAGGCCGCTCACCGCGTGCTAGCATCTCGCCTAGACGCGTGATGTCGCAGTCCCGCAGACCGCTGCGAACATTGCCGACGGAGACGATTGCGCCGTCGGCTTCCCGCACCAGCCCCATCTTGACGCTGCCAGTGGCAAGGCCAGGATTTACGCCGATAACGAAGCAGTCGAGGTCATCCTGGAACTTGAACTTGCGGATGTGGCGGGTGTCGCCACCCTGGTACGGTGCGTTCATGGTGCGAACGATGATGCCCTCACCGCCGCGCTGCTGGATGCTCTCAAAGACCAGCTTGCCCGACACGTTGCCAACGCAGGCGGTCAGCAGCACCAGATGCAAGCCGCTGCCCATCGGCTTGTACTCGAACTCGCCAGCGGCGATCAGCTTCGCATCTACCATCGCTTGCTCCAAAAGATGGATGCGTTCGCTGTAGGGAAGCGGGCGCACGTCCTCACCACGCCACTCAAGCAGATCAAAGGCGGCAAAGCTGCCAGCATCCTCACCCTGCATCCGTTCGCCGTCGATCACGAACTGGCATCCGAGTGCGGCAAGGTGATTGGCCGCCTCTGGGACGGTACTTACCCGCTGCCCGCGCCGATTGTAGGCGACGAGGCTAGAGCCATCGCAGACGATCAGCGTGCGCTCACCGTTGATCTTCTGTTGGATACCGTACTCTGTAGAGGTAATCGCCCTCTCAACATCAGCCATCGTAAGTGGCATGACATGGGCGGTGACGTAAGCAGGTGGGGTATAGGTGGAAGCGGGCATAGTGGCAGCACTCTCCACCTCTGCCTCGCCGTCTACCACTCCGAACGATGGCACACCGTAACTCGCATCGTCGAACGGGACTTGCTGATATCCTTCGCCTTGCTTCTCCTTCAGCTTGCTGGCAAACAGCTTGGCTGCTGCGTCGGGAGAGAGCTTCTTCTCTCCCGACTGTAGGGCTGCGCCGCGCCGCCCCCACACCGTCTTGACTGTGCCATCCTCGAACTGGCCGATGCCCCACACCTTGTCACTACCGCCCTGCTGAAACCATCCCGCCCACTGACCTACTAGCTTACCCATCTCAGTTCTCCTTTACTTTAGGGTTGCCCGTCGGTTTATGTGGGGCAGCCCGCTCATGTTTGTTACGCCGCAAGCGGCTGCCCAGCCTGCACCTGCGCGGTCTGGCGCGGGCGCGGCTGGATGGGGATGATACGATGGCTAGTCCTGCCGTCTTCACATGGAAAGAGGTTCTTTGCCCCACAACAGGCGAAGAACACCTTGCCACAATCGCGGCAGCGGCGGTTGATCGCGGTATCCGTAGGGCGGTGCGCCCCACAGATGATGCACTCTACAATCGGCATATCCTTCATCCCAGCCACCGCCTTTCATCTTTGCGTTCTTATACAATTATACATCATGTAGACACTATTTGTCAAGGGTTTTAGGCATCATATTCTTGGCAATTACTGCTAATTTATGCCCAAACCTCTTGACAAATAGCGTTACCGCAACGTATAATTGCAATGAGCAATGAGACGGTTTGCAACAGGGCGGGCGGCGTGGGTGCTGCTTGCCACCCACCAAATCGCACTGGCACCGACGCAGGCGGTATGGCGAGCGCGAAGGAAGGAACATCGTCAAGGGGAAACAGCTTGAATAGAAGGATCAGGGTTTGGCCCTGAGCATCAGCATCGAGCTTGAGCCAGAGGTACTTGCAAGGCTGCCCATTGGCATCTACTACAAGGCTAACCATCCCGCATCACCGCCAACCACTGGCGGTCGGCGCTGTGGCGAAGCCGAATATCCAGGGCTGGAAGAGGAGCTACTCGCTGCTTCTCGCCCCCCCGACCAGCACCCGGCTGTATTGGATGGCGCGGCGAGGCTGCTGGTGCGGTTGCTCACCAGCATA
>JBBRMT010000293.1:0-5061 GCA_038230695.1 Chloroflexia bacterium
ATGATCGCGTCGGAGTAGCGGTCAATCACCGAGTCGAGGAACGCGCCGAACACGCTGGTTTTGCCCGTCACCTTCGCCAGCGCCCCATCGGCCATGTCGAACGCCGCCGCGAATAGCAGCAGCAACGCGCCTGCTACCAGATAGCCACCTGCCAGCAGCGCAGCCACCGCCAGGTTCAGCGCCAGCCCGAACATCGTCAGCATATTGGGGGTTAGACCGGTGTTGGCAAACACGCCCATTACCCGCCGCGCAATCCCCCGCGACCATTCCTGTACACCCTCGTTGAACAAATGCCCCTCCCATCCCTGATTGAAGCAGGTAGAATGTAGAATGTAGATTGCAAATCCTGTGCCAGCTTTAGCGGCAACTCCGATTCCACCTTCTACCTTCTACCTTCTTCATTTCCTAAGCCCTGGCCCACTCGCGGCTCACGCCATAGACACGCTGGGCGGTCTGGTCGTAGTATTGCACGATGCGCCGTGCGATCTTATCCCATGAATATTGCTCGGCGTGGCGTTTACCGGCAGCACCCATCTGCGCCCGCAACTCGCGGTCGGGCAGCAGGCGAATGAGGGCGCGGGCCAGGGCCTCCTCGCTCTTTGGCTCGACCAGATAGCCCTGCTGCCCATGCTGCAGAACGCTGCCATAACCGGCGATGTTGCCCGCGACTACGGCAGTACCCGCCGCCATCGCCTCCAGCAGCACAATGCCGAAACTCTCGCCACCGATGCTGGGGGCGCAGAACACATCCGCGCTCTGGTAGTAGCGGGGTAGGTCCTCGTCGGGGACAAAGCCCACGAACTCAACATCGCCGGTCTGAAGTTCGCGCAACTCCTCGGCGAACTCCTCGCGGTCGCCCTTGCCTGCGACTACCAGCCGCACGCTAGGGAAATACTCCTTTACCAACGGCATGGCCTTGAGCAGATAGCGGAAGCCCTTGCGTTGTTCGCTGAAACGGCCCACGAACAGCACGTTGATACGCCCATCTTGCATCAGCGGCACGGGCGAGGCGGGGCGGCTGAATCGCTCGAACTCGATGCCGTTGGGGATAACCGTATAATCAGCGGGCCAGTATTGCTGTACGTACTGCTGGGCGAACTTCGACACCGCGATGCGTCCGTGGATCTTGCCATTGAAGTAGTCCAGCACCGGCTTGCCGTAGCGGTAGGGGCTGTTGCCCTCGCCGAAGGCGTGGAAGGTAGCCACGTTTAGCGTCTTGGAATGGCGCAACACTGCCAGCGGCACGGTGGGCATGAACGGTTCGTGCAGGTGAATGACATCGAACTGCTCCGCCGCCAGTATCTCCTTGACGTAGCTCCACAGCCAGAACGACAGGCTAATCCGCGCCACCGAGCCATTAGCAGGCAGCCGGATTATGTGGCGGCTGACCGGGTAGAAGTTCTTCGCCTGGGTGGCATCGTCGGCCTCATTGGAGCTAGGCGCGAGGATCTTAACCTCATGCCCCATCAAACGCAATTGCTCGTCCAGGTGGCTAATGTGGTCGCTAACCCCGCCCTTGTAGGGGAAGTCGTATGGCGATACCAGGCAAATCTTCATCCGCGCTCCTAATCGTAAGCTGATACATAAATATGCGCTTGCATTATACCACAAACCGCGCCAGAGTCAAAGTGCGGGCTTCGCGCCAGCGGCAAGTTCTGCAAGGATAGCCTTCGCACACTCCGTAGCGCGGGCGCGGTGGCTGACGCGGTTCTTCTCCTCCATGCTCAGTTCAGCCACTGTCTTGCCAAGGTCGGGCAGGTACAATACCGGGTCGTAGCCGAAACCGTTGCTGCCGCGTGGCGTGAACGCAATCTCGCCATCGAGCCTGCCATCACACAGCCACTCGCGACCATCCGGCGCGATGATGCAGATCAGGCAGCGGAAGTTGGCCTGACGCTGGCCTTGCAGCACGTGGGTCAGGTTGTCGAGCAGATACTGATAGCGTTCTCCATCGCCGTCAATATTGCCATAGCGTTTGCTGTAGACTCCTGGTGCGCCGTTCAGCGCGGCGACCTCCAGCCCACTATCGTCAGCCAGGGTGAGCAGCCCACTCTGCGCCGCATAGGTGCGGGCCTTCAATTGCGCGTTCTCGACAAAGGTCGTGCCGGTCTCCTCCACCTCGTCGTTGATGCCCACATCGCGCAGGGTGGTCAGTTCGTAGGGTAGGTTGGCAAGCATCTGCTGATACTCGCGCAGCTTGCCCTGATTATTGGTAGCAATTAGCAGTCTGGTCAAGGCCATTCTCCTCGCGCAACCATTGTGGCTGCTGGTAGGTTATACTTATGTGGGGCTAATTATAGCATAAGGAGAGGAGCATAGGGGTTTGGAAGCGAAAGACTTGCCTACCCGTTTGCAGGAGATTGCCGAGGAGCTAAGGGCGATGGCAAGCAACGGGCTGCACTTCGGCCACGACGAGTACGACATTGCCCGCTATCATCAGGTGATGAAGCTGGCGGCGGAGCTTATGGCAATGACCGATACCCGCACCGCCGAGGAAATTGAGCGTATCCACAGCGGCCACATTGACGTTTACACTCCCAAAGTCGGCGCGACGGCGGTTATATTCGACGCAGAAGGGCGCATCCTGCTGATCAGGCGCAGCGACAATGGAATGTGGGCGCTGCCCGGTGGCTGGGCCGATGTCGGTGAGTCACCGTCAGAGGCAGCCGCACGCGAAGCGTTCGAGGAGACCGACCTGCAAGTCAAGTCCACCCGCCTGCTGGGTGTCTACGACTCGCGCAAGAGCGGCAGCCGCAACCCCCACCATATCTACCTGATCGTCTTCATCTGTGAGGCGACTGGCGGCAACCTAACTACCAGCAACGAAACCACCGCCTTCGGCTACTTCGCCGAGGATGACCTACCCACCGATTTGCACCCCAGCAGCCAGCCCAGACTTAGCGATGCGTTTCGCTGGCAGCGTGGTGAGGACGAAGGGCCATTCTTTCAGTGAGGTAAGAGGTATGAGGTAAGAGCGCCAAATCCTTCTCTACCAGATACCCCAGCAGCCAAAATGTGATACAATACGGCTGATTTAGCGGCGAATCGAGCGGGGAGCGGCAACCATGTCGAACGACAATCAGAGCGGCAGCAGCAACGACTACGGCGGCGTGAGTGGCGGGGTTAACGACTGGGGCGGCGTGGGCGGCAGCGTCAACACTGGCCCCGGCACGCAGAATATCTACTATGGCAGCCCGCCGGGGGTAGGCACCGAAGCGACCCGCCGCGTGGCCCAGCATCAGCCTGAAGGCGAGCGCCCGCCGATAGGCCGCGCCAGCGAGTTGCAGAAGGTGCAGGCCGCGCTGGACCGCCAACCCTGCCTCGCCATCGTCGGGGTGGGCGGCATCGGCAAGAGTACCCTCGCCGATCTGCACGCCCGCGCCGCCAGCTACACCGCCCGCTGCTGGCGCAACCTGCACCACAACCCCAACTTCGCCGACTTCGTGCAAGCCGCGCTTGCCAGCCTCGGAATTGCCTTCAAACCCGCCGAAATGCCCCCACCTCAGGAACAGGCCGAGTACCTGGTGGGCATCCTGCGCGACCACCCCGACCACCACCTGCTGCTGGTACTCAACAACTTCGAGAGCGTGATGCAGGAGTCCAGTCCCGAACTCGGCTGGGCCGAATTTCTAGAGCTGGCGGGCCGACTGGGCCACAGCCACCTGCTGCTCACCACCCGCCACCTGCCGCTGGTGCGTGGGCGCAAGCTGCCCAGCCTCGACCTGCATGGGCTGAACTCTGCCGACGGCGTGGCCCTGCTCGAGCAGCAGAACGTCGCGGGCGAAACCGCCGACCTGCAAGAAGCGGTGCGGCGGGCAGGCGGCCATCCCCTCGCCCTCGTCTTCCTCAGCGAACTGGCCGACGAGGGCTATAGCATCGCCGACCTGCTGCGCGAACCGATCTGGGACGAGCGTATCGCCGAGCGGCTGCTGGATCGCATCTACCAGTCTCTACCCGTCGCCCAGCAGCACACCTTGCAATACTTCAGCCTGTTCGAGCAACCCACCAGGCCAGAGGTGGTGGCTGGCACGCTGGCGAACCTGCCTGCTGAACTCCTCCCCCAATCTCCGGGGGAGGCTAATCCACCCCTCCCCCCATCTCGGGGGGAGGTTAATCCACCCCTCCCCCCATCTAAGGGGGAGGTTGGGAGGGGGGTTGCGTGGGATAAGGACACAATCCGCCACCACGCCGAGACACTTGCCGCCCGCAGCCTGCTGGACAGCCGTGCTGGTCACTACAGCGCCCACCCGATCGTGCGCGACTACGCCCATAAGAAGTTGACCGACCCCGCCGCCCACCACCGCGCCGCCGCTGCCTACTGCCAGAGCCTCTACACCCGCGATGCCCGCACCGACCCGCCGCGCACGGTGGTCGAGCTACAACCGCTGCTCGATGCCTTCGACCAACTCTGCGCCACTGGCGATTTCGATGATGCCGACACGGTGATGAAAGGTACACCGCTGGAATATATGAGCGGTGGCGACTGGATTACCCTTAATGACTTGCTGCTGCGCTGGGGCGAGTTTAGCAGGCTGGTGACGCTGCTGGAGCGCGTGGTCAATGCCCCGCCCGACACGCTGCTGGCTGGCTTCCGCGCTGGGGCAATGGGCAACCTGGGCCTTGCGTATGACGCGCTGGGCGATTACCCCAAAGCCATCGAGTACCACAACCGTTCGCTAGCGATTGCGGAGCAGATTGGCGACCGCCAGGGGCAGGCCATCAGCCTCGGCAACCTGGGCAATGCGTATCACTCGCTGGGCGACTACCCCAAAGCCATCGAGTACCACAACCGTTCACTGGCGATTGAGGAGCAGATTGGCGACATTGCCGGGCAGGCCCGCAGCATCGGCAACCTGGGCAATGCGTATTACTCGCTGGGCGATTACCCCAAAGCCATCGAGTACCACAACCGTTCACTGGCGATTAAGGAGCAGATTGGCGACCGCCAGGGGCAGGCCAACAGCCTCGGCAACTTGGGCAGTGCGTATGACGCGCTGGGCGATTACGCCAAAGCCATCGAGTACCACAACCGTCAGCTTGCGATTGCGGAGCAGATTGGCG
>JBBRMT010000294.1:0-4999 GCA_038230695.1 Chloroflexia bacterium
AAGGTGGGGCAGTGTTGAGTAGCGCGAGCAGAGAGCAGGGTGTTAGGCTAGCGGAAGGTGTGGCATGGGTAGGCGAGTACGACGAGGGTAGCGGAGGTGGCGAGGCGCTGCGGGGCAAGAGGGTAGCAGAGGGCTAGGGGAGAGTTTGCGATAGCCTGCGGGCGCGAAGCCCGTCTGGCATAGAGCGAATGATACGCAGCGAAGCGAAAGCGAAATGAGCGAACGATAAGCTATAACATCTACGTGTGGGGCAACGGTTTCAATATAAAGCATCTCCAATCTGAAGGAACCTGCTGGCCGCCCAGCCAACTTGGCAGCCACTACGGTAGCTATCAATGGAAAGTGAAGGCGGTTGGAGCGTGGGGAAATAGCGACTGGAGCGCGTCTTATACGTTCGGCATTTATCCTCATCCCCCCATCCTTGTCAGCCCCGATGACGGAGCGCACGTATACAACCTCGGCCCCAAACTGTGCTGGCAGAACGGGGGTGCGGGCCAGGTAATATACTACAGAGTGCAGATCAGTGGTACGCTCAACCTCACCCAGGAGGTGAATGGTACCTGCTGGCGAGCGTGGCAGCTAGATCACGTCTACGGCCACTACACATGGCAGGTTCAGGCATTCAGCCAAGCGTCTGGTGGCTGGCAAAGCGATTGGAGTGTCCAGTGGGGCTTCTCGATAATCCCCATGCCAACCAGGACCCCGACGGCAACCCAAACCCCGACCGCTACGCCGACTCCAAGGCACACAGCTACCCCAACGTTGACCGCAACCGACACCCCAACCTGGACACCAACATTGACACCCACAGATAGCCCAACCGACACTCCGACCAACACATCGGTTCCTAGCTCAACGCCGGTTCGACGCACAATAACACCTACACATATACCCACCGATACCTACACCCCAGTACCCACGCCTACATCAACCCCAATACCAACAGCAACCAACACACCTGGCCCGACCTAGCGCTGGATCGCCAGTGCCAATTACGGCAGTAATAGCTGGGTTAGCGGGATGGCAGTCACCGCCGAGAACAACGCCTGGGCAGTAGGCGGCTATGACGATGCCAACAACCATCGGCAGCCAATCGCTTTCTACTGGGATGATAGCACCTGGGGCGCGTTCGCGGTGCCGAGCCCTGGATTGTATGGCAGTTTGTCCAGTGTCGCTAGCCTTGTCGCTGACAATGCCTGGGCAGTGGGTGACTACTACGACGGCAGCTGTACTTGCTCTCTTAGTCTGGTCACGCACTTTGATGGCAGCACTTGGACGCAGGTAAGCGTTCCCAACCCCAGCAGCATAGAGAACACCCTCGGCGCAGTTGCGCTTAGTCCTGATGGAACCGCTTGGGCGGTGGGTGAATACCGTGACACTGGCTGCAATTGCTACCAGTCGCTAGTCCTTCACTTCGATGGCAGTGCGTGGGTGGTGGTCAATGTAGCTACCCCTGGTATCAGCTCATCACTGTACAGCATCTCCACCGCCGATGCTAATGATGCCTGGGCGGTGGGCCAATACATGGATGCTCAGGGGACAGAGCGTGCGATGACGATGCACTGGGATGGTAGTACATGGAGTACAGTTGTCGCTCCTGGCCCCCTATACGGAAGCCATCTTACATCGGTTGTGTCCAACTCTCCTACCGATGCCTGGGCGGCAGGGGCCTACGCTGGAGCCGACGGCCATTATCGGCCGATGCTCTACCACTGGGATGGCAGTTCCTGGACTAATATGGGCAGCCCTTATAGAGGCAACGGCACCTCTGACTGTCTACTCAGCTCTATAGTGCGGCTCAACTCCAGCTACATCTGGGCTGGAGGCAGCTGTAACGGCGAAACCTTGACTATTCTATATAGTACACAATGAAGCACCTGGGTTGCTGATCAAGGGATCTTAGATAGCGATGGGTCGAGGTTAAGTCCGGGCCACCTCATCAACTGCTGAGGTGGCCCGGGTTGTTTTCTACACAAGGCAGATGTGGGATAGCGGGGGAGACGGTGAGGGCGGTCAGAGAACGGTGAGGTTGGTGCCGAAGCGTGGGCAAGGCCGGTGGGTGGTGTAGCGGGACGGAGGTTGCGGTAGGTGAGGCGACTCGTCGCCGAGCCTTGTCCAAGCATCGGCGATTCTCTTGACTCGCTACTCCCGCCTCGCTGGACTATCCATACGACGAGCAACCCGCTGCGATAGAAATAAAGAGGCTGACGAGGATGCCCGCGCTGCCGCGCCGCTAGAGTGGTTAGGGACAGCGGGTGAGCGAAGGTATTGGCGAATAGGTGGGGAGGGGACGGAGCTATCCTTGCAACAAGCGGCGAGGACGCGGAGATGCGCGAAAGTTGATCAGGGGCAGCTAACTGCCCGCCACCCTATTGACTTGCACTGCGTTTTAGGGTAAGATATGGCTATCGCATTAGATATATATCTAAGCCAGTCGTTCAAGGCTGGCGAGAAAAGGAGCGAAAGATGACCACAACCGTGAACCCAACCGGCTCGTACAAGGCCAACGAGATGCCGCTGGGGTTGGACAAGGAGTTGGAGCGACTGCGCTGGCAGGCGACATTCTTTTGGCACAAGGAGGGCCGCAATCTGCGCTGGCTGGGCCTGCGCGACGGCATGAACATCCTCGAACCCGGCAGCGGACCGGGCTTCATCACCGAACTGCTGCTTACCGACTTCCCCAACAGCCGCGTTACCACACTGGACATTGACCCAGTTCTGAATGTGAAGGCAGCCGCGTACCTGGGCGATCGCTTTGGCGAACGGCTGAACATGGTGCAAGGCTCGATCACCGGCAGCGAACTGCCCCCCGATAGTTTCGATTTCGCCTACGCCCGACTCATCTTTCAGCACCTACCCGACCCAGCGGCAGCAGTCCGCGAGATGTACCGCGTGCTAAAGCCGGGCGGCAGGTTCGTGATCTACGATATAGACTCCAGCCTCATGCCGATCGTCGAGCCGGAGGTAGAGCCGGAGGTAGAGGCCATCTACGAAAAAATGAACCAGCAGCAGCGTGAGCGGGGTGGCAATCGCGCCATCGGTCGCAAGCTGTGGCGGCTGCTGGCGGGCGCAGGCTTCCAGAACGTAGACCTCGAAGTGCTGGGCGCGTCCAGCGACGAGGTGGGGCAGCAGATGCTCGATGCTGTCGCCAGCGCCGACGACCCGGAGCGTTACAATGCGCTGGTAAAACTGGGCCGCATTAGCGAGAAGGAAGCCAAAATCCTGATGGCCGCCGAAGACAATTTCGATAACGACCCCGACAAGTATATGATGCTGTTCATGTTGATGGTGGCGGGGACGAAGCCGCTGGCCTAACCATCACCGAACGCTTGCTCCGCTTCGGCAGCCGCTTCCTCGATTAGACGCGGCTGTCCCTTGTCCTGCCCCGCCTGCGCCGAAGCGGGCAGGTAATCCTCGGCGTGGCCCAGTGAGGTAAAGGCGAATCCTACGGCAATCAGCAGACTGGCGACCCCGATGATGGCAAACACCAGCGTAATGTTGCCGGTTGCCTCGATAAAGTAGCCGCCGATGAAGCTGCCGAGCGGGATCGCCGACCAGACCAGCGTGGTTGCCACGCTCATGATGCGGCCCATCATCTCCCCCGGTACCATCGCCTGGAAAAGGCTGATCACGTTGATGTTGAACAGCACCCCAAACCCCGACATCGCGCTCCACAGCAACAGCGCGGGCCAGTAGTCGGTGGTAAAGGCGAAGCCGATGTTCAGTAGGCTATACACAGTCAACGCGCCGAGCGCCACCTTGCTGAAGGGCAGCCGCTGGCGCAGGCGGCCAGCCAGCAGAGAGAGGATGATTACTCCCACTCCACCGGCGGCGGCGAAGATGGCCCACTGGCTGTCGTTGGCTGCCAGTTGGCGCTTGGCGAAGTAGACCAGCTGCGAGCCGATTGTGCTGCCCACCAGGTTGAACAGCGCCACCATAATGCAGAGGTCGCGCAGCACCGGGTTACGCAGCATATAGCGCAGCCCATCGCCCACCTCGGTCAGCAAGCGGCTGCCCTCCGTCTTGCCACCGCCGAAGCTGGTGCGGATCAACCAAAGGGAGATAGCAGAGACGACGAACGAGGCGGCATCCACGTACAGCACCGCTGACAGTGGAGCGATGGCGACCAGCAACCCCGCCAGAATCGGCCCGGCGATACCCGCCGCCGAGTAGCTGGCCTGGATGCGCCCATTGGCGGCCACCAGTTGCTCCGGCCCGACCAGGCTCGGCAATGCGCTGAACTCGCCCGCATTGAAGAAGATTGTCAGTACCGTGATGAGGAAACTGGTCAGATAGATCCAGCCGACCGAGAGCAGGCCAAACGCCGCCACAATCGGAATCGAAACGGTTACGATGGCGCGGCCCACATCGGTGAAGATCATCATTCGCCGCCGCTCACTGCGGTCCACCAATGCACCGATGAACAGGCCGAAGAGGGCGTAAGGTAGGAAGGTGGTGGCGGTGGTAATCGCCAGGTCGAGCGCCGAGCCGGTCAGCTTATATACCAGCAAAGGCAGAGCAAAGGCAGTGAACGAGCTGCCCAGGTTCGAGATAGTTTGCCCCGCCCAGAACCTGAGGAAGTCGGGGCCAAACCCCGCCGTTGGTTTTGTCACTCCGCTTTGCATTCGTCTATCACCCCAGCTATCCAACTTAGATATATGTCTAAGTATAATTATATGCCCGTTGGCCCTAACTGTCAAGCATGAGCCAACTAGCAAACAGCTTGTTGGTAAGGCCATCACTGCATTGCAGCACCGTCCTTCAAGCAAAGGCAACTAGATCTCAAACGTTTGGTATAATTATCCCGATCACTTCGGATAGCGGATAAATATGGCAGATGCTACTCAGCCGAGGACTAGTGCGATGGTCCCAATAAACTAGACCACCAAGAAGGCTGAAATAAGGTAGAATAAACCCATGAAAAGACACCATACCCCTACTTTCAAAGCCGAGGTCGTGCGCGAGATACTGCGCGAACAGAAGACCATCGCCCAAATCG
>JBBRMT010000295.1:0-4953 GCA_038230695.1 Chloroflexia bacterium
ATCATACAACTTTGCGGCGGAGAACCGCTCTCCTGCCCAACCCTCGGCGTATTCCTCCCAAATGTCGGGGTGACCGGCCTGCAGCGCCATTTCATAGCCCATACACAGTTCCACCTTTGGGTGGCTACTGAAGAACGCAGCAACCAAACGCTGGGCGCTGTCCAGCCGTTCCTTACCCCAATCCTGGACCAGCTGCCAGGCCATACCATTTTCCCCCTGGAACGTGGTCTGCCACTCGCGCTGGTAGTTATCCTGCGCGGCCTTGAGCATCTGGAAGCGGCGGACTACTCGCCAACCCCACCTGGCAGTGGCAGCGCTATAGCCATTCCCCGATTCAGAGCGAGTTTGAATCTCGAACTCGGCACTTCCCCGCTCGATGAGCGCCGCCAATCTATCGAAATGCTTCTGCGGCCTGCTGGCCAGCTCGGCAAGGGTGAAAGTTGCAATCTGCATCCTGGTTCTCCTTTAGTGTTTGTTAGTAGATGCTCCGAATTAACCCTCGTTGGTTGTCGCTACGGTCAATCCCATCTCGACCAGCAGCGCTTGGACTGCTCCGTGTTGGCGCTCATACACATCACGCAGATTGTCGGGCAGGGTAGCAGGATCAAGCTCTATCCCCAACGCGTCTGCTACCTCCTGCAACCCGGCTAGTACCAAGGCCGGGTTAGTGCTGGGGCAGCTTTGGCACTCGATAGTTTGCCAATCGTGCATCCGCGATGGGGGGCAATCTTCGGCCAGGAAGCTGTGCAGCGGGTCAATGCTGCTCGTTCCCCTTGGCACCGACTCCTGACCGTTATAGCCGCATCGGCAGAAGACTATCGACCACTGGGTGCCGTGCTTACAGGTCAGCCGCACCATCTGGGCGATCTCGTGGGTGCCAGCGGGTACAGAGTTGAGTTGCCTCATTACCTTTTCGAGTTGTTCAGCATTAAGTCTCATCTACTTGCCTCTTTCACTTAGAGTGCCTAAGCGCAGCCAGATCTAATCTCTGCTTTCCCCAACATCTTGTTCACTGTTATTACCCTTCTCCCAGCCGTCTCCTTGATAGTAATCGTTGCGCCCTTCGTCATAGACAGGAAACTCATCGAGGAACCTGGTGGTTTGGGCGAAGAGCGTCTTCCCCGCATCCCAGTCTGTTTCCCTATCTGCCCAGCCTGCATCTTCGGCAGCGCTGAAGATGCTCCAGGTCACATCAGAGTAAGTGAGGACGTGCTGGCTCTCCTCCCTGCGTGCGCTCCAGTCATTAGGTATGATGTAGTCGTCAAGGTGGTAATCCTCCTTTAGCTTCATCACGGGGGTTTTCAGCATCAACATCTGGAAAGCCGCCTGCTGCCTTCGATGGTCAGTGTCCCAGCCCTCATCCACCAGTCTCAACCATCTTTTCACTTCGCGGTGGGCAGCGGCTATTTCCTTCATTGTCGGATCGTGACTTAGGTAACTAACCGCCGTATGCTGTGCAGCTGCCTCTGCCATCTCGTTCATGGTCTCCATTGCTTCAAGCACCCCATATGCCGCTTGGGTGCGTTCGCTGAGATCATCGAAATCATCGCTCATCTTCTTCACATTCCTTTACTTGCTTGCCTTTTTACTTTCCTCGCCGAACTCAGCCTCGCCTATTCCGCCGCGCACTGATGCCGAGTACAATCATGGCTGCAATCAAAAGAGACAATGCGCCCGTGAGGGTAAGAATTGGCCCTTGCTCGAAGGTCCATTCGACGAGCCAGGAACCGCCGAAGCCGAGCGCGTGCAGATAGGTCAGTATCAGCCCAATCGCAACAATGGTGGCACTGAGTGGTACAACAGATGTGTAGATGTGCTTCAGCATGGTGACTCTCCCCCTTTTCATGGAAGCGTCCTTGGCCCTCTCAGCAGGACAGCTTCTATGTGTTTGGATTATAAATAACTGAAACCGTAACTTATAACCCTATTATATCCCACTTCTGCCCCCTGTCAATACCCTGCTCTCAGATTGGTGCCAGTTTTCTATTGACGTTTAGGAGATGTGAGGTTAAAATGCCTCATGCCCAAAGGGGTAGGAGGGTTGGTTGTGTCCTACAGAACAAATCTGCATCTAACCAAAGACGAATACGATCTGCTCAATACAGTGCGGCGGCGCATCAGGCGCGGAACCTACTGTCGTAACGCGGCCACCTCCCTGGCTGACTTTGTCTTGCGTGAAATCAAAGATGAAGGACACAGCGGCACCAGCGTTGAGCGGCAGACGAGGGCGCTTCGCCTGTTGCGCGAACTGCTCGAGCTTTACCGCCCGACTGAGGGGCTGCGGAGCAGGGCTACCCCCCACCCGGTGCCGGTCGAACTCAACGACTCCGATACTGCGCTGATTGACATGGCGCGGGGGGCAAAAGATCAGCCTGAGGATACAAGCGAACGTGAGGAGTTGCTGCTCGAAGACGGCACCGCCCTCAAAGTTCTCGGCCGCTCGGCTTTCTTGTTCCTCGCCTGGAAGCAGCAAGCAATACATGATGTCCGCCACCCCAACCTGCCCCCATCGTTTGAAGAAATGATGACCCTCGCACGTGACTATCGAGGGGCCAACTCCATTACCGATGTGGCGGACGCTGACAGTGCTTTATAGCCAGCGAAGTAGCGGGGTGCGTTCGATTTAGCACGCACCCCGCTACTTCGCTTTCAGTCATGCTAGCTCTACTGCTCTTGCTCCACTGTGGTCATCCCCAACTCCGCGACGATGATGCGAAGGCTGGCCCGTGCCGCCTCGGCCACTGCCTGTTCCAGCTTGAATTGGGTATTCAGGTTGTCGAGGTTAGTCAGCTTCTGCTGGTAATCATCGTCGTCATGCAGCGCGACCTCGGCCTCGGCCTTACGCATTGCCTCGCTCTTGCCATCGGCCAAGGTCAGCGCCAGCGCCTCTTGATAGGCGACCTCACGCCCTAGCTTGGCGATCGCTACCTCGATGTGGGCGGCGTTGCCCCGCGCAGTGAGTAGCGCCTTGATGATTGCCTGGCCTAGCGAACTGCCTGGCAACACGGCCTCAATCCGGTTAAGTAGGTCTTCCAATGGTTTTCCCCTTTCAGTAATCACTATGTGTTTCGTGTGGGGTTGCACCCGCTACTCGCTGCGGCGGGTTTCGCGACCCTTGCCTGATTCATGGCGAGTGCGTGGCAAGCGGCAGCCGCCGCTTGCCCGCCCCGCCCGCACCCATTTTCCCTATTGCGAACGTTAATATGGTCTGTGAGGAGGAGGCGAACTGATTCGTATGCTAACTACGACTATCTGGCATAGACTCGCATCGGGTAACCCCCTACTACTTCGCTTACGCGCCCATCATAGTATCGTCAGCTATTGTTGGCGATGAGCTTGTCACTTGCTGCTGGTGAAGGTTATTGGTGCTCACAGGCTTATAACACCGTGGTGTGGTCGGCATCTGCTTGCCGGGCATAAACCAGCTTGGGTTTGCCAGATCAATTCCCTTTAGTAGGCATAGAGCAGCGGCAATAGCTGACGTTAAACCTCTTGCCTTCATCCTCTGCGGTCCAGGACGATGAGCTATGATAGAGGGTCGCTAGCTCTAGCGTACAAACCTGTTCCCCTCCCCCTCATAGGCCTAGAAGGCGTTGCAGCGGTAGCAGTAGTCCACCGCTGCCGAATAGAGTGGCGATCGGGGGCCGGAAGTGGTAATCATAGCCGAATCGTGCATAGTGAAGAGCGAGGTGCAGACCTTCGAAGTGGCTGGGCAGTTGCGGTGTCGCGAGGGTACTCCGTGGCGGGGCTTTCAAGCCGCGCAGCTCACCCTATGCGTTCCAAGGGCTGGGCGTGCAGGGCCTGCATCCTGGCATCTGGGGGGGACACCTTCAACATGGCGATAGTGACGATGGTCATGGGGACGGACGAGAATGAAGCTGGCGGCCCGCTATGCTGACGTGTCCCAGGTGGGCGCACTAAATATGCAGAACAACCGGCTGCTGGAAGCTGTGGGGCGGCTGGAGGTGCCTGTGCTGCTGAAGCGGAACCGAGCGCTACTACCGAGGAACTGCTGTTGACCGCCGAGTATATCCTGGCACAGAGCAATCCGTAAGTGATGGTCTGCGAATGGGGCATACGCAACTATACCCCGGCGGTGCGCAATACTTTCGACCTGACCGCAGTGCCGCAGTTATAAAGACTGACCCACCCGCCGGTGATTGCCGACCCTAGTCACAGCTCCGAGTTGCGGGATCTGGTAGGGCCGATAAGCCTGGCGGCAGGGGCGACAGGTGCCGACGGCTGATCTTGGAAATCCCCTCCCAATCCTGGAGACACCGATCAACTGGCGGATCGGGTCGGCATCATCAACCAGGGCCATCTGATCGCGCTCGGCACTATGGATCAGCTACGGGCGATCGGTCAGAACAAGGATGTCAGCCTTGAAGATATATTCCCGCGGCTCACCGAGGAAACCGAGGCCGAGGAATAGGTCGCCCCTGAGCCAGTTTGCAGCAGAAAGTAGCTTGCTGTTCCTTAATGTATCAATGTGCCTACGGCATGGTAAGTGCGCCGTAGAGAATGCGGGCAAGCTGAGCGCGGGTGACACTCGCGTTAGGCGCGAATAGCCCACCCCCAATGCCGCTGATAATACCGTGGTGGTAGCAAGTCTCGATAGCACCATAAGCGTAGTTGTCGGTTGGCACATCGCTGAAGTGCGGGCCGCCGCTCGTATCAATCGCCCAGCCGAATGCCCGCACCGTAATCACCGTCGTCTGCGCCCGGCTGATCGGGTCGTTGGGCAGAAAGCAGGGGTACGCGACCTGGCGGGACGCGCAGATCTCCGCGCTTTCGCCGCTGAGTGCGCCGTTAGCGTAGGCAGTTTCGACATAGGAGTAGAGCGGGTTGGAGGGCAGCACATCGGTAAAGGTCTGGCCGCTGCCGGGGGTAAGTAGGGGCCAGCTCCGCGCCAGGCTGATCATCTTCGCAAACTGGATACGGCTAGCGGAGGCG
>JBBRMT010000296.1:0-4949 GCA_038230695.1 Chloroflexia bacterium
GGCAAAGCAGAAGTTTGAGCGCAACAAGCCCCACGTCAATGTTGGCACCATCGGCCATGTTGACCATGGCAAGACTACCCTGACCGCCGCTATCACCAAGACCCTCGGCATGAACGGCAAGGCCAAGTTCCGCAGCTTCGATAGCATTGACAATGCCCCCGAAGAGCGCGAGCGCGGCATCACCATCGCCATTGCCCACGTCGAGTATGAGACCACCAAGCGCCACTACGCTCATGTGGACTGCCCCGGTCACGCCGACTACATCAAGAACATGATTACCGGAGCCGCGCAGATGGACGGCGCTATTCTGGTAGTCTCCGCCCCTGATGGCCCCATGCCTCAGACCCGCGAACACATCCTGCTCGCCCGTCAGGTCGAAGTCCCCTCCATGGTCGTCTTCCTCAACAAGGTAGACATGATGGAGGACGAGGAACTGCTGGAACTGGTGGAGCTGGAAGTGCGCGAGTTGTTGAGCAAGAACGGCTTCCCTGGCGACGACACGCCGATTATCCGGGGCAGCGCGTTGGCCGCTCTGGAGAGCCAGAGCAAGGACAGCACGGCACCGGAGTACCAGCCCATCCTGGCATTGATGCAGGCGGTAGACGACTACATCCCCACGCCGGAGCGGGCGATTGACAAGCCGTTCCTGCTACCCATCGAGGACGTGTTCGGCATCAAGGGCCGCGGCACGGTGGTGACTGGCCGAGTAGAGCGCGGCGTGGTCAAGATTGGCGACGAGATGGAAATCGTGGGGATGAAGGAAGAGACGCGCAAGACGGTAGTGACCGGCGTGGAGATGTTCCAGAAGACGCTGGATCAAGGGCAAGCAGGGGACAACCTGGGCTGCCTGCTGCGGGGCATCGAGCGTGGCGACATCGAGCGGGGACAGGTGCTGGTGAAGCCAGGTAGCGTTAAGCCACACACGCACTTCATGGCAGAGGTATACGTACTGAGCCGGGAGGAAGGCGGGCGGCACACACCGTTCTTCAACGGTTATCGTCCGCAGTTCTACATCCGCACGACGGACGTGACCGGGGCAATCAAGCTGCCGGAAGGCATGGAGATGGTAGTGCCAGGCGACAACGTGCAGATGGATGTCACCCTCATCGTGCCGGTGGCGCTGGAGGTAGGTCTGCGTTTCGCCATCCGCGAGGGTGGGCGTACCGTGGGTGCAGGCGCTGTTACCAAGATTATGGAGTGAGATAGTACCCTGGGCGCTACGCCCCAAGCGTAGCGCCTTCCTTTTGCGTATACCCGCTGGAACTGGCTTCCCCAAAGCGAGATTGGGCGGGCGTTCAACAAATAAATACCTGCAAGATTGCAGTTAGGGAGAACTGATGGCAAAACAGAGGATAAGGATTCGGCTCAAGGCATACGACCATAAGATACTGGATCAATCGGCCTTGCAGATCGTGGAGACCGCCGAGCGCACCGGCGCGAAGGTAGCGGGGCCAATCCCCCTGCCCACCCGCATCGAACGCTACAGCGTGATTCGCTCATCGTTCATTGACAAGGACTCGCAGGAGCAGTTCGAGGTTCGCACCCACAAGCGGCTCATTGATGTGGTCGAGCCGAGCCAGAAGACAATCAGCGCGTTGATGCGCCTGAACCTGCCTGCTGGCGTGGACATCGAGATTAAGCTGTAGAGTTTAGTATCACCGGCCTGCGCCAGCTTGTTTGGCGGGGCTGCCAACATCGCGCCCCGGTTTATTGCCGAGGTCGTGAGCGTCCGCCAGAGCGCAAGTGGTCAGTATTTGACCGTTTAGCCAACCTGAGACGCAAAGGAGAGTTGAAATGATTGATTCGTTGTTGGGTAGGAAGCTGGGCATGACCCAGGTTTTCGATAGCAAAGGCATCGTCAGTGGCGTTACCGTACTACAAGTTGGCCCCTGTTTCGTCACCCAGGTGAAGACTGCTGACAGCAAGGATGGCTATGCCGCCGTGCAACTCGGCTTCGAGGAAACTACGGAGAAGCGGGTTAACAAGCCCCAGGCCGGGCATCTACGCAAGGGCAACAAGAACGCGCCGCTGCTGCGCCATCTACGCGAGTTTCGCACCGAAAGCGCGGGCGACCACAGCATTGGCGATAAGGTTGATGTTAGCCTGTTCGCCGAGGGTGAGTTGGTGGACGTGATTGGTGTGAGCAAGGGCAAAGGCTTCGCCGGTGTGGTCAAGCGCCACCACTTCAGGGGCGGCCCCAAGACGCACGGACAGTCTGACCGCCTGCGCCGCTCTGGTTCGATTGGCTCCGGCACCACGCCAGGGCGCGTCTACCTCGGCCTGCGAATGGCCGGGCGGATGGGCAGCGATCGCGTTACCCAGCGTAACCTGCGGGTAATCCGCGTGGATGCCGACCGCAACCTGTTGCTGGTGCGCGGCGCAGTGCCTGGCGCAGCCGACGGCCTGATCGTCGTGCGTAAGCCAGTAACCCCGCATCGACGCAAGGGGTAGGATGAGGCATGAGTGGGCAAAAAGCCTCTCCCCCTGGGAGAGGTTTGGTGAGGGAGAATCTTGCCAGGTAATTATGCCAGTCGCAAGCAAATATCTGCCTCAAGTGCCTTTAGATGTGCAGAAACCGACACCGCTGCTAACGCAGCCGGAAAGCACACAGAAACGGAGTCAAGTTAGTATGCAAGCCCAGGTTTATAACCTATCCGGTGAAGTAGTGGATACGCTCGAACTGAGCGATTACATCTTCGGCATCGAGCCGAACATCGCGGTGCTGCACCAGGCAGTGGTGCGCCAGCAGGCCAACGCCCGCCTCGGCACCCACAACACGCTTACTCGCGGCGATGTGCGCGGCGGCGGGCGCAAGCCTTACCGCCAGAAGGGTACTGGCAACGCCCGTCAGGGTTCGCGCCGTTCCCCACAATGGCGTGGTGGTGGCGTGGTCTTCGGGCCGCACCCGCGTAGCTACGAGCAGGCGATGCCGCGCAAGATGCGCCGCCTGGCGATGCGCTCCGCCCTCAGCGCCAAGGCCCGCGACGGCCAGATTACTATCATTAACAGCCTCGATGAGCTAGAGCCGCGCACCAGGGCGATGCTGGGCTTGATTGAGGGTCTCAACCTCGGCGGCCAACGCATCCTGATGATGCTGCCAGAGCGGTTGGATAACGTCTACCGCGCCGCTGGCAACCTTGCTGACTGCAAGCTCACCTTCGCCCAGTACCTCAGTTTGGTGGATATGCTCAAGTACGAGCGCATCGTGATGACCCTCGGTTCGCTGGATACCATCGGCGAGATCCTGGCCGATGACGGCAACCCCGTCTACACCAGCACGAACGGTAATGATGCTGCCTACTCTACCACTACCAATGTCACCGATGCTACCCCGCCAACCGTCGTTACCGCGCTGCCGAATGTTGTGGTCACTAACGACGCGCAGCCTGCTGAAGATATTAGCGCGACCCCCGCCTATATGGATGCCGACGCAGCGGCGGAGAGCGTCGCAGCCGATGATGAGGATGCAGCTGCTATCGCCCCCGATGCTGAGGAAGTAGTCAAGCCCAAGCGCAGCACGCGCACCACCCCCGCCGATGCGGGCGACGCAGAGAGCGAGGCTTAAGCGTGAATCTGTTTGACGTAATCCGCCGCCCGGTCCTGACCGAGAAGAACACCCATCTGATGACCATGAGCAAGTACATCTTCGAGGTGGCCCACGAGGCCAACAAGCAGATGGTCAAGGATGCGGTCGAGCAAATCTTCGGCGTAAATGTTACCGCCGTAAACATCATCAACGTGCCGCGCAAGCGGGCGGGCAACCGCCGCACCCGCCGCCGCGCCGGGTTTAGCCCCGCGCAGAAGAAGGCGATCGTTACCCTGATTCCCGGTCAGCGCATCGAAGCCTTTGAAGAGGTCTGAGGAGAAAAACCATGCCACTAAAGAAGTTTAACCCAACCTCGCCTGGGGTACGCACGATGACGGTCTCCACCTTCGAGGATATTACCACCGACCATCCTGAGAAGTCGCTGCTGGTAATCAAGAAGAGCAAGGCGGGGCGCAACAACCAAGGCCGTATCACCACCCGCCATCGCGGCGGTGGCAACAAGAAGTTCTATCGCATCATAGACTTCAAGCGCAACAAGCCCGGCATCCCCGGCAAGGTCGCCACTATCGAGTACGACCCCAATCGCTCGGCCCGCATTGCGCTCATCCACTATCCCGACGGCGAGAAGCGTTATATCCTTGCCCCCAATGGCCTGAAGGTGGGCGATACGGTGCAGTCGGGCGCTGGCTCGGATATTCGAGTGGGTAACGCGATGCCGCTCCGCAACCTGCCGCTCGGCACCCAGATTCACAACATCGAGATGCAGAGCGGGCGCGGCGGCCAACTGGTACGCAGCGCAGGCACCGCTGCCCAGCTTATGGCTCGCGACGAGACCTACGCCCAGGTGCGTATGCCCAGCGGCGAAGTTCGTCTCATCCACGTTAGCTGCATGGCGACCATTGGTCAGGTTAGCAACCTGGACCACGAGAACGAAAACATCGGCAAGGCTGGTCGCGCCCGCTGGATGGGCCTCCGCCCAGAGGTGCGTGGCAGCGTAATGAACCCCCGTGACCATCCACATGGTGGTGGTGAGGGCCGCGCCCCGCGTGGCGGCGTGCCGCAAACCCCCTGGGGCAAGGTTGCCCTGGGCGCACGCACCCGCAACAACAAGCGCACCGATGATATGATCGTACGTAGCCGCCATAAGAAGTAAGCAAAACCCCTCCCCCTTTGGGGGAGGCTGGGTGGAGGAGTGCGTCAACCCCTCCCCCAAAGGGGGAGGCTGGGTGGGGGAGCAGGGCGAACAACGGTTCGCCCCTACAGAATGACGCACCGCAACCGCCCGCGATCATCTTCCGCGACCACCTGCTCTCCGACCGTATCGGCTTCGCCTACCAGGGGATGGACACCGGCGCAGCGGTGGCCGATATGCTGGATCGATTGCACACCATTCGCAACCGCA
>JBBRMT010000297.1:0-4939 GCA_038230695.1 Chloroflexia bacterium
CGATTTGGGCGATGGTCTTCTGTTCGCGCAGTATCTCGCGCACGACCTCGGCTTTGAAAGTAGGGGTATGGTGTCTTTTCATGGGTTTATTCTACCTTATTTCAGCCTTCTTGGTGGTCTAGTTTATTGGGACCATCGCACAGATTGGCGATCTCACACGAACCCCGACCGCAATGGCCGGGGTTCGCTTTTTGTCCATCCATCAACATAGGAGGTGGTAAACAGGTAGACACAAGCGCACCCTTACGGTATAATGCCGCAGATATGAACAGATTGTTGCGCCGCGCCCCAATTGTCGCCCTGCTGCTCTATGCTGCACTATCCGTTTTCTATACCCGTCCGCTACTGCTGCACATTACCAGCGCAGTTCCGGGCGGCGATACCGATGGGCGGCAGAACCTCTGGGATCTGTGGTGGACTCCGTTTGCGCTCTTCAATCAGCACCAGTCGCCATTCCATACCACCTGGATCTTCTACCAATCTGGCAGCAACCTCTACTTCCACACTTTGGCCCCGCTGCTGGGCCTGATCAGCGCACCGTTCCAGATGATCGGCCCGGTCTTCGCCGAGAACATCGTCATCCTGCTCTCCTATCTCCTCACCGCCTTCGCCACCTACCTGCTAGCCCGCTTGCTGCTACGCAATTACCTCGCTACGACACCCCAGAGTGGAATAAACCCCGTTCCCACCAATGAATCACAGCAGGGCGGGATAGATCCTTCTCTTAGCTATGAGCCGCAGGGCGGGATAAATCCCACCCCTACCGATAACCACTCAGCACTCAGCACTCAGCACTCAGCACTGCTAGAATCCGCCGCCTTCCTGGCGGGCTTTGCCTTCGCCTTCGCCAGCCCCTGGCGGCTGCAATATCTATATGGTGGGCAGGTCGAGCGTCTTAGCATCGAGTGGGTGCCTCTATTTATGTACTTTGCCTATCGCGCCTATCTGGGACGCTCCTGGCGTGATGCGGTGTTCACTACGCTGTGCAGCATTGCGGCGGCGCTCACCGATTTGCAGTACATCCTCTACATCGTAATATTCAGCTTGATATTGCTGATCGTCGAGTTGATAGCAAAGGGATGGCGGGCCTGGCTGCCGCCCGCGATGCGGCTGATCGGCGCAGGCGTGCTTGCCACCCTCGTCTTCAGCCCGCTGCTCTATGCGATGCTGAAGGATCTAGCTACCCACCCTGACCTTGCCCCCGCTACCAGCGCGACAATCCTGCACTCTGCCGACCTGCTGGAACTATTTGCCCCGAATCGCACCAACCCGATCTGGGGCGGCCTCGCCGACCACCTAAATATGTCAATCTACAGCAAGTACCTGGTGTTCGGCGCGTTCAGCCCGCCCTATATCATTCTTGCGCTTGCCCTCGTCGGCCTGGTTCTGGCCTGGCGCTGGCTGCAAATCCGCGTTCTGCTGGTCAGTCTGATCACCTTTCTGCTCATCTCCTTCGGCCCGCTGCTGCATATAGGCGGCAAGGTGTTCTACACCCCGTTCGGCGGCAACATCCTGATGCCCTACGCCTTGCTATATTATCTGCCATTTGTGAAGGTGTCGCGTGACCCCGAACGCTTCGGCGAGATGGCCTTTCTGTGCTGGGCGCTGCTGGCCGCACTGGGCAGCTTTGTGCTGGCGCGGCGGCTGCTGCTCCCCTCCCCAACCCTCCCCTATGATCGGGGAGGGGGAAATAAGCCCGCTCCGACCCAGGGGCGCGATCGGGAAGCGCGTAGGCGGGGTTGGTTGGTGGCGAGCGGGTTTGCGCTGGCGCTGCTGCTAGCAGGTATCGAGTTCGTCAAGATCACGCCGCCGCTGCCCGCTTTCAGCGTACCCCCCTTCTATCAGCAGCTAGTTCAGGATACCGCCCACTACGCCATTCTGGAAATGCCGTTCTTCAAGGGCGGTGATGAGGATCAATGGTTCTCCTACCAGACAGTTCACCACAAGTACCTGTTTGGCGGCAACCTGGCCCGCAAGCAGCCGCACCCCTTTATCGAGGATACGCCGGCGCTAAACTGGTTCGCCGCGCAGCAGCCGCCCAGCGGCGACATTGTGCCGACCCCACCAGTCAGCGTCGCTTTCGATGTGCTACGCTGGGCCAACGTGCAGTACGTCACCCTGATCAAGCAGCCGGTTGTGGGACAGAGCCTGAAGGGGGCGCAGGCGGTGATTAAGAGTATATGGGGCGCGAACACCAACCCTTATTATAGCGACAGCATCATGGATGTATATGCCGTGCCGACTACAACCACAACCTTGAGCAGCGCGGCAGCAACCGGCCCGCTGCTGGCGGTGGGCGCGGGCTGGTATAGCTTCGAGACGGATGCCAGAGGCGGCCATCGCTGGATTAGCGGCGAGCAGTATAATACTGACGGCTATCTCACTGTCCTCAGCCTGGGCGGCGGCGGCAGCTACACGCTAACCTTCCGCGCCTTCAGCTATAGCAAGCCGCAGCCGGTGCAGGTCAAGTATCAGGGCCGCATTATAACCACCATTACCATCACGCCGACGGAGCAGACCTTCAATATACCGCTGACCCTCGTTGCTGACCGTAGCGAGATAATCCTGCACTATCTAGGCCAGCCGACCAGCCCCCAGGCCAACGGCGCTGCTAACGACCCTCGCCTACTCAGCGTCGGCTTTGGCAACATCAGTTTGCATCATTTGCATCAATAGTAGTCATGAGCGGCTTAACTTCAAAGCTTTGATGGCAATGTAGACCCACCTCAGCCCCTCCCGGTCGGGGAGTCGTTACAATAGGAGGTATTATGAGCGAGTTCGAGGATTTGTATGGCTCCGCGCCCGCCGTGGTAGCCGACGCGCCCGGGCGGGTCAACCTGATTGGCGAACACACCGACTACAATGGTGGCTTCGTGCTACCCACCGCCATCCCGCAGCGCACTACCGTGGCGCTTACTCCACGTCGTGACCGAGCGGTTCACGTTGCCAGCGCAAACACGGGTGAGCAGTCTGCCGTCCGCGAGTACCTGATCGGCATGGAGAACCCCAACCACGATTGGGCCGACTACGTGCAGGGCGTAACCTGGGCGCTGTATACCTCCGGCCAGCGCATCCGTGGCTTCGATGCGTTTATTAGCTCCAATGTGCCGCTGGGAAGCGGACTGTCGTCCAGCGCAGCGTTGGAAGTCGGCCTGCTACGCGCATTGCGAACCGCCTTCAACTTGAAGCTGGACGATGTGGAGATCGCTCGCCTCGGCCAGACGGCGGAGAACGATTTCGTTGGCGCACACGTTGGGATTATGGACCAGATGGCCGCCAGCCTCGCCGATGAGCATACCGCGTTGTTTCTCGACACCCGTAGCATGGAGTATCAGCGCGTGCCTATTCCTGCCACGCTGGATCTAATCGTGCTGAACTCCGGCGTATCTCACGATCACGCCAGCGGCGACTATAATACCCGTCGCAGCGAGTGCGAACGCGCCTGCGAACTGCTGGGCGTGCGTCAGTTGCGCGACCTGGGGATGGCCGATTTGTCCCGTATAGAGGTATTGCCTGAGCCGCTGAACCGCCGCGCCCGCCATATCATTACCGAAAACCAGCGGGTACTCGACGCGGTTGCGGCAATGCGGGCAGGCGACTTGCTCGGCCTGGGTCAGCTATTCTATGCCTCGCACGCCTCGATGCGCGACGAT
Organism: Chloroflexia bacterium; assembly: GCA_038230695.1. GTDB lineage: Bacteria > Chloroflexota > Chloroflexia > QHBQ01 > QHBQ01 > QHBQ01. The sequence goes on from JBBRMT010000297.1 coordinate 3,654, forward strand.
TACCAGATCTCGGTGGCAGAAATTGATCTGCTGGTAGAACTGGCGCAACAGGAACCGGATATCTATGGCGCACGGTTGACCGGCGGCGGTTTCGGCGGCTCAGTGGTAATGCTGGCACAGCAGGGCAGCGGTTATATTGTTGGTCAACATATCGCGCAAGCGTATGCCACCCAGAGTGGCCGCACCTCCACGCTGCTAGTACCCGCCAAACCATAAATTGGTGAAAAATTGGCGGCAAAATTGTGGAAAACCCTCTTGACAGAATCGGCAAGTGGTGATAAGATATTATCACGACAGCAGCAATGCTGGTTCGTCAAGAGAAAGGCTTCGGATGCTCCGCAAGGACTGTTCGGGGCCTTTCTGTTTGCCCCTTGCTACCTGGTTATCCTTACCACCTGATAGACCCGCGCCGCGTAGAACGCCAGCGTAATCGTCTCGGCAACCGCCAGAGCAGCAGCCGCGCCCAGCGGCCCGCCCAGCGCTACGAACGGGCCGACCAGCGCGACGCGCAGCAGCAAATTGCTGGCCTGAATGATGTTGACGTAGCGTTCATCGTGGTTGGCGTAGAGGTAGTAGGAACAGGCTGCGTTGAGCAGCAGGGGCAGATTGACCCACAGCAGCAGGCGCAGGATATGGGCGCTAAACTGGTATTCGGGGCCAAAGGTGTAGTAGATGAGCGGCACGCTGATCAGGGCGGTAAAGCCAGCGGCAATGCAGGCGTAGCCCGCCAGCAGCAGCAGCGAACGGCGCAAGGTGGCGGTGGCCTCGCGGCGGTTGGTGGCCGCCCGCTGCGCCAGGGTGGGCAGCAGCGCACCGAAGAAGGCATTGGGTGGCAGGCGCATTGCATCGAAAAACTTGAGGTTGACGGCATACAACCCCGCCGCTGTCGCGCCATCCAGCGGGTAGATATAAAACAAATCCACCCGCGTGCCAAGCGTACTCAGCCCGCCCGCAATGGCAAAGGGCAAGGCCCTCAGCAACAGCGACTTCAGCCTGACCTGCTCCGCATCAGCTGGCGGCGCGAGGCGGCGGTAGAGCAGCCAGGCGGCCAGTGTCTGCAAGCCCTGCCCGATGCTGAACACCAGCAGCAGGTGCGCCAGGCTGCCACCCAAAGTGACCACCAGCCAGTAGCCTGCCAGGATGAAGGTGAGGGAACCGAGCGACAGGCCCAGCACAATGTCCATCCGCTGCCAGCCGCGAAACAGGGCAATGAAGACGCTGTTGAGTTGCAGCGGCAGCACGGCAAGGGCGGCCATCCGCAAGCCATCCTGCACCTCGCGGTCACG
>JBBRMT010000298.1:0-4921 GCA_038230695.1 Chloroflexia bacterium
ACAGATGGTAGTCCATCGATAGGCCGAACAGAATGGCAAAGAGAAATATTGGTAGCCAACCCTCGATCATCCCTACCGGCGTGAAGCCCATCTGGGCGGCTCCCCAACCATCCTGAAACACCAGCACCAGCACGCCGTATGCGGCAGCGGTAGAGAGCAGGTTGAGCAGCACCGCCTTGAGCGGGATGATCAGCGAACGGAAGGCCACCATCAGTAGCAAGAAGCAAAGGGTCACGACAAAGCTGATCACCCAGGGCAACTTATCGGCGTAGAGCTTAACCGTATCCATCGCGCTGGCGGTATTACCAGTGACCAGCACCTCGGTCCCGCTAAGGTTATTGAAGTAGGCGGGGATCAGCTCACTCCGCACCTTTCGCACGGTGTCCTGGTTGGCCGGGTCAGGTGCGTCACCGCTCATCGCGAAGGAGAGCTGCTCGACCTTGCCAATGCCAATAACCTCAGGCTTACCCGAGCCGCTCAACCCCTGAAGCCCCCGCATGGCGCTACCGAGTTGCTCCGTAGCCGCCACGACATCGGCGCGGCCAGGGGCATCAGCGCTAACTACCACAATGAGCCGCAGTTTGCCGGTGGTGGCGGTCTGGGGCCACTTTGCGGCCAATAGCTCCATAACCTTGCGTAGCTCCATACTCTGGGGTAGCGCTTTGTACGACTGCTCGGTGAGGCCCAGGTTCAGGTGCAGGACCGGACTGGCTAGCGCGATCAGCAAAGCGATCATCAGGGCGGCTGAGATTAGCGGGAAGCGGGCAACGGCGCTGACGACCCGACTCCAAGGTCCACTCCCTTCCTCGCGGTCGCGGCCAAAGTAGGGGATGCGCCCCCAGTTGATGCGACTGCCCAGCAGGCTGATCACGGCAGGCAGGAAGGTCAGGCTGCCAATCACGGTGAAGAAGACAACTGCAATGGTGCCAACCGCAATTGATGTGAAGGTTGGGTCACTCACAAAGAGCAGACCCACCAGCGAAATCATCACGGTGAGGCCGCTGAAGAAGATTGCCCGGCCAGAAGTGCTGGCGGCCACCTCCAGGGCATCCAACTTATTCCGCCCGCGCCGCAGTTCGCTACGGTAGCGGGTAATCAGGAACAGGGCGTAATCAATGCCCACGGCAAGCCCCATTAGCACCACGATATGATAAACGCTATCGTCACCCTGCCCAGTGGCGTTGTTAATAAAGACCAGGGCGCTGAAGGCGGCGACTATGGCACAGCCCGCCTTAAACAGGGGGATGAGCGTCGCCACCAGCGCGCCAAAAGTGATGAGCAAGATGATGAAAGTAATCGGCAGGCTGAGGATGAGCGCCCTGATCAGATCGTCGGTTAGCAGCTGGTTATACTCGTTATAATAAGGGTTGTAGGTATAGATGATAAAGTCAGGATGCGCGACCCCCAGGCTGGCGATGGTGGCCATCGCTGCGTCCCCCGCCAGATGAGCTGGCATACTCGCGGGTACGGCCACGATGCGAGTGGTGGTGCCATCAGCGGAGACAAGCGCCGCATCGCCACTCAGGTAATAGTCTTCCACCTTACTGAAGGCGGGCTGGGGTTCAATACCCTGCGAACTGCTGCTATTCGTACCAGCGCTGGAGCTGCTAGCGGATGAAGGTGCAGAATGGGGGATGTAACGGACAGCGCGGAGCTGGCTGGCAATATCTTCCACCACCGCCTTGAAGGCAAAGTCGGTTACCTTGAGCGAGGAGTGGCTAACCACAACCATGACCGGCTCCGGGTTTGACGGCACATTAGCCTGACCTGGGGTGGGCGGGCTGGTGGCCTGTGCATCATGCACCACATCATAGGCCCGCTCGGCCTCGGTTGCCGCTGGCTGGTTACCATGGTTCGACCAGTCTAGCTTAAGCTGACCCAGCCCCAGGCTGGCGAAGATAATCGCGAACCATACCAGAAAGGCCAGCCAGGGGTGGCCGGCGCTCCACATTGCCACCCGCACGGTGGCGCTACGCCCCGGTCGGGTAGAGTTCTTTACTTGCATGAGAAGTCTCTCCTTTTACGCTACTTACCATCAACCGCCCTCTTTGCCACCAGAAGCTCTGCAGCATAGTTCGGTGACGGCGCTTCGCCTGGCGCACGCCTGATATTTGAGGCCGCCTTCAAATCATAATCTATAAAGCTGTATTGACCTTGAAATTCAATTAAAGTTTTTCCAAAGGTTCCGCGTCATCCTCGCACCCATTTGTGCGTACCAGCGCAGCGGTCTCAAGAAGCGGAAGTACGACCAGGCCTCAAAAGAGGTAGCCGCCAGCCCACTCCTTCAGAAAATCTTTATTTCCGCTACAGGATGGAGACAAGAAGAGGTGTTATAATTTGGGCATCAGCGGTTTTGGCCCGCTGATTGTAGATGAGGGTTCAAGGAGGAAGAGACTTGCCGATTCGCGTTCTACTGATCGATGATGACCCCAAGATCACCGCGCTGCTGGAGCGGGGGCTGGCTTACGAGGGCTTCATGGTGTACACTGCACCCTCCGGTGAGCTGGGGCTTAAGGTGGTTAAGGAGCAGTCGCCCGACGTGGTGCTGCTGGACATCTCGATGCCCGGCCTCGACGGTTTTGAGGTCTGCCAGCGGCTACGAACCCAGGGCGATCTGGCGGTGATTATGCTTACCGCCAGGGACGAGGTACGGGACCGGGTCAGCGCGCTTAACCTTGGTGCCGACGATTACGTTGCCAAACCGTTCGCCTTCGATGAACTGGTGGCCCGCATTTATGCCGTGCTACGCCGCCGCCGGGTGGATGATGTAAACCTGTCCTATGCCGACCTGGTACTCAACCCCGAAACACGCGAGGTGACTCGCGCCGGGCAGCTGGTGGAAGTAACCGCTCGTGAGTATGCGCTGCTGACCATGTTTGTGCGTCACGCCCGCAAGGTCTTGACCCGCGAGCAAATTCTCAATCAGGTGTGGGGATACGATGCAGAAGTTGATACTAACGTGGTGGAAGTACACATCGGCCACCTGCGCCAGAAGCTGGAAGCAGGCGGAGGCAAGCGCCTGCTACAGACCGTGCGCGGGCTTGGCTATGTGCTGAGGGGATAGATTGAAATGTACATTCGTACCCGGCTGGCAATCGCGCTGATGCTCTTTCTTATAGTGGTGCTGGTGGGCTTCAGCCTGGCGATCTACGAACTCACTCACGCCAGCCTTCTAGGCGAGATTAGTATGGATGTACGTAGTCGCGCCGCTAGCGTGATTGCCGCAGTGCAGCCCCTAACCGGCACCACTACGCTGCGCGTACCTGACCTCACTCCATTCGCCAGCGCCGATGTTGTAGTTGAGATCTTGAACCCTGATGGCACGGTCCGCGCTTCGGCTGGCTACCTCGATCGCAATGCTTCCGACCTAAATGGTAGTCACCTGCCCAGGCTGGGACTTATACAACAACCTGGTCAACCATTCGAGACATACGCCCAGCCTGTACACGGCGGTGGTCAGGTGCAGGGTTACGTGCTGGTTGCTCGCTCGGTTCGCACCATCAATCTGGCGCTAAGTCAGCTGGGGGGCTGGCTCGTTCCCGGCACCATGATTACGCTCGTCTTCGCCGGACTACTGATTTGGCTGCTGGTGCAGCGCGCGCTGCGTCCGCTGGAGCGGCTAGCCCAAAGTGCAGCCGCCGTGGCTGCCTCCGGCGACCACCGTGAGCGGCTCGAGCCTGGGGTGCGCTTCGATGAAATTCGTCGCCTCACCGACACCATCAATGGAATGCTCAGCGCGCTGGACAATGCCTATCAAGCGCTCGGTAGTGCCTACCACCAGGTGCAGGAGTTGAGCGAGGTGCAGCGCCACTTTCTCGCCGATGTGTCCCATGAGCTACGCACGCCGCTGACGATTATGCTCTCTTCGCTCGAGCTGATCAGTAAGATGGGTAACACTGATCCCGACTTTCAGGCCCGCACCCTGGTCGATATGCGCCTGGAAGCGGAGCGCATGGCGCAGATGGTGAGCCAGCTACTGATGCTCGCCCGCACTGACGAAGCCGAGACCACCCTGCACCAGACCGTGCTATTGGCCGATGTGGTTGGCGAGGCCTGCCAGCAGGTGAGTCGCGCCCGCCGCGAACCCATGCTTAACTGCGATGGCGTTGACGCACTGGAAGGCGCTGCGGTTTGGGGTGACCCCGACCATCTGAAGCAACTCTTCCTTATCCTCTTGGATAATGCCTGCAAGTACACCCCGCAGGATGGATGGGTAAGGGTGGCCGCCGGGCTCTCGGAAAGTAGTGCGATAGTGACCGTCACGGATAACGGTATCGGTATCGCCGCCACTGACCTGCCGCACATTTTCGAGCGCTTTTACCGGGCAGCGGATGCCCGCTCCCACTCAGGCGCCGGGCTCGGCCTGGCGATTGCCGCGCGCCTCGTCCAGCAGCACGGCGGCACCATCCGTGTAGAAAGCTCTGGAGGTCATGGTAGCTGCTTCACGCTCACGCTGCCGCTGCTGACCGAGGCGCAATTCCTCTCCTCTCTGGTCTTGTGAAGCTGGCGAGATACTCGCTCTGTGTGGCTAGATCAAGAACGGACAGGCTGCCCCTAGGGTGAGGCAGCCTGTCTATCGTCCTATCTGGCGCAGGTTAAGTCGTCGAGCTGCGAAAGGCGGCTTACAGGCACACCTAGGCGCTTGGATGCGCCAGTGATGATATTGCGCTCAAGAGCGGGGAAGGTCGCGGCGCTGATGATGTAGCGGTAGTCACCCGGCTTCCCGCCCTCCAGCTTGCGGTAGCCGAATGAACCTCTGCCGCTGGTGACATCATCCAGATTGCGGGCGAACACCCAGGGCCGATAGCGCTCTCTTTCGCAGATGACCCGCCCAGCGTTGCGTCGCCAGACCAGGGCTTGCCCGGAGCGATCAGCCCAAACGGAAACGATGCCTGGGGTGTCATCCCAGCCAAACAGCCAC
>JBBRMT010000299.1:0-4914 GCA_038230695.1 Chloroflexia bacterium
ACATAGTCGCCCTGGAAAAATGCGTACACGGTCTTGTCCTGCTCCACGCCGGGAGCCTCGCCAACGGACGGCTGGACCTGGGGCCGCAGTACAGTGCTGGTTGCCATTCTTGCTTTCTCCTTTACGAGAGGGGTTATCTTCGCCATTGAAGATAAGGAAGACACAGGGCAGACCTTGCCTTCCAGCAAGTATTATACGACCGTTTGGCAGAGATCGCAAGGATGGCAAGGCAACGCTAATGATTAACACATGATCGCGCAGTTATTACATCATCGGTGGATTATCGAACAGCGATTTGACCAGAACGGCAGCATAGTAAGTAAGAGCAGCATCAAAGGCAAGAATAAGCAGGCTAGCAAGCACCACATCCAGAGGGTGGCGGGCGCGATTGTGGTTGAGCAGGCTGCGAATCGCGCTAATCGCGCTGATCAGCAGCAAGCTGCCGAGAATCAGCAACGCGAACAATCCAAGCGGCCAGAGTATAAGATACAGGTAAATGAGGAAGACCGATGACAGCATTAGCAGCACGGCGAAAATAGTGCTAACCATCGCCTGCCGCAGCCATTTATTCACCTGATCATGACGATCAGATTGTCCTACATTCTCATCAGCAGCGGCTGGGCCAGCCAATGAGCCGATAAGTAGTAGCATAGCGGTCAAGCCAAGCGGTGGGGAGAATGGCGAGACAAACAGAATCAAGCCCACCACCATAAGATGAACCTTGTTGCGGTTCGCCCAGCTAGCCATTTTTTGGTAACTAGCGGTCGTGACCGTAGGAGTAGTAGTCAGTTGCTTGTGACTGCTCGAAGGATGTATATTAGGCGGCGTGTAATCGCTGGCTGGCCCGCGATACGGCTCAATGATCACACCTTCCTGCTGCTCGTTGTTTGGTTCGTTCATTGCTCTGCTCCTTATCACCAAAGTAGGTCGCGATACATAAATCATTATACATGAGTTTGAGCAAAACATCAAGGGATATTTATACAAATATGGAGGATCATTAAGAATTGGGGTGAAGGGCAGAAGTGGTGGGAGACTACTCACCTTCGCAGAGTTACCGAGGGCCGGGAGCGTAGCTCCGAGCGGTGCAGCGCATCTGTGCTTATCGGAAGCGTTCATGGACAAACACTATTAGCAGCACTGGCGATGATCGCGGCGAAAATGGTCGGCATGGTTACAGCTCTGCCCCATGTGATATACCTGGCAGCAGATAAGTAGGCGACTGACATGGCGAGGTGGCAACAAAGGGCTACGCCCCCAACCCCCAGTAACTCGGCAAGCCGCCTGTTCGCTTGCAGCATTATACCGTTGGACTTTTTATTGGTGGGTAAGGGCTAGCAAGCAATGGGTGAGGGCGGTTAAAGATAATTGAGTTCGCCGTACATTGGCGGGGGCGGCGCGTAGCTGCAAGGTGGGGGCATTGGCGAGGCTGCCAATGCTGGGCAGGGTGATGGTGAAGACGGTGCCTTTGCCCAGTTCGCTGCTGACCGCGATGCTGCCGCGATGGCCTTCGATGATCTCCTTGCTAATCGCCAGGCCCAGGCCGAGGCCGCGCCCATCGCTGGCGCGGGACTTCTCCACCTGATAGAAACGCTCGAAGATGCGCGGCAGGTCGGCAGCGGGGATGCCCTCACCGCTGTCGGCAACCGTGACCACGATGCTGCTGGGCACGTTGCCCGGGGCAGGTGCAATATGAGCCTCCACCTGTACCCAGCCACCAGCAGGGGTGTGCTTGATCGCGTTGTCAACCAGGTTAGTGAACACCTGACGCAGCCGATCGGGGTCGCCCATCACCTGGGGCAGCCCGACCAGCCCGTTCTGGCCCAGGCTGACATCGCAGGCGCTGGCCTGGGGTTGCAGACTACCCACCGTAGCAAGTAGCATCGCGCCGAGGTCGAGCGGCTGAGGTTGCATCTGCACCTGACCGCTCTGCAAGCGTGACAATTCCAGCAACGCGCTAACCAGCCGCCCCATCCGCAACGACTCATCGTTGATCACGCGGGCCGCCCCCTGTGCGCTGCTTAGGTCGGGCAGGGTGCCGTCAAGGATGGCCTGAGAGAAGCCCTGAATCGAGGTGAGCGGGGTCTTTAGGTCGTGCGAGATATTGGCAAGGAAGTCGCGCTGCGCCTGCTGGGTGCGCTGCACCTCGCTAGCCATGATGTTGAAGTTCTGACCGAGGAAGGCCACCTCATCCTCGCCCTGCACCTGAATGCGCTGGCTGTAATCGCCATGCGCGATGCGGTTGGCGGCAACCGAGATCTGCTGTATGGGGCGGCTCATATTGCGGCCCAGCAACCAGGCAATCAACAACGAGAGCAGCAAGGCCAGCAGCCCGGCAATGAACAGCGGCAGCAACAGTTCGGCCCAGGCATTAGCGGGTGGAGTCATAACCACAAAGTAGTGAGCGTTGGCGCTAAAGAGTGGGTTCAGTTCGGCAGCAGTATATATATATTTACCATCAGTGGTCGCGCCAACAATGGTAGGGTCGGTAAGATAACGGGTCTGCAACCCTAGCAACGGTGGTAGGATGCTTTTCGGCTGTGGCGCGAAGTTCTTGCCCTGAAGGTTGTCAGTGCCGGAGACACTATCCTCCAGCACCTTGCCGTTACTGGCTACCAGCATCATCCGCACCCCGGCGAGATTTGCCACCTGCCGCAGATTCTTATCAAGAGTAGCGGAGGTCTGCTGCCTGGCTGCCTGCCTGATCTGGTTCTCCATGAACTGGCGGTAGATGATTGCCTGCGAGTGAAGCGATCGAACCTGCGCGTTTTGCTGATAGCTGCTAATCAGCAGCCCAGCAGCGAGGCCGACTACCAGCAGGCACAGTACCACCAGGAAGATATAGGAGGCGAATAGCTTGGAGCGCAGGCTGGCAAACATCGCATCTACTCCCCCGCCGCGCTGGCTAGCACCAGCTTGTAGCCCGTGCCGCGAATAGTCTGCACCTGCAAGTCGCTACCGGCAATACGGTCGCGCAGGTGGGCAACATGAACATCCACAGTACGGGTATCGCCAAAATATTCGTAGCCCCAGACGAGATTGAGCAGCTTTTCACGCTCCAGCACCAGGCCGAGGTACTGAGCGAAGGTCTTGAGCAGGTCGTACTCCTTGCTCCGCAGCTCCACCAGCCGCCCATCAATCCTGACCTCGTGGCGTTGGTCGTCAATCGTAGTGTTGCCGATGCTGATCATGGGGTTGCTGGCACGTTCGTTAGCAGTCGTGCTGGTGCGGCGCAACACTGCCTTGATACGGGCCACCAGTTCGCGGGGGTTAAACGGCTTGGCAAGATAATCATCTGCACCGATCTCCAGGCCAACGATCTTATCCACATCATCGGTGCGGGCGGTAAGCATGATGATGGGGGTCTGGCTGTCCTTGCGGATGATGCGGCACACTTCATAGCCATCTATCTCCGGCAGATTAATGTCGAGGACGAGCAGGCTGGGTCTGGCGGCGCGGTACTGGCGCAACGCCTCGCTGCCAGTCAGCGCGGTTTCCACATGGTAGCCCTCGCTTACCAGGTACAGCTTGACCAGATCCACGATATTGCGTTCATCGTCAACGACGAGGATGGTTTCTCCCGGCATGGTGTTAACCTCCAGTTTCAGCGATTATGCGGCAGGGAAGTTAGAAGCTGGCAAAATTAGAGTAAAATCCTTGTAAAATCTCTATACCTGTGATTATATGGCAGCGCGGTCACTGATGCAAGGATGCTAGCTCTTGACTGTTCACCCTGGGTTGCAAAACTGCACGTTCCTATAGTACAATAGGGCTACGACAATGTGATCGGTTGGCAACTTGGAACAAGCTGGATTGCCAGCCAACTAAAGAAGTGAGTGAAGCTATACATGGCGACCACGACTCCATCATCGGATAGCGTTGGCAAGCTGGGCAGCCTGCCCCCCGCCCTCGCAGCAGGGAGCGAACATGGCGGTTCGCTCATATACTTGCGCGGGCTGGTGGCTGCTCTGATGCTTGTGGTTCTATTCGTGGCGCAGCGTAGCAGCGAAAACACCGCCTATGCCTGGACCGGCAGCGCGGGCATCCTGCTGATGGGCTACGCCGGGGTGACATTGGCTTGGATATTGTTGCAGCGGGCGCTGGGCGAACGCCGCGTGCTTACCCTGCTAAGTATCCTGCTCGACTTCTGCTTTGGCATCATCCTCTCTCTGATCAGTAATGGGCTGTTCTTCCCCTTCGCGCTGCTGCCCGCCTTCGCAGTGGCTACTGCCAGCCAGCTTTGGGCGGGCATCCTCGCCGCCTTCAGTGTATGTCTGCTCAACTTCCCAGTGCTGCTTAATTTCTACAATGGCTCGATCAGTCTGCCGCCTGCGCCGATGACCGTCAGCGTAATCGCCGCCCTGCTGCTGGCAATCGCCTACACCGCCTTGGGCTGGAGCAGGCTGGGGGTCTACCTCGGCTTCGACGAGCGCAGTAGTACCCTACGTAAGAGCCTGCAAGCGGTTTATAAGGTTAGTTACGCCCTCAGCGCCAGCCTCTCATACGATGAGGTGATGAAGGCAATCTTCCAGGAGTTCAGCAAGGCGCTGCCCTATGGCATGGGCATGGTCTTCCTCTACGACAACGAATCCGACCGCCTCTATGTCGCCAGTTCCTTTGGGCTGGATGAAGCCGAGCGCAAGCGAGCCATCGAAGCCAACGACAAGGTTATTGGGCGGGTGATGCGTACCGGCCAATCGCTGATCGTGCGCGGACGGCTGCGAGAACAGGCCGCCATGATTGCCAGAGCGTGGCCGCGCCTTGCCAACTATCAGAGCGCCCTGGTGGTGCCGTTGCGGGCCAGCTATGAAGTTTATGGCATAATCTTCATCGCCAGCCCGCGGGCGGGCGCATATGGCGAGGAAGAGCTGGAGTTGCTTGAAGCCTTGACCAACAACGCGATCATCGCCTTGC
>JBBRMT010000300.1:0-4903 GCA_038230695.1 Chloroflexia bacterium
GCTGCGGAACTTGGCCTTGCCGTTCATGCCGAGGGTCTTGGTGATAGCGGCGGTCAGGGTAGTCTTGCCATGGTCAACATGGCCGATGGTGCCAACATTGACGTGGGGCTTGTTGCGCTCAAACTTCTGCTTTGCCATTTGTTTGCTTTCTCCTCTTGGTGGGCTTGCCCCACCCTACCTCCCCCTTTGGGGATGGGATTGTAAGTTCGTAAAGAATTGCCCCACACGATGGTAGGGCAACGCATCCAACTTTTGTGGCTTTTTGGTTCAATCCTCACCCGGCTTGTGGGGCCGGATGCAACCAGAACTGGAGCCCACGATGAGACTCGAACTCATGACCTCATTCTTACCAAGAATGTGCTCTACCGACTGAGCTACGTGGGCCTGTGTTGCTGGTACTCTCTTGCGAAGCGGTTAAACTACGCAAGCTGGTCGCCACCTGGGCGTTGCGGCTCAGGACACGCGGTATTATACAATATGGCTTGACCCTTGTCAAGAAAAAGCGCATGGTTTGTTTTGCTAATCCCCGCCATGTTCGGTATAATTGCGGCATGGTATTGATGAGGCGCTGCGCGACATTGTTGCGCTTCAAGATTCTCCCCCAACCCCCGCTGGGGGCTTAGTTGATGCACACAGGGCGAATGACGGTTCGCCCTCGGTAAGGAAGGACAATGATGTCTAACCACGAAGCGGTAATCGTCGCGGCGGTGCGTACCCCGGTGGGGCGTTACGGCGGCGCGTTGAAGGATGTGCGGCCCGACGACCTGGCTGCGCTGGTGATTAAAGAGATTATCCAACGTAGTAAAATTGACCCTGCCACCATCGAAGATGTAATCATGGGCTGCGCCAACCAGGCGGGCGAGGACAACCGCAATATGGCCCGCATGGCCGCTTTGCTGGCTGGCTTGCCGGTGGATGTGGCGGGCAGCACCGTCAATCGGTTGTGCGGCAGCGGCTTGCAGGCAATCAACGATGCCGCCCATGCCATCCAGCGCGGTGATGGCGAAATCTTCATCGCCGGTGGCGCTGAGAGCATGAGCCGCGCCCCGTTCGTAATGGGCAAGCCGGAAGCGGGCTACCCGCGTGGCAATATCACCATGTACGATACCACCCTAGGCTGGCGCTTCACCAACCCCAAACTGGCCGAAATGTACTACCCCTACAGTATGGGCGAGACCGCCGAAAACGTCGCCGAACAGTACAAGGTCAGCCGCGAGGATCAGGATGCTTTCGCCTTGCAGAGTCAGCAGCGGGCAGTAGCCGCGATTCAGGAGGGCCGCCTGCGCGATGAGATTGTGCCAGTGCCAATCCCACCCGCGAAGAAGGGCCAGCCGCCTACCTCTTTCGAGATTGACGAACACCCCCGCGCCGATAGTTCAATAGAAGGGCTGGCAAAGCTCAAGCCCGCTTTCCGCGAGGGCGGCAGTGTCACTGCGGGCAACTCCAGCGGCATCAACGACGGCGCAGCGGCGTTGCTAATTATGAGCGCGGAGCGGGCCGCCGCTCTCGGCTACAAGCCATTGGGCCGGGTCGTTGCCAGCGCGGTCGCTGGCGTGGACCCCGCCTGCATGGGTCTCGGCCCTATCCCCGCTACCCGCAAAGCCTTGCAGCGGGCGGGCCTCAGCGTTGACGACCTCGACCTGATCGAACTTAACGAGGCATTCGCCGCCCAATCGTTGGCGGTGATCCGCGAACTGGGCCTCGACCAGAGCAAGGTCAACGTCAATGGTGGGGCGATCGCCATCGGCCACCCCCTGGGTATGAGCGGCGCACGCCTGACCACCACCCTGCTCTACGAGATGCAACGTCGCCCCAACGCGAAGTACGGCCTCGCCACCATGTGCATCGGGGTCGGCCAGGGCATTGCCACTGTGTTCGAGCGGCTTTAAGCAAAACCCCTCCCCAAAGGGGGAGGCTGGGTGGGGGAGTACCACGACTCCTCCCAAAGGGGGAATCATGAACGAGCAGGAAACCAGAGACTACATTGACCAGCAGCTAGCGCAGCTGATGCAGCAGGTAGTGGTGGCATTTCTCCGCCCCCGTCTGGCTGAGTTGCTGGCCGAGTTCCAGAGCGCCAACCACGATATGCTGGGCGAGGTGCGGGCGATGACCGATATACTGGCCGAGAGGCTCGACCTGCTGGCGGTGGAAACCAGCAGCACCAGCATGAGCATGAACGAACTGGCCGAGATGGTATACTCCTTCAAGCAGGAGATTGCCGCCGCCCGCGCCGAGTTGGAAGAAATCCGCGCCATGCTGGAGCGCCGCTCCGGTAACGATAAGCCAATGGTGCTACATTAGCTAATTACCCCTCCCCCGCCGGGGGAGGTTGGGTGGGGGTACGAGCCACGTGGCACTGACCCACCCCAACCCATCCCGAAGGGAGGGGAGACTCCAAATCTACATTTAATCCGGGAGGAGCAACATGACTGCAATTGCAGAGACTGAAGTAAAACGCAGCGCAATGGAGCGCGACCACTACAAGCTGCTGATCAACGGCGAACAGGTGGATAGCGCCAGCGGCGAAACGTTCGACACCTACAATCCCGCTACCAACGCGCATCTGGCAACCGTAGCCAAAGCGGGAGAGCAGGATGTAGACAAGGCAGTAGCCGCCGCCCGCGCCGCCTTTGACAAGTGGCAGCGCACTAGCGGCAGCCAGCGTAACCGCATCCTGATGAAGGTGGCCGAGTTGCTGCGCGAACGCACCGCCGACCTGGCCCACATCGAAACGCTCAACAACGGCAAGGCTATCCAGAACGTCAAGGCGGAGATCGGTCAGGCGATAGACGATTTCGAGTTCTTTGCGGGCGCTTCGACCAAGATCACCGGCATCACCACCGCGCTGCCGGGCCGCCACCTGGGATACACCCTACGTGAGCCGGTGGGTGTGTGCGCCCAGATTATCCCCTGGAACTACCCCCTGATGATGGCAGCCTGGAAGCTGGCTCCCGCGCTGGCCTGCGGCAACACCATCGTGCTGAAACCCGCCAGCAACACGCCAATCAGCGCGTTGCTACTTGGCGAGATCTGCCTGGAGGCAGGCGTTCCCGCTGGCGTAGTCAACGTGGTGACCGGCCCGGGCAGCACGGTGGGCAACTATCTGGCCGGGCATCCAGGCGTGGACAAGATCGCCTTCACCGGCGAGACGACCACCGGCAAGCAGATTATGATCACCGCCTCTGCTACACTCAAGCGCATCAGTCTGGAATTGGGCGGCAAATCGGCCAACGTCATCTTTGAGGATGCCGACATCGAGGCGGCGGCAAACGGGGCGGCCTTCGCCATCTACTACAGCGCGGGCCAATCGTGTGAGGCGCGTAGCCGCGTGCTGGTGCATCAGAGCGTCTACGATCAGTTCGTCGAAGCGTTCCTTGCCCGCGTCAGCAAGCTGAAGGTTGGCGACCCCATGGATCCGACTACCAACATCGGCTCCCTGATCAGCCAGAACCAGTGGGATGTAGTCAATGGTTACGTGGAGAAGGGGCAAGCGGAGGGGGCAAAGCTGCTCACTGGCGGCCAGCGGCCTGCGCATATGGCGGATGGCAACTTCTACCTGCCCACTGCCCTCGCCGACGTACACAACCAGATGACCGTGGCACAGGAGGAAATCTTCGGCCCGGTGCTGGTGATCATCCCGTTCAAGGACGAGAAGGAAGCGATCCAGCTAGCCAACGACAGCATCTACGGCCTGGCAGGTACGGTCTGGACCAAGGATGTGGGCCGCGCCAATCGTGTCGCCGCTTCCATCCGCACCGGCCACGTCAGCATCAACACGCCTTTCACTGCCTTCCCCGGCCTGCCCTTCGGCGGATACAAGCAATCGGGCTTTGGACGCGAGATGTCTATGGACGCGATCGAACTTTACACCGAGCTAAAGAGCGTGCTGGTCTACACTGGCGAGAAGCCCATCAACCCCTTCGGCGGCTGAGGCTAATTTGATCATATGAGTCGTCCCAAAGTTTGAACATCTAAGCCCCCAGCGGGGGTTGGGGGAGAATGTTGAGGCGCAACGATGCCAGGGTAAACAGGTAAGGCGCAACTGGCATACTTGGGCATTAGTGCTGGGCAAGATTCTCCCCCAACCCCCGCTGGGGGCTTAGTTTGAGGGGCAGGCGACATTTGCAACAGGGCGCACGTCAGTGCGCCCCTACGAAAATGCACTATCTGGTTGGTGAATTGGTATTACGTTACCCCTGGAGGTTGGGTTCAACCACCTCGCGGTCAAGGTTTTCATCAGCCGCCTCGCCACTTTCGCCCATCTCCACCGGCTCATCCTCGATTACGATGCTATCGTCAAGCTCATCGTGGGCGGGATTGGTGGTTTCGCGCAGGCTCTGGTTGAACTGCTGCACGCGATCGTTCATTGTGCTGACCGTACCCTCCACCACCGCCTGCGCGGCCAGGCCCGCCTCGCGGGCGGCGGCCTTCAGATGGCTGCGGGTCTCCTCCGGCAGCAGCATGAACGGTAGTTTGATTACCACGCTCAACAGTTGTAGCAGGTCGCCCGCCAGGTTCACCGTAACCAGACCGAGGTCTTGCAGGTCTTCGCCCAGTTCGTGCAACCCCAACCCGGAGCGCCGTGGCTGGTTTTCGCTGACGTTCTCATCCATCTGATCGTCCATCTTTCTTCCCCTCCAGGGCGAGTGCAACCCGCCCCTACGAAACTGCCGCATGGGGGCGAGTGCAACCCGCCCCTACAAAAACTACTTTCAACCTTCATCTTTCAACTCGCCCGCCCCACCGTGCGGTACACGTGCCAGATACGCTGGATGGCGGTTAGCTGGGTGCCGACTGCCAGGATCCAGAGTGCGGCGGGTAGCGGCCAGCCCAGCGAACTGAGCAGCAGCCCAGCGGCCAGCAGCAGGATGCGCTCGGGGCGGGCCAGGAAGCCGACGTTGCC
>JBBRMT010000301.1:0-4882 GCA_038230695.1 Chloroflexia bacterium
CTGGCCGAGCTAGCCACCGATGAGGAAACCACCCACCCCGCGCTCAATACTATCGTGCGGCAAATCATCAGCGAGTACCTGACCGAACTGGGCGAACACAAGTACGGCTACATCGCGCAGCGGCTGGGTATCAGCAACGAGGCGGTGGCTGAGGCCCGCGATATTATCAAGGAATCGCTGGCCCCTTTCCCGGTGATTGACGCGGGCGACATCCAGAGCTGGGGCAGCCGCAGCAAGGCACAGTACGTGCAGCCCGACGTGATTATCCGCGAGGAGGAAGGCAAGCTACAGGTGGACGTTATCGAGTCGCAGCGATTCTTCCTTCGCATCAACCCGCTTTACGGCCAACTGTCCGGCGAACTACGCAGCCCCAGTCGTGGCTTCTCCGATGATGAGAAGAAGCATATCCAGCAGTACGTCTCGCGCGCCCGTATGTTTATGTCGAATATCAACCAACGCCGCGAGACCATGGCAAAAATCGCCCGCTGCCTGCTAGAGTGCCAGGATAATTTCATCCGCCATGGGGTGCGTTCGCTAAAACCGCTTACTCGCGCCCAGGTGGCCGAGATGACCAACCTGCACGAGTCCACCGTCAGCCGCGCTACTGCGGCCAAGTTTGTGATGCTGCCCAACCGCCAGGTTATCCCCTTCTCCGACTTCTTCACCGCCAGCCTCAGCACCCGCGATGTAATCAAAGAGATCGTGACCAAAGAGATGCAGAGCGGCAAGCCGCTGACCGACCGCGAGATCGTAGCCCGCCTCAAGCGCGAGGGCATCCGCGTGGCCCGTCGCACTGTCGCCAAGTATCGCAGCCAGATGGGGATATTGCCCAGCACGCTACGTTAACTGGGAGACCGACGTAAAGTACCCACGCCTGAAGGCGTAGGCATTGTCCCTAAGCTACTTGCGTAGCCTGAGACGATAGGCCGCTTTACGTCGGCCCACTGGAAGCGCATATAGCACGACCAGCAAGGGTGCGGGCTGCCTTCAAATCGGCATTTAGCGCATACCCACATTGCTTACACTTGAACTCGCTCTGGCAAGGTCGGTTAGCCTTTGAGATATAACCGCAACGGAGACACTCTTGACTACTGTAACGAGCATCCACATACTGAACGCTTACGCCCACCGCTTCGGCCTTGTCCGCGACAAAGCCTTGCAGTTGGTGGAAGCTCCAGTTCGACATGGCGCGACGTTGCTTGCGTCGGTACTGGGTGCGCTCACGTATATCGGTAAGATCCTCCATTGCAATAATGTCACCAGGAGCAGCCGAACGAACAATCGCCTTAGCCACTACGTAATTAGCGTGCCGCT
This sequence comes from Chloroflexia bacterium, assembly GCA_038230695.1. Classification (GTDB taxonomy): domain Bacteria; phylum Chloroflexota; class Chloroflexia; order QHBQ01; family QHBQ01; genus QHBQ01. The sequence goes on from JBBRMT010000301.1 coordinate 1,315, forward strand.
GAAACCGTGCTATCTTGCCCGCCACCTTTTTGAGATGACGTTTGGCAGATTTCGTGCCTTTAGCCTGCAACGCTCTACGCAGTCGAAAGTATTTGTTGTTCGTTTCCTTAACTTGCTTACCACCGAAGAACAAGGCATCGGATGTAACCGCTATTCTACTAACGCCAACATCTACTCCAATCACCTTGCCAGTGGCAGCGGCGAACGGCGTTTCGTGGCTGAGGACAACGTGCAGCCACCAGCCACTACCCTTGCGATAGATCAGGTCGGCGCTGTCGGTCTGCCAATCAGCGGAAAGGTACTGTTGGTAGTAAGCAGGGATGGTAACTGGGATGGTGATGCGGTTGCGAACCTGCCCAGGTTGCTGAACATGGAGCAAGCTAACCGTGTTACCAATGCGGTCAAACTTGTAGGAGCGGGCATCATAACGAATAGCTGCTTGTTTAGAGCAAGGAGTTTTAATCGGCTTCTTAGGTTTGAACTCCTTGCCTTGTTTCAAACACTTGGCTTGACGTTTGACCTCACTCTTGACCCGCTTCTTACGCAACTCCATTACCGATTTAATCGCCTCGGTCGCCTTCATGCGGGCCGATACAATCAATTGGCTGGGCAGTTGGGTACTCTCCTTCTGCCCATAGTAAGTAGCATGGTGCAACGCAACCCCGTTGGTAAGGTGCTGCTCATCAGCCAGCTTGCACACCTCGTTAAACGATTGTGTGTACTGGGCAACCGTTGGGAACAGCAAGGCTTCTTGCGCTGCCGTCGGCTGCAATTTAATCCTGATTGTACGTTGCATCATGTTCATATAATAACCGATTATCGGCCATTTGTCAAGTTGTCTATCTCAGCAGGCGCAAGGAAAAGCATCTGTTGAATATCTTGGAGGCGGCGTTTCCTCCCACCCCTAAAGGAGTGGGTATCCACGCCGAACGTTTTCATGAACGAGAACAAACAGGCACAATGGGCGGCCTATGCCGTAGCAATTTTGTTTGCCTTGCGCTTGCCCACCTTCTTCATCCCTGGTATGCGCGACGCTACCGCGCTTACCGCGCCCTTGCTTGGTGTACTGAACGCTATGTTGGGCATTGCGCCCCATCTGCTGCTTTTTGTGGTGGTGGCCGTGCTGCCAGCGCCGCAGTGGGCCAAGGCCGCAGGATACGGCTGGTTGGTGATTGATATGGCAACCGACATCATGGCCCTCGATGGCGTGGCCCAACTGACTGCCTTCTCTTTGAAGTATGGGGGACATCTCTCAGCGGCGCTCTGGATCGCCACATCCGCGTGGCGGGCGGGCGGTGCGATGCGCATCGTCGGCCTGCTGCTGGCACTTGACCTCGCCAGCTACTCGTTCATCTCCTCCTTCGCGCCAGTATGGCCCCTGCTTCCTTCAATCGTGCTACTGCCACTCTGGTTCGTGCTGGTGGGTCACTGCCTGGGACGGCTTGACGTAGGGACGAATGGCGCTCACCTCGATGAAGCGCATCAAGTTAAGGGAATAGATCGGCCCATATAATGCTGAATTGTGCCTGAGGGCGAAGGTTCGCTGGGGGTCTGGGGGTTCAGCCCCCAGCCCGCTGCCATGACATAATGCCGGAGGTTGGCTGTACCTCTGGATTATCCATGCGGCGCTGCTTACGAGGGGCTTGGTCGCCCTTCAACCGCTGGGGCTGAACCCCCAGACCCCCACGTTCATCCCCAGCATTCTTATACCAAATCGCCATAGTGATTGGTGTAAATTAAGTCAGGGCGGGCCACCGCCCGCCCCTACGAAATACCGCAGCATTGTTGGCGCTCTACCAAGGCGGGCCACCGTCCGCCCCTACGATTTACTTCTCCCCTTCAGATGGTAGCAATCTGAACTTCGTTACTCAAACCTCAAACCTCAGCACTGGTCTCCTCACTTGCGCTGGCGGGCGCTTCGGATAGCGGCGGCTGGTTGGGGTTCTGCCCATGCGCCTGCTGTCGCGCCTTCTCCTCGGCTTCGAGGCGCTGGTGCAACTCGGCGCTGGGGTCGAAATAACTAATCTGCGGCGCGGCTTCGGGCGTATTAAATACAAAGGTAGTAACAGAAGCCTTAGCCGGATAATCCGGTTCGCGGATGCTGGCGCGGGTTAGTTCCACCCCGCGCAGGCCGGTCTTCAGGATCATCACCGGATCGCCATGTGAGACGCAGACAACCTGCTGCCCTATATGTTGCGTCAGGATGATCCGCACCAGCCCATACACGCGGTTGTACACGTCCATGATGCTCTCGTCGGTGGGGTCTTTTTTGGGGTCGTAGAAATTGAACCTGCCCGCCATCAGGTCGCGGTTGGGGTAGCCCTGCCAGCCGGTTAGCACCTCGTTTAGCGCATCGGTCATAATCACCGGCGCGGGCGGATGCTGCGACCAGCTAACAATGTCGGCAGTCTGGCGAGCGCGTAGCATCGGGCTGCTGTAGACGACGCTAAGTTGCGCGATGCCCGCCAGGTATCGGGCAGTGGTCGCGGCCTCGTGGAATCCAGTCTGGCTCAGGCCGAAGCGGGGTAGGCGGCCATAAACAATATCATCGGGATTATGAACGTCGGCGTGACGAATCAGGTATATTATTGTGGGGCTATTTGCGATCATTATTTGAGGAAGATCAGGCTGATCGCTGCGCCCACGATGGCGCAGACGAATATGAAGGTGTTAAGCAGCTTGGTCTCCACACTGTCGGAGAACTCGAAGCCAGTGCCACGCACCATGTTCAGGCCAATGCCGGTAAAGCTAGCGGTGAGCAGGTTAAGAATCCAGCCTGCCAGCCCCCCCGCAATGCTGCAACCAATGCGCTCCAACGCCCGCAGCAGGAAATCGCTTCCTAGCCCGAGCTTGCCAAGGTCGGCAAATAGGCTGAACAGGATGCCGATAACCAGGCCGGTTAGCAGAATGCGGACCAGGGGAAAGGTTTTCAATTGCGCTTTGATCTCGTCCATGCCAAGATTATAGCACAGATTATGGCTAGTGCAAAGCACTACAAAGGCAGGGATCAAGTAAGCCCCCGCTGGGGGCTTAGGATCGTGATGCCCGCTGCACCCTATAAAATTAGAGATGACTCATGATTTGGTTGACAAAAACAGCAGTTTTGTTTATCCTAAACTAAGGAGCATCGGAAAGATATGAATCTGTCCCTTACCAACCCCTGGGCCCTGATACTGCTGCTACTGCTACCCCTGTTCTGGTGGATTGGCCGCCAGGGGCTTTCCTATATGCGGCCCATGCGCCGCCGTCTTGCCCTCGGCCTGCGCCTCGCTTTTATTGCCCTACTAGTGTTCAGCTTCGCCGGTTTCCAGACGGTGAGCGCGGTCAACAATCTGGCCCTCGTCTTTCTGGTAGACCGTTCCGACAGCGTAGATGCGGCTACTCAGGCCCATGAACTCGACTTCGTGCGTAACGCCATCAGCAAGATGGGCAGCGAGGACCGCGCCGCCGTAGTCTTCTTTGCCTCCGATGCGGTGGTCGAGCAGCCCATGTCGTCTGCCGCCTCCTATGGCAGCACTCCGCTGGCTCAACCTGCTAGCCAACCGCACAACTACTATACCAACATCGA
>JBBRMT010000302.1:0-4851 GCA_038230695.1 Chloroflexia bacterium
GTGGCAGCCAGCCACTCAGTGGGTCATTGCCGAAGGGTTCGCTGTTGCCGCTCGTGTCCGCGCTGTAGACTGGTGATTGCCAGCGCGACTTGCCACCCTCTAGCTGGCTGAAGTAGATACGCCCATCCGGCCCCCAACCTCCCACCCAGCCGTGGCCGAAGGTGGTATCGTTGCTGCCATTGCTTGTCTGTACCAGGGTTAGTCGCCTGCTCTTCATCTCCAGCGCCATCAGGCTGCCATCAGGCGACCACTCCTCGGCTACTGGCTGATAATCCTCGCTGCTGCCCGGCTTCCAGGCGGCGACCACGCGGATGGTGTTGCCCGTCAGATTCAGTGCGGCCACTATGCTATCGCCGCTGCTGTAAGCGACGGTGAAGGCCACGTGGCTGCCGTCGGGACTCCAGGTGGGCCAGCCCAGCGCAACTCGGCTCGGTGGGCGTTGCAATTCCTGTCGCTGGTTGCTCACAAGCTGGCGCAGGCCAGTGCCATCGCTTTTAATCAGATATATGCCGGTGCTGCTATCCCTAAGCTTCGCCAGGAATACGATGCTGCTGCCATCAGGCGACCAGCGGGGGAACTGCGGAGCCAGGCTATTTAGGGGGTCGGCAACATCGGCGATCACTTTCAGGTGGCTGCCACCAGCGTTCGCCTGGTATAGATTGGTATCGTTGTGCTGGCCGGTAATCAGGCCACTGAACTCTGGAATCGGGCTGGGGCTGGGCGGCATTGGTGTGTTGGAAGGAATTGGAGTATCGGTGATTATAATTACTGCCGGGGTATCACTTGGCGGTATTGGCGTGCTGGTCGGCGGCAGTGGCGTATTCGTCGCTGGTAGCGGCGTGCTGGTAGGCGGCGGCACAGTAGGTGGTACGTGAGTAGGGGGGATTGGGGTGGCGGTTGGCGCGACTCGCACCTGTGTTGCGGTGGCAAGTGGCGGCTTTGTTGGCGTTGGTGGTGGCGTAAAGGTGGCGGGCAGCATGGTAGCGAGGCCGCTAATCAGTTGCGGTGTAGCGGTGAGTAGCGGCGCAAAGGTTGGCTGTTCGCCCGACGTGGGGGTGGCCTGGCTGGGTATTGGGGTTGGCTGGGGACGTGGGCTGTTGCAAGCGGCTAGCGCCAACATCACCACCAATAGCAATATCAACCTGGCGGGACGCTGCCGCAGTCCACTCATCATGCCTTCCCCTCACGCACCCAGGGCGAACCATGGTTCGCCCCTACAAATGTAGCTGCCCCACATTTTTCTGTCCCACTATTATATGCTATAATGCTGATGGCGACAAACCGAAATTGCCGTGACACAACGCAACCCTGATCCCGCCACCATCTTGCAACCAACCTTTGCCAATCAACGTATCATAATTGGCAACTTATATTCAACCTTCTACCTTCTACAATCTCTATGAGCCAAACACCCAACCAGCCCCAACCAAACCTTGCCCGCCTGCTCAACCAGCAGGAGCGGTCTGCGCTAGCCCGTCTCGACAGCGTGCCTGACCGCCGCCTTGCCGACCTCAGCATTGCGCAGCGGCTCGACCCCGGCAGCCTGGTGCTGCTCAGTCGCCTCAGCACGGGTGCGCTAAGTAGCCAGGCGCTGGTTCAGGCTGACGATAGCGCCAGCACCACTGGCAAGCTGCTAGCGGGCGATTATCTGGCTGGCAGCTCGCCAACCCTTGCCCGCATCGCCCCATTGCTGGCCCGCGCTGATTACTCCGAGGCCGACATCCTCTACCTGCTGGCTGCCTATGCTGCGAAAAACAGCCCGCTCAACGATGCGGCCATCGAGCAGGCGCTACTTGCCTCGCGCTCACCGCTGCGCCGCCTCTGGCTGTGGATCAAGGCTCACAGTAGCATCTGGCCCGATTAATGCGCGGCTAGCGTTGGCGTACCGTGGTTAGTACAAGCAAACCGTAGAAGCAGACATACGCGATCTGGCCGCCCGCTAGCCATTTTAGGCGGCGGGTAAGTTGCACTCCTACCGCACTGTCGCCAAACTCGTTGAAGCCCAGGCACAGGTACAAAGCGGGTATGAAGGCGATTGCTGAGAACAAGCCGATTAGCCAGACCAGCACATAGCGGTCCAGCAATGGCCTGCCACTCACGCGGTAAACACCCTCAGCACAAGCCTTGTGCAGCGTCCATCCGTAGGCAAGCCCAAAGCATACAAAAATGGCAATGTTGAAGGCTACAGGTATAACCATCTTACTTATTAGGTTGCTATTGCGGTCCGCTGGTATTGGGCGTTATCTCCAGATAAGTTCGATGTGACCGATCCAGGCCGATTTGCTGATAAAAGATAGTGCGTTTGTTGCCGTACTTGTCTTGCAATAGCTTCTCGGCCATATCCTGATCCGCTGGATCGGTAAGGATGCGGGCGGTTGCCTCGATATGCGGCCCAACCTCGCCGCCGCGCGCATCGCTGGCCCATATGGTTACGTGCGGGGTGTGGGCGATACGCTTGATCTTGCCTGCGGCATTATAAGTCTGAACATAGATATGGTTGCCCACCACCTTGAACCATACCGGGGTCGGCACGGCCACACCAATCTTGCGATAGGTGATCAGGTTGATGAACTCGTGCTTGTCCAGCCCTGCCAGCGGGCCATCGCTGTTGTTCTGCATAATCGCCCCCACTTCAGCCATCGGCTGAACCCATTCCCCTCAACAATACCCCAATTCACAATTCAACAATCATAATTCTACATTCGCAGGGAAAGGCGTGGTTGTCACTCGCACCGCGCTCCACTCACCGTGCATCCCTTGCCCGTGGCAGGAGATGCTGGCAGTCTTGCCCAGGTTGCGCTCGGTCATCAGCCCATATGCGAGGGTGAATTGCTTGACCTTGTGCAGAATGTTCTCCGCCTCGTAGACCTTGCGATTGTCAATCCACCACTCGGCGCGGTTGCGGCCCTGGTCGTAGACGATCTTGTAGGTGTGCTGCTGGCCGGGGAAGGTGGGGGGGGGCATCTCCTGGAAGAATGCGAAATAATACTTCCCTTTCATCTTCCACTCCCAACGCTTATAGGCGGTATATACTGGATTGCGCCAACGGTCGGTGCGGATGTGATCGAAGAAGAAGTAGCGACGACCCAACAGGAAGCTAACTACCGGCTTCATGCGCTTCTCCAAATCGTACTTCATGCCGGGAATCTGGGGGAAGGGGATGCGGGCGTAAACGGCGCAGAGGCGGTCATTGCTGGTGAACCAGTCGAGTGCAATGCCATTCTCGAAGTCCAGGGCGTTGAACGAGGTGAAGCCGTCGCGCAATTCGCCAGGGACGGTGTTGTAGCCGGTGGCTGCCAGGTCGTATTCGAAGCTGATGCTGCCACCCTCCGGCACCGCCACCGCCTGAGCGGTAAACAGCATTTGCTTGGCGTTATCCAGCGTCTGCATAATATCGTGCTTATGGCTGTAGGGATTAGCGGTCATTATCAGCCGGTCGGGTGTACCCTCGACCACCGCATTGTCATCGGTGTAGCCCACAAACTTGCCATTGTTATCGAAACCGGCTGGCACCCAGGTTGCTCCCTCCTTGCCAAAGGTATCGAACCCGCCGATTATCTGCGTCTGGCTCTCGGTTGCCACTTGCGCTAGTTGCTCTGCCATTGCTGCTCCTCCCCGCTATTTACTGATTTGTGCATTGTTTCACATTGAATTGTACCAAAACAGTAGATGGCAACGCAAGGGCCAGTTTTTCGGCGAATTGTGGGCAAAATCCGCTAATTTGTTCGCAAAGGTCTTGACATATCCCTAAAGTTGATGTAAAATAGGCGCAAGGAGGTAGACATAACCATGAGTACGCCTGAAGCTCAAATCGAAACCCCGCGCCCGGTGCGCTTGCGTCGCACCGCTGCTGGCGCACCACCGCCCGGCCCCGCGCCTGACACCTCGGCGCTGGAGGGGCGCAGCCCCATCCCGCAACGACCTGTGACTGCCCAGGATTTTCAGCCGGAGTTGTTCACTATTGGCCCGAAGGGGGAGACGCTCCGCCCCGTGGCCGACATCCCCGCGCTGACCAATGACAGCAGCCTGGAGGTGGCCCGTTGGTGGTACAAACGCCAGCTAGAGCAGGACCACCGCCCCTACAACACAACTGCTAGCTATATGTACGACCTGGCCTTGTTCCAGGACTACGTTGGCCCCAAGATTAGAGACAAGATTACCCCCACCGAGGTCGCCAACTTTCTCTCTACCAGCACCAACAAGAGTACCCGCAAGCGCCGCCTGACCAGCATTGGCGGGCTATTCCGCTTCCTGATCAAGAGCGCCCGCGTGCTGACCTACGACCCATCCGCCAACTTCTACCCTGACTACATACCGTTGAAGACCCCACAGCCACTGTTCAGCAACGAACAGGACGCGATCCTGACCATGGCCCGCGAGGAGAGCCTGCGTACCTACCTGATGGTATACTGTATGCTGCGCCTGGGGCTGACCCGTGGCGAGCTACTCAGCCTCAAGCCCGACCATATTGACATGAGCAATCCAAAGCAGCCCATACTCTACGTCTTCTACGATGAGCCACGCCGCTCTGGTAAGGAGCGCAAGCTGGCGGGCGATACCGAGTTCGGCGAAGACTTCAAGCAATACATGGCCGAGTATCAGCCGCGCACCCACCTGTTCGAGATGATGCCTCAGTCGGTCAATAAGCTGGTCGCCCGCGTCGCGGTTGATGCCGACATCAAGAAGGACGTAACTCCGCAGACCCTGCGCGACACATACGCGGTGGAGAAGGCCAAGACGGGTTCGGACACCGACGATCTGCTGATCCTGCTGGGCCTCGCCCCCGATGCCCGCAACCGCACCAGTGTGGGCCGCTACATCAAGCTGGCCCAGCCTGCTTTGGGGTAATCA
>JBBRMT010000303.1:0-4843 GCA_038230695.1 Chloroflexia bacterium
AGCATTGCCTGCGGTTATTGGTATCACACCAGCAATGCCCCCAGCGCCACGCTTGCCAATCTTGCGTGTGGCACATCGTCGCGGCTGGCGAGTATGAGCGGCGCTTTGCCACCCACCACCACGCCAGCGGTGCGCCCGCCTGCCAGATAGCTGATTGCCATCACTAGCATATTGCCCGCTTCGATGTCGGGGGCGATCAGGATGTCGGCCTGACCCGCCACATTGGAGCGAATCCCCTTGATCTTGGCCGCTTCGGGGCTGATGGCGTTGTCGAGGCCAAGCGGGCCATCCACAATGCCGCCGCGAATCTGGCCGCGCTCCGCCATCTTACTCAGGTTGGCGGCATCCACCGTGGCGGGCATCGCCGGGTTGACCATCTCCAGCGCGGCAATCAGCGCCACCTTCGGCTCGTCTATACCAACCTTGCGAGCCACATCAATCGCGTTCTGCACGATCTGGATCTTCTTCTCAAGGTCGGGGTCAACCACCACCCCGGCATCGGCCACCCAGATGAGCCGGTCGAACCCCGGTATCTCGAACACCGCCACATGGGTGAGCAACCGACCCACGCGCAGGCCAATCTTGGGGTCGAGCGCGGCGTGTAGCACGCTGGCGACGTTGACCTTGCCACCCATCACCATGTCGGCCTCGCCACGCGAGACGATCTCCACTGCCCGCCGCGTCGCCTGGTTGGGGTTCGGCTCGTTGAACATCTGCATCCCTTGCAGGTCGAGGTTGTTAGCGGCGGCCAGTCGCTTAATCTGCTCACTATCGCCGATCAGGATGGGTATGGCGATGCCGCTGTCCCGCGCCTCGCAGGCGGTGGTCAGCACATCCTTATCCTGTGGCACTGCTATAGACATAGTGCGCGGGCCGCGCTGCCGCGCCATCTCGATAATCTGGGCAAAGCTGGTCACTCGCTCTGGAATTATTGTCACCCTCCTTTATGCTTCTGCTTGCTGCAATTATAACACTTGCCGAGTGCAGTTCACAGCAAGGCATTGCCACGACGCACACCATCCGCCTTTATGTCACACGTTGCAATTTGATGAACTGCGCCGCCTGGGTTGCAATCGGCTGGCACGCTTGTTATAATCGAGGCATGGGTAAATTGCATCTGGATGGGCAATGAGCGTGAAGCTGAGTAATATCGGGCCAACCTGGCGGGACAGCCTGCGGCAGCAATGGCGGACGATTGTGCTTTTGCTGCTAGCGGGTGTGGTGTTGTGGGCAATTGCCTGGCAGGTCAGAGCGCCGATAAGACTGTATATTGGTGGCGGTTATGCCGACCCCTTCCTGGTCAAATATGTGTCACCCGCTAGCAATGCGAACGGTAGTCAGCCGGATTATCGCTGGGCGGAAGCCTACTCGGTAATCCAGTTGCCGGGCGTGGGCGCGGGTAGCGGTGTTATTGAGTTGCAACTGGCTGCGCCGGGGAGCAAGACGTTGCCGGTGCAGGTTTACGTCAATGGCGCGGCGGCGGGGACGCTGAATCTTACCGGCACGATGAGCAGCTACGCAGTGGCCGTGCCATTTTACCCGCTGCTGTGGGGCGGTGATGGCGCGAGTAGCGGCGACCTGCGCCTGGTGCTGCAAGCCCCCCCCACCCGCCATGCTGGTATCAACCAGCCAGTCGCCTTCCAGGCCAGCGTGGCTACCCTCACCTGGGGTGGGCTGGTCATTCCCGCGCCATTCCAGCTACTCTGGCTGGCGGTCAGCCTGCTGCTGGTCTACGCCCTGCTGCGTCGGCTGGGCCTCAGTATACGTTGGGCGGCATATGGCGGGCTGGGCTTCGTCCTCGCCACTGCGTTGCTGCTCATCTTCCTGCGCCTGGCCCTTACTATCTACACCGCGCCTTTGGCAATTGTGTTGCTCATCACCCACCTTGCTCTGTGGCTGGCACAATGGCTTGCGGGGTTGGCCTTCCGACGGGCGGGAGTGGCGATCAGCCCCGCCCTGGGTATGATGCTGGCTGCGCTGTTCGCCGTTGGCTTCGCGCTCAAGTTGGGCGGGCTGTTCCATCCCCTCAGCAGGGTGATAGATGCTGAGTTCCACATGGCTCGTATCCGAGAGGTGGCTCAGGACTTCTGGCGCTATTATTCACCCCCTGGTTTGGCTCTGGCGGTGATGCCGCAGACCGATTGGAAGACCCAGGTAATCATCCCCTATTCGCCATTCTTCTATATGTTCGCCCGCCCGCTCACCTGGCTGCCCGGCGCACTGAACCTCAAGGTTTACATCGTTAGCGTCTTCCTGGACGCAATCCGCGTTTATCCTGTGGCCTTTATCGCGCTGCGCTTCGGCTGGAGCGAACGGGCCGCCACTTACGCCGCGATAATCGCCGCCTTCACCCCCGCCACCTTCCTTTTGCAGCAGTGGGGCAACTGGCCCACCAACTTCAGCCTCATCTTCGCGCTGCTGTTCCTCGCCATGCTGGTTGGCTACTGGCCGCTCCTCGATCGGCGGGCGCTGGTCTGGCTCACCCTGGCGCTCACCTTTGTGTTTCTTTCCTACACGGTCACGGCAGTGTTCCTCGGTTTGACCGTGCTGGGCCTGGCGTTGCTGGGTGGGATTGGCGACCGGCTAAAGCGTGCGCCATCACCGTCCACGCTTGGCTTCGCCGCCCCTGCCGCCAGCTTCAGACCCACGATTGGCCTGGCCTATGCCAAAACGGTTGCGGCGCTGCTTGGCGCGACCATCCTGGCGACCCTGCTGTTCTACGGCCAGTACATCATCGTGCTGGTAACTGAGACGATCCCTAATATTTTGAATACAGCCGCCAGCAACGGTTCGCTCAAGCCGACTACGATTAGCTGGCCCAACTACTTTGCAATCAGCGCACAGACGATGGTGAGCTACAGCCTCTGGCCGATTTACATCCTGGGCCTGGTGGGCCTGGTTGTCTATATCCTGCGCGAGAAAGGCAGCGCCGCTACCTTCAGCAAGGCGCTGTTGCTATCTACCGTGATGGTTGGTCTCCTGTTCGTCTTTGTAAACTACTATGTTGATATGGCGGTGAAGCAGTTCTGGTGGGCCTTGCCCATCCTGGCGTTGACTGGTGGTTGGCTGCTTGCCCTGATCAACGGCTGGCAGGATGAAGCAGGCGGGGGTGCAAAGAGAATGATTGGCAGGCTGCTGCCCCTGCTGATTTGCGCCAGCTTTGTGCTTGATAGCTTGACCCTATGGATCGAGCGCCTGTTTTTCCACAACCGCTAGCCCGAAGGATAGATTTGACACAATGCAAACAGCTTCTTTGTATGATATAATCTGCGCCGAGGAAGTAGGATAAAAAGGTTAGCGGCGATACTAGAAAGCGTAACACAAGGCGATAACATCTGGCGAACTAATTTCTGATATACGGTACCCCCATCCTTGCCTCCCTCTGTAGGGAGGGATGATCAGAACTTTGTTCAGGAAGAGCTAACCTTTTGACCACCGGATTATGGTTCTGGAAGCCAGGCGTGATGCACGCCAGAGGTGGTGGAGCAATGAAGTTTATAATTGCAGCGGCATTGCTGCTGCTCGGTCTGGCGGGGTTCGGCTACGCCTGGTTGCAGGTGGGCGAATACTCCGCCGATTTGCAGCGCGTCGAGATGAATGTCCCCGCCATTCGCGCCGGTTTTGCCCCCATTCCAGTATTGCTCTATCGCCCCCTCAGTATGCCCAAAGGTATCGCCATCATTGCCCACGGCTACTCCGCCGACAAAGAGTTGATGCAGGGTTTCAGCATTGCGTTCGCCCACCTCGGCCTGGCTTCTTATGCGCTAGACTTCCCCGGTCACGGTGAGTCGCAGGATGCCCTTAGCGCCGACCGCAGCCAGCTAGAGGACAGCCTGCAGGCGGTCTACAACTTTGCCCAGCAGCAGGCCAATCGTGACAACTACGCCGCCGGTACGGTGTTGCTCGGCCACTCGATGGGGTCGCGAGCAGTTACCGTCTTTGCGCTGGATCGGGCCGACAACCTGCCCACTCTTGAGGCAGTCATCCCCGTGTCTGTGGCAATGAGCGATGCCGACCTTGCCCGCCTCAGCCCCAATGCCCCACCTAACCTGCTGATACTAGTGGGTGGCGCGGATCTACCCGGCTCGATCAGCGGCACAGCGACTGGCATTGCCAACGCCAGCAAGGGGCTGCCCCACGCACAGGCCGACCCCAACGCTTACGGCGATTGGAGCAAAGGCAACGCCCGCAAAGCGGTAACGTTCGCGGGCGATAACCACCTTACCATCCTGTTCGACCCTGCCGCATATGATCAGGCCGTCACCTGGACGGCCCGCAGCTTCCGCCTGCCCTTGCCGCCCATGCCTAATGGCGGCCGCACTACCTGGCTGGCGGTAATGCTGTTCGCCGCCCTCTTCTCCGCCTTCCCCTTCAGCGTGCTGTTTTCCGTCTTCGCCGACCGCAAGCCGGTCATACCCCGCTTCATGCCCTCGGCCACGCTGGTGTACCTGATTATGCTGGTGATTGGCTCGGCTTGCGCCCTGCTCACTCTCAGCCTGTTCAACCCGTTGGGCTGGCTGGGTCTGGCGCTCACCCCATACCTGACTACATATTTCTTTATTGCGGGCGGGCTGGCCTGGTTGGTGCTGCGTCCTTTGGTGCCAACTAGCGTGCCACGCTTCCTGGCTGAAGGTCTGGTGGGCGGACTGGTTGCCGCAGTGATAATGTGGCTGTTCTGGTACTTTGTGTTCGGCTCGGGCGCGACCTTTGCGCTCTTCCGCCTCAACTTCAGCTTCGCTAACCTCGATCGGCTGGGCAAGATGCTGATTGTCGCGTTGCTGCTCTTCCCCTACTTCAGCGCCGACGAGGCCATATGGCGGGGCTGGCAGGAGAACGCCCGCCC
>JBBRMT010000304.1:0-4825 GCA_038230695.1 Chloroflexia bacterium
CGGGCGGTCATCATCACCAGGTAGGCCATCATCTGGTTCTCGCCGATAAAGTCGTGCATCGCGCCGATCATCTTGCTAACCGCATCGGAGTTGTTTACGCCGGTAACAAGCTGGTCGTAGGTGGCGCGGGCGGCCAGGTTCCAGTGCCAGGTATCCTCGAAGGCAGTGATCTGCGCGTCGGCTTCCTTGCCATGCTCGTCCTTGAACAGCACGTTGTAGTTACGGTTGGAGTTGAAGGGCGGGTCGAGGTAGATGAGGTCAACGCTGGCGCTGCTAATATGGTCGCGCAGCACTTCGAGGTTGTCGCCATAGTAGAGGGTATTGGTCATGGTGCGGGCCGCTCCTTGCTGGTAGGGTAAGCGCATTGTACTACCAGCAGGGGCAGGATGGCAAGTTGCGAACGATAACGATAGGTCTACAGGCTATGGGGTAAACGTAGGGACGGAGGGTGGCTCGCCCTGGAAATCGAACCAGCTACACCATAACTCATATCACACCCCCGATAAAGGTGAGTGGTGGTGTGGTAGAATATGAGCCACGCGGCAAGCCGTAGATTAGCGTAAAGGAAGGGGCAGATGATGACAGCAGCAAACGTAGCAGGGGGCGAGGGTAAGCGGGTGCGCTACGCAGTGGTGGGGCTGGGCTGGATCGCGCAGGCGGCGATGCTGCCCGCGTTCGCCAACGCCACCGCCAACTCCGAGTTGGTGGCGCTGGTATCCGACGATGCGGCCAAGCGGCAGCAATTGGGCGAACATTACAACGTGGCCGCCCGCTACAGCTACGCACAGTACGACGAGTGCCTGCGAAGCGGGAGGGTAGATGCCGTCTACATCGCCCTGCCTGACAATATGCACCGCGAGTACACTGAGCGGGCGGCCCAGGCGGGCGTTAACGTGCTGTGCGAAAAGCCGATGGCGGTCACGTCCGCCGACTGCGCGGCGATGATTGCTGCCGCCCACGAAAACAACGTCAAGCTGATGATTGCCTACCGGCTGCACTTTGATGCCTCGAATATGCGGGCAGTGGAAACCGTGCAATCGGGACGGCTGGGCGATCCGCGCATCTTCAGCGCCATATTCAGCCAGCAGATGAACGCCGACAATTTCCGAGTGCGCCCCGGCATGAGCGACGGCACACTCTATGACATCGGTATCTATTGCATCAACGCGGCCCGCTATCTGTTCCAGGCCGAGCCAATCGAGGCGTTGGCAATCACCAGCAGCGGCACTGACCCCCGCTTCGGCGCGACAACCGAGGAGATGGTCGGCGCGATCTTGCGCTTCCCAAATGGGCGGCTGGCTCAGTTTACCTCCAGCTTCGGCGCAGCCTTCAGCGCGGGCTATCAGGTAATCGGCACCAGGGGCGAACTGCGGGTCAACCCCGGCTTTGGTGGCGGAGAGATCCACCATTATCTAACCGTAGCGGGCCATACGCACGAACAAACCTACCCCGATCAGGATCACTTTGGGGCGCAACTGCGCTACTTCTCCGATTGCATCCTGAACGACAGGCAGCCCCAGCCATCCGGCGATGAGGGGCTGATTGACGTGCAGATCGTCGAGGCGCTCTACCAGTCGGCCCACGAGGGGCGGCCCGTTACGCTGGATCTGCATCACCCCACCCAACGCCCCGGCCCCAGCCAGATCATCACGCTACCTCCGGTGCAGGCCACCAGGCTAGTGAACACCAAATCGCCGGTTTTCCAGGTGGAATAGAAGACTAGCCTTCACATTTCTAAATACTAGCAGCCGTGTTACGGATTTTACATTTTACGCGGTGGCGATAATCAGGGCGGCAACCAGGGTGGTCGCAGCGGCGGCAATCAGGGCGGTGGCAACCAGGTTGGCGGCAACCAGGGTGGTGGCAATCGCCAGGCAATCAGAACCAACCCCAAAAATTAAATAAGCAAAAGATGGGCAGCTCGCTAAGATGGCGATGCTGCCCTTGTTATATGGATGATGCAGCTTCAGACAAACGATAAGCAGGGTCACACTTCAGCCGCTGGAGGCTGAACCCCCAGATCCCCACAAGTAGCCCCTTGTAGGGATCTAGCCATCCAATATCTAGTAACACACCCATAGTACACAGCGTGCGACAGGAGAGCTGGCTAAATCGTCGTATACAAAGGTCGGCTCGTGGTAGAAGCGCACCCGGCCCGCGTGGGCGCGTTCGGCGATTAGCTTGTCGAGGGTGGCGTTGCGCTGGTCGAGGCTGGCATTGCGGGTAAGGGTGTCGAGCGGCAAGCAGACCCCCAGGGCGCGCACCGGCAGCAGGTGGCGAGTGACACCGCTGGGTAGCAGGTTGCCGGATAGGGCCATCTCCGCTACCTCATGGGGGGTGTAGGTGGGGAAGGCAACCATGATACCCTCGGCATGGCCTTCGCCCACTGGCCCATGCTGCGGCCAACTGACCGCCTCCTCGCTGCTGATGCGGCGTACCGGAGCGCCACCCGCATATTTGTAGATGTGGACGATGGCGTTGAGCGCGGCGGCCTGGCCGGGCAAATCGGCAGCAACGCTGATGGCGTAGGCGTGATGCGGGTCGCTGCTGGGCGAGAGGTAGCCAATGATAGTGCGCTGGGCCAACGCGGCATCGGCGGCGGCGCGGCTGATGTGTTCAAGGCCAACGCCGGGGACTTCCTGCACCGCACTCAGCAGGGCATCGAGTTCGCGCCCATGCAAAATGTGATACCAGGAACTTAGGCGCAGAGCGGGGTCGAGGTAATCAACCACCTGCACCAGCGCACAATCGAGGCCCATCCGCCGTAGCGCAACCAACCTGTTGGTGCCATCCAGTTCGATCAACTGGCTAACCTGGGGCAGCCGCCCCACGATGGGCGGATCCTTCAACATTCCGTCCTTGCGGATCTGGGCGGCGAGGCGGTCGGCGCGGCCCTCGTCATATTCCTCATGCAGCAGCACGCTATCCTGGGCGACGATCAGCAGTAGCGGCGTTGGTACTTCCATCGTCAGATACCCTCCTAATAAAGTTTGTAAACCGTGACCTTGTGGCTGAATTATAGCACATTGGCACGCAGGCGGCTAGCATCAGCCTATGCGTTACGTAATTGCACAACAGGCGATCAGCAGGGGCTAACCGCTGTTCGCCCTGGCCGGGGATATGCAAGAACGTGACGCGCACCCCTATAATCAAGGGGTGCAAACGAAGTGATCGCGGGATGTGGTATAATTACGGATGTGGGTAGCAATTTAGCTGCCCGGTTACAACGTATGAAGACAAGGAGAGCATAGCAATGGTTAAGTGGAACAGCCCCGATGATGTGCCGGTGAGTGAAAAAAACACCCGACAGGCTTTGTTTGCTACATCGCGCACATATGATGCGGTCGAGGTGGGCAGCAGCAAAGCTAAAACCTACTTCATTGTCTATGCGGCGATCGGGATGAAGGATGCGGCCAAGGGGTGGCGCATTCGCCAGATTGACAACTCCAGCCCAGCGCGGCACGGCGCTACGCCAGATACAGAAGCAGGGGTATCAAATGTGGATACCAACCTCTACACTCTTAGCGAGGCGATCCAGAAGGCTCAAAGCGTGCTACATCAAAGCTATAACGATTGACCAGAACCCCACCCAGAAAGAAGCGCCCCTGCTCTCATAGAAGCATGGGGCGCTTTGTTATCTCCCAGTGCCGCGTCTACCGCCCTGCACGCGAGCGGGTCGCCGATCTTTAGGCGCGGGCTTTACATCTTTCCTACCTGCTTGAGAGTTAGGCAACTGCTGGTGGAGATGTGGTTCACGGGATGGAGTGGCGGGGCGAGGCTCCGTAGATCGCCCGCTGTTCGCCTCATCCATGCCAGGCGCAGCCTCGTGGCTACTTTGTGATGCAAGCTCCTGCGGTTCAGGTTTCGGTGGGTTGATTAGCTCCTCGCCTGCGCCTGCCTCTTTCAACAGCGCGGTCAAGGCGAACTCATCCAGCCTACGCTCATTCAACGCCTGGTTGATCGCGTTCCACTGCTCTTTGGTCATGTTTAGCTTGAGGGTTTTGGTTACAGACATGGTGCTACTCCTCTCTACTGGTTATACCTGCGTGAGAGGGCCACAATCACGCACAACTGGTAGCGCATGGGGGATTCGAACCCCCGATCTCATCCTTGAAAGGGATGCGTCCTGGGCCTCTAGACGAATGCGCCAAGTACCCCGAATTATACGCGCTGGGGTTGTTTTTGTCAAGGTTGAGCGCGGTTCAAACGCTTAGAGGAAGGGGATGAGGAAGTGCAGACCGATAAAGGGTAGGCAGAGGGTGAGCAGCATCAGCAGGGTGATGACCCCGTTAAGCGATGCGCCAAGCACGCTTAGTAGCAGCACCAGGCCGGGGTCGCGGGCTTCGTAGCGATTGCTCCAGGCCGCGCCGCTGGTGATCAGGCCAGGGATAGCGGCGAGGACGAGCAGCGCCTTCCACACCAGATCGGAAGCGAGGAATATGCCCCCCAATGAGGCGAAGCCGAGTAGCAGGCCGAGGACGGCGAGTATAAGGGTGGCATTGCTGAGGCGGCGGCCAACGCCCGCGACGAGGCGCGGATCGTATTCGAAGCCCGCCAGTTCGTTGCCGTACTCATCATAATATCGCTGCATTGGGCGGCGAGGCATGGGTTGCAGCGGCGCGGGTTCACGCTGCTTGAGGCGGGTTTCGGGGCGGCGCGACATAGTTTGCGGCGGAGGTGGGTTGCGTCGCGGTACGCGGGCAACATCGCCCATCGCCTCGCGGCGGGCAATCGCGTAGTCAGCGGGACAGAACGTCTCGCCACGCCACTGCCGTACGCAGGCATCGCAGATCGGCTCGTCGCACGCCGCACAGGTGGCAGTTGC
>JBBRMT010000305.1:0-4728 GCA_038230695.1 Chloroflexia bacterium
AAATGCCGTTGGTTCTCTGCTTTCGGCTGATACAATTAATAAGCCATACGGTTCATTGCTTAGATATATACCTATCCCCGGTCTATTGTAAAACAAAGCCGCCGGAGTGTCTAGCAGTGCGGCGGCATGAAGTGGGATTGTCAGGACACCGGGCGGTTAGGGTGAAACCCACTGGCGGGTGGAGAGATCGAAGACGACGGGTTTGGTCCCTGGCACGACATTGTTGTAGTTATCCACCAGCACAAGGGTGAAGCGAGTTCCTTCTATAGATTGGATGCCTAGTCTTGATCCCCCTGCTACCTTGTACACTTCAGGGTGGGAGTCTGAGCCTAGCAGGTACGGGCCATGAAACACCAGGAAGACCGCTGCTGGTGGGGGGGCGGGTTGACCTTTACCACCCAATTGAGGTTTCTCACCACCTGCGGCAACACTTATCAGTTGGCCGTTAACCACCCCTCGCCAGCAGTTGTCAAACCAGTACTGGATGCCACCTAGATCCCCGCAAGTACGAATCATCCCCATACTCAAGGTTGGCGTTGGTAGTAGAGGAGGATAGGTTGGTGGGGGGCCAGAGTTGTCGGGCTTAGGGTCGGATGTCGGAGTTGAACCGATAACAGCAGTCGGCTGGGTGCCAATGGCTGGTTGGCCGGGCGCATCGCAAGCAATCAGCAGAAGGATGCCCGCCGCTAGCGCAAGCGCGGCTGTGCTTATGCGTTTCATCGAAATAACCTTCCTATCGTGTAGTGATTGCGTGTTCCATGCTGGGAGTAGCTCACCAAGCAGGCGCAATGCCCGCTATAGCAGCGACCTTACGAATGGTACAATTGAGCAGCCAGATCGGTTGGCTATTGGTGGCTCAATGCCTTGAGAAAAGAACACGCCCCGCACAGTTGTGGTTCGGGGCGTGGCTGCGCTCTATTCTTATCTGCTCCGTTAAGGTGAGACGAATTGGTGGGTAGCAAGGTCGAATACGATCCGTGCGCCATCAGCTTTAAGATTGCCATCCGCATCCATCGGCGCAAGAGTAATGTGTGTGCCATCTACTGACAAAATTGCTTCAGTTTCAGGCTCACCCGGTATCCTGTATATTTCGGGGTTGCGGTCAGAGTAGAGCAGGTCAGGTCCGTTGAAAACCGCCACTACTCCAACTTCAGGTATTGGAGTAGCGCCCTTTGAAGTGGCGTTGAAGGTACCCTCGTCTATGCCAGTTGCTACACTGACTACCTCACCATTGAACACCATACGCCAGCATCTGATTAGAGAGTAGCGGTAATGACCTTCAACCTGGCAGCTAAACATCGCCCCCATAGCCAGGGTTGGGGTCGGCAGCAATGGGCTAGGCGTGTAGGTCGGTGGTGGGCCGGGCTGGTAGGTCTGGGGAGCTAGCGCCGCTTTGGTTGCATCACTCTCATCTTGCTTCACCAACGCCTCAAAATAGCGGTACTTATCAGGATCAGTCTTTCTTAGTCGGTCGAGTTCGGAGGTGGTCATTCCTGACTCCTTCTCCAAGTAGGACAGTTCAGCAGCACTTTGTGTAGGTATGAGCGAGGGAGTGGTTGCCGCTGCTACCGCAGGATCGGAGCCGTTGCCGACAAGCCCAGGTGCCTGGTTGCAGGCAACCGCTGCGCTGAGGACCAGCATGGTAGCCAATCCTCCTCGAAGAAGCCCGATTACCTTTGATTGAAGCCTATGATACTGCACAGTAGCCACCTCACTTTCTTGGCCTATAGCTAACCTCTATTGAATATTGGTTGACCGTGGTAGCGCCTCGACTGTACCTGGATCTGCGTTTAGTCTCATCCACAGTGCTTGCCAACCTTCTGATGGTGTGTAGTCTGAGCAGTTAGGGTTACCTGGAACGCATTCTGTCATCTCGCCAACGAAACCCATTGGAACACCATGGGCCAAAATGCTCCAGCGCGACACCTGATACCATTGCAATGGTAGTGTGTTAGCGTAAATCTCAGGCAGAGGGGTTGTTACACCCAGCCCCCATGATATTTGATAAACCTGCTCTGCGGTCCATGGTGAGCAGCCCAAGCCATCAGGGGGTATTTCACCAGGTTCGCATGGGTAGCCATCAATGCTGCCATAGTTGTAGAGTATGGATACCGCTGCATATGCGTAGGTTTTCACCCATTCATAGGTATGGGAGTAGTACGGGTCATACGCCGCTCCTGGTTCTGCATCTATAGCTGATTGGATGACCACTTCTGAGTAGCCTCTGTCGTGGACGAACTGTCTTACATTCCTGACCAGAGTGGCCCAAGCTTGTGCATGGCTAGAGTTCAACGCGGCAGCGCCCCCGTTATAATAGTTGCTTGTGCCGATCGCAATGATAGCGTTCTGCGGTGTTCCTATAATTTGGCAATTTATACCGCCGCGGCCATGATATCCGTCATCATAACCTGTAGCGTATGAATCCATTGCAGCTTCGATTGCGTTTGTGGTTGCATAACGATTTGGGCCGCTACCGAACAGGTAAGTACCATACACGAGTGGTGGGTTGGTCACGGTGATCGGTTGCCCATAGTCTCTCACTATCAAGCCGCCTACGCCAGCCTGGGCATCGCAGTACCCATCCTTATAGTGAGTCTGAGTACTAACGTTATCTATGTAACGGCTCGTTGAATATGTAGGAGGTGTAGGGGCAGTGATGTTCTCAACCAGGGTTCGCGTATTACCATCACCTGGGTCGGAATTGCCCACCGCCAGGAAGTTGGTATAGATCAGGTGTCCTGGAGCATAGATGCGCCCAGCCACACCTTGCAACTGGCTGGCAGCGCCAACGTTGGTAGAGGCGACTATATCCCAGATGTTGATGTCATCTCTACTATTACCACGCCAGTGCATAACAAGGGGGCGTGTCGCTGGTGGTATGGGACTGGCGGGTTGAGCCTTAACAGATGTTCCCACAGTGGGGGATATGGGCTGATCGTCGCCCCACACGCCCCATTGTGGCGATGGCGTGGGGGCAGGAGTGCTGGTTGGGGTCGGTGTTGGCGTAGCGCAGGCGGGGGCTGCAATCTTGTTTGGTGAACACGCAGCAACATAGCTGCCCACAGCAAAGACCTCCCATTCGTTGGTGACAAACACGCCAGACAGAGTGCCAGAGGAGCCATTGACGGCAGGGAGTTGAGCTATTGCCCACCCGCTGCCATTCCAGTGTACAACCAAGGGCTGGCTGTATCCACCAACGTTCTGATAGCCAACCGCCCAAATGTCGTTAGGAGCATAGTAGTCTATGCTGCTCAGAGCCGAGTCGCTGTGGGGGTCGGGAAGACTGGGTGAGATGCTCCAGGAGGTGCCATCCCAGTGCTCAATCAGCGGGCGGCGATCATTGTTGGGGATTGGATTCGGTGAGTAAAAGCCTACTGTCCAGACATTGTTGCTGGCGATCGCGGCTACGCCGCTCAACGCGTTGAACCCGGTCCCGATATTCTGAGCGTACACAGCGGTGCATTGAGGGGTGCAGTGTTCGGTAAGGGTTTTGTCATTGTAGTCACCAGTGTTATACGCACCTACGGCCCAAACGTCGTTAGTTCCAGCAATAGACATGCCACCGAGGGCGTTGCCGCCAGTGGCATTGCCATCCTGACTTGGTATCTGACTCCAACTGCTACCATTCCAGTGTTCTATCAAGGTATGCTCAGGAAACGGCAGATTGGGGTAGTAGTCACCAGCCGCCCAGACATCATTGCTGGAAAGAACCGCTACTCCGCCAAAGCGGTTATAAATGCCTGGATTTTGAGTTGGGCTATTGATCGTCCAGCTGCTACCGTCCCAATGCTCGGCAAGCAGCGAACCGCCTGGATCTGCTTCATCATATACGCCTACAGCCCAAGCCTCGCTGTTGTTGATCGCTGCTACGCTAGCCAGCTGGTGGGGAGTGCCATCAACGTTGGGGGTAGGTACAGCGCACCATGTGGGAGCCTGACAAGCGCTAGGTGAAGTTGCGATAGTCGCACCAACTGTTGCCGCAGAGCCTTCAGGTGACGAAAGGGATAGGAAAACTATAGCCAGCATCACGCCAGCAGATAGCATTACTTTGCGAAGCCTCATTGCGTGCCCTCCCTTAATTTACAAACCCGGTTATGACAACAGCCGAGATGCAAGTAGCGTGCAACTAAAGTGATTTTCTCTACGTTGCTATTGTAGCATGAGGGGGGGGTAGTAGCAATGGTACTTTTGGGTGGTTTTTTGCTAGTACAAGCATTGAATCACGTTTGCCTTCAGAGCGTAAAGCAGCAACCCCTCTGCCGCGAATGGAGAGGGGTTGCTGCTTTACATCTCGTGCCTTTATGCCTCATGCCTTCCAACGGCTACCATTGCACCAGCGTCCAACTGGCGTTGACGGTCTGGCCCACACCGAGGGTGACGGGGTTGTCGGGGTAGACGCGGAAGGGATAGTGCAGTGGGATGTTGAACGCGCCGAGCCGCAGCGTGCCAGCGGGTGCGACGATGACGTACACGCCGTGGTCGTTGGTGCGGAGGTCGCCATAGGTCTTGCCACCGCCCATCAAGCGGGCGAAGACGGTGGTGTTAGGCAGCGGTTGGCCGCTGTTCTGGTCGGTTATCGTGCCAGTAATCAGGCCGCCCTTGGTAACAACGATGTCTTCGTTGATGGTCTGGCCGGTGCTGGTGATGACCTGGATGCCGTCGGCGGGGGTGCGCGGATACATCAGCGCGATGCTGCGGGCATAGGTGCGATACTTGCCGATTGGCACC
>JBBRMT010000306.1:0-4650 GCA_038230695.1 Chloroflexia bacterium
GCTAGCGAGTTGGCAATCCTCAGCATCTCGTCACCGCCTACGTAATAACTGTTGATCTGCACCTGGGTGCCGTCGCGTAGGATAATGAGGCTCGCGCCACCATAACCGCCGGAGATACCACGCTGCAGCCAACCGTGACCGCCTGAAACACTCACCCCCTCACCCCAGCCGAGAGCCATGGTATTGTAGTCGGCGGGGCGCTCCTGGATAGTGAAGCCAGGCGAGGGCGGCGCATAAGCGCTCGGCACAAAGGTTGGCGCTGGGCTAGTCGGAACGTAGCTCACCTGCAGTCCTGAGCTGGGGTCGAAGGATAGCTGGGCCAGGTTCTGGCTCAGGGCCAAACCTTCAGGAACATAGTCGGGTAGGAAGATGGGGTAGCTGGCCTGCCGCGCCCAGTCATTGATGTGGCCCTCTACTGTTGCGACATCAGGGGTAGGAAGCGGCGTGCTGGTGGGTTGTAGCTGCGCTGGTTCGGTGGACTGCGCGGGCGGCAATTCCGTGACGCAATCGCTACCAGTCGGCGGGGGTGAGGGCAGCCTGGCAGAGAGTTGCGGGCGGGGCGCGGTAGTGGGCAGGTCGGCGCGGCTGGATACCCCGGCGGCAATCTGTAGCAGTTCATCTCTACTCAGTTGCGCCCCATTGGCACTATCGTACTGCGGTGTACGCAGGGTAATCGCGGTACCCTGCTGCTCCCAGTATAGGGATAGTGTACCCTCGCCGTCGTTGCATTCCGGCGCGGTGCGGGAGAAGTAGCCAGTAGCGCCGTTAGCCAGTTTAACTGCCTGACCGCGATGCGCCGAAGTGCTAATATCAGGGTCAATCGCGCTGTCTGTAACGTCGAGCGGGGCTTGGCCGTCGGCGCTGTGATAATAAATATCCACCCGTAGCGGCCCAGCATCCTTGTCGCGCAGCAGGGGCAGCTCCGGCGTAAGGATAAGGGGTAGGTTGGTGGGAACAAAAACCGGGAAGCTAACCCGCTGGCGCACCACCGCCAGGCTGAGAGCGCGCTCGTCCCTCACGTTGATGCCAGTAGGCGCGGTGAAGCTGAACTCCGCAGGGTCAATCGCTATATTGTAGGCGATCGCGGTCACTACTTTTGTGGCTGCCTGCGACGCGGGGGTCGGCGCACTCGCTGGGTCAGGGCTGACATAGCTAGACTGTTCGCCAAGCTCAAGGAAGGTCTGCTGGTCAATCCAGGCTACCCAATCGCCGCTGTTGGGGTTGGCGAACTGCACGCAACTCGCCTGCCCCAGCGCTACTTTGTAGGCGGCGCGACCAGCAACTGTATCGCTGCCCAGTAGCCGGGGAGCGGGGCAATCGTTCAACTTGAAGTTGATGACCGCGCCGTTCAAGGGAAAGAAGGGCGGGCTGCCAGCCACGTTGGACAGGTCGCCGATGTTGACGAAGTTGCCACTGGGGTCGTAATTCCAGATGCTGGTGCCGTCGCTGACCTGCACCGGGGAAGGGCCGCCTTCCAGTACCAGGCGGTATTTGGTCTCAACCCGCCAGAGGTTGGGCGCTTGATACCAGACCCTGCCCTGATCGCTGACCCCGCCATCGCTTCCGCGTACGGTGTAGGTGAGTACCATGCTGGTAAATGTGGGTGAGATAGGAACCGCTTGCGCTCGCCTGACGATATCTGCGCCATCGGTGATTGGCCCAACTACCGCCGTTGGCGAAGCGTTGAGTGGTGTGGGGCTTGGTGTTGGCGAGATTGTAGCCTGGTCGCAGCCAAGTACGATCAAGCTCACTGCAGCTAGCAGGGTCAGCAGTGCCAGCTTGTACCTACAGTATACAGTCATAGGCACCACTTTCTCCTCCTAGCAGCTTCAGCTCTACCCTTTGCATTTTATCGTGAACATACTCAGTTACTGAATTATAGCATAATATGGGTTGAGGGCTTACTACCGCATAAACGCTGAACGTCCAGCCACCATGCGGTCATCAATATCTGCCATCGTTCGCCCCTATCGCGCTTCTTCTCCCGTACTATCACCCCTTATACTGTATACATGAGACGAAGCAGTTGTTGGCGGGTTGCGGCGCAAGTCAGCGGGGTATGCTGATCGGACATCGCTCAAGGCACCGCCACCACCACCTTCAGCAAGTCATCACCGCTTTCGCCCAAAAAGCTGGTTTTAAGCGCGTTATCCACATGGAACTGCCAGCTATGGTGGGCAGTGCTACTCTCGCGCTCAGGCCAGTTGATGGTGAATGTAACCAGCACGCCACCTCCCTTGCCATCTTCGCTAACCTTGCTTTCCAGGGTGGTCGTGGTTATCTCCTGGGGCATGGGGAAGTTGCTGAACGGTGGTAGCGGCGTACTCGGCGGTATCTGCGCTGTCCCTGGACTATCAGGCCACAGCGCAACCTCGTTAGGGTGGGTGTAGTAAGTCTGAGGGGTAATGGTCATGCCCCCTGTGATCCCTTCATCGGCGCGGCGAGGTGGAAACTTGAGCTGGATGGCGGCTGCCTTTGCCGACTTGATCGCCTGGTCTGCGTTGATTACCGGTGGGAGCGGGGTGTTTTCGCAAGCCGTCAGTGACAGGGTGATGACCAGCGCAATCAGCAAAATCGCAACATTCCTCTGCATATCTCCTCCTTAACTATGGCTCTATCTAATAGAGACGAGATAAGGTGATGATTTGTTCCTTTTTGCCGCTCTGGCTGGCCCACAACAATGCCCCGATTGCAAAAATCAAGCGGTGGGGAGGGATAAGGAGCTATCCTAGCAACTGGCGGGTACCGTCGCTGGCAGGAGCTTCGAGGTGCGCGGAATGGGTGCGAAGGTAGGTGCGAAGCCGGGCGCTAAGCTGGGCGCGCGGCTAGCGAAGGGGAGGGCCAATGCCATTCACAGGGCAGTATGCTGGCCCGCCTGTTCCTGTGCCGGTTGGTCGGAGGACAAGGCGGGCAGACCGGTTAGTGCAGACCCGCGCCAGGCATAAAGCTGGTTGGGATGCATGCCATACTCCGCTGCCAGTTGGTTAACCGTTTTCTGCTTGGTTAGCAGCTCCTGCACCAGTTTGGCGCTTTTTCTCTGGGGTGTAGTGCTTTCTCATTGCTTGATTGTACCACCTTAAAAACAGTCCTTCAACTGTCTGGATTTCGGGGTACATCGCACTGATTGGCCGCTGACGACAAAGGGTAAGGAGTTTAGAGGGGGCTTCATTGTTGCCATTGCTGCCAGCTGCCATTCTGGTAGTGCAGGATGGTGCCTCTACCCACTGCCCAGCCCTCGTTGGCGGATACCATGCTCAAGCCATAGAGTGCGCCACTGGGGGGAATGTTCGCCAGCGTCCACTTTCCGGCCTTGTAGTGGATGATCACCCCTGATGACCAGGCTTGCCCACCTACCGCCCAGCCTTCGTCTGCCGACACCATCTGCACGCGGTTCAGCGGCTCTGCTGTGGGGGAAGCTACCACATTCCAGGTGCCATTGTAGTAGTGAAGGATGGTGCTTGTATATGATGCGACAGTAAGCTCACTGCCGCTACCCACTGCCCAGCCTTCGTCCTTGGATGTCATGTATACGCTATTAAGCCCATCCTTTTGCAGCCCGCTTTCTATGTTCCACTTTCCATCTTTGTAGTGGAAAATATAATCCCCGGCCACCCAGCCCTCATCACTTGAAACCATATAGATACTTTCACCGCGTGCAGGGCTTTCTACTTGCGACCAGCTTCCATTCTGGTAATGGAAGATCTTGCTGCCTGCTGCCCAACCTTCATCGCTGGACAGCATAAAAATGCCATCTATAGACGGAGCGGGGCTGTCAACACTAAACACGCTATGCTCCAGCCCCCAACAACCGGACTTGTAATGAGTGATACGTTCGTCCATTCCTACCGCCCAGCCCTCGTCAGCCGACACCATTTGTATATTGAACAGGCTGGTGCCATGTATTGAAGGCCACGGTGTCCACTTACCATCCTTATAGTGAATGGGAACGTTTAGGTATGCACGGTCATTTGTGGTGCCAACCGCCCAACCCTCGTTAGGCGAGGTCATGGATATGCTACGCATAACCAGGTCCTTGAAATTAATAGTAGTATTAGGATCGCTGCTACAGACCGACTCGGATCCTACACAGCTAGATAGGAAGCCACAGCTAATTATCGCCAGTACGATGAAAGCAAACCTAATGAGGCGCTGACCCTGATAGGCAGGGAGTTTAGGGTTATGCGCTTTGCTAATATTCATTATCACGCTACTTTGGCCTGCTCTTTCTACTAGAGTGAACAGCTAGGGTTTGCTTTCGGTGGCATAATGAAGCAGCTTACTTACCTCGCCGCGTAGCATCGGACGACTGGGTGAGAAGCAAGCGCCAGCCTGATAAGGGCAAGGTGAACCGCTGATTATAGCCATATGGTACAGGCTTTCAATCGCTCCGTAGGCGAAGTAATCAGGTGGCACATCCTGGAAGCTAGGCTGCACAGGAATGTGGTTCGGATATCCTGCTGCGGCATTAAGCATTATTGCTGCCTCGGACCGAGTGACACTGCGCTCTGGTCCAAAGCACATTGCACTAGTACGTCAACAGTTAGATATTGATGGGTAAAGACGACGCAGCTTCTGCCGAGCCTCACCCACCCCGAATTGCCAGTTTATCGTCGCCTTTGCGGCGTTGCGTTCGCTTACCCACACTTGCAC
>JBBRMT010000307.1:0-4638 GCA_038230695.1 Chloroflexia bacterium
AATGAAGCCCGCCTACTTGAAGTTGACGAACACGGTCGCCATGCCGTTCGCGTCAGGGGCGCTGATGACCTTGCCGATGCCGTCGTCGCCTTTAGCCGCTGCGGTGATACTGCCATCGCTGGCGAAGCCGAGGCGGGTGCCAACGCTGGCCTTGCCCACCTTCATCTGCACTGCGCCGAGAACGGTAACGTAGGCGTGGTCGCCGGGCTGGATTGCGCTGGCCGCGCTATCTATGCCGGTGCGTTCGGCCTGGCCCTGCTTCTCTACCGTCAGCCGCTTGCTCAACACGCCAAGCGCTAGGTCGGCATTATCCGCATTTGCCTTGACTACGCCAACGACGGTCGTGCCATCCGCCTGGCTGATGCTGCCATCGGCAACCAGCACAGCGCCGATCTGCGCGGGGGTAGCGCCGTCGTACATGACTTCCATCTCATAGCTAGCGGCGCTGACGTTGCTGCCGTGAATGTGAGCCTGGCCGTCGAGAGTGAAGTTGCTGTCACCGGAGGGCGAGGAGGAGTAAATGGCGTAGGAAGTGCCAGCAGTGTTGTGTCCATCCACCACCAGCCCGATACCGCTGCCAGGCAAGCCTGCGGCCCCACCACCGAGGGCAAGGATGCCGCTGCTGTCGCTGCCAGTGCTATAGAAATAGCCGCCCACCCCGCCATTCGCATAACTGGCTGATCCGTTGGTGCCGTTGAAGACACCGCCGAAGCCACTGATGTTGGTGGCAAAGCCACTGACCCCGTTAGTGCCAGTGAAGACCCCGCCAACCCCGTTAGCGTCGGTACTCTCGCCCACGACCCCGGCGCTCTGCTGCAGGGCGCTGCCACCCAGAGAGTAGCCGTGCAGACCCTCGCCGTTATAGGCATAGGCGTAAGCGCCGTACTGCTTACTGGCGGGGTCGTTATTGGTGTTGGAGAAATCGCCGCCAAAGCTGTTGCCGTTAAGGCTGGAACGAGCCTGCCCCGAAACGCCGATCGTGCCTTGCCCTTGCAGCCCAGGAGCGTACGTGTGACTGGTATCGTCGTTGGTTGCCTCAAGCACGCCGTAACTACTAACCGCACCCTCGGTAAGAGCGCCGGGGGCGATGCTCATCGCGTAGGGGCTGGCATTCATCTGGAAGCGCGGGGTCATCTCCGCATCGCTACCCACGGTGATACCCAGGAAGTTGGGGTAATTAAAGTTATAGTCGTTAATGCTGTTAATCGGCGTGTTGGTACCCAGTTGGTAGGTGAACAGCCCGTTGCTGTCGGGGGTGACGGTAGCGTTCTCCGTGAACCAGGCTGTGCCGCCGCTGAGATAGAAGTAGAGGTTGAAGGTGACGTTAGTGGCTACCGTTATGGGATTGCCGGAGGCATCAGTGAGCCGCCCTTGCACGGTGATGTACATAGGTGACTGGGCGCTGGGCCTGGCTGCGCCGGACTTGCCACCTCTGGTAGCAGGCTGGCCGCCAACAGGTGCAGGGCTGGCCGGGTTGGCATCCTTGCTGGAGGGGGCAGCAACAGCATTAACCCTGGTGGTAATGCCGCTAGCCTGGAAGTGAACGGGGGGCGCAGCCTTGGCCCCGCTGACGAACTGACCGACGATAAGCATGACCGCCACAGCGAAGGCGGCGAGGGCAGGTAGACGGTTGAGTTTCATGGTACTGTTCCTTTCTTTTAACCGAACTGTCAAGGATGGGTGGGAGCGGCGGGCTTCGACTCGCCGCTTTCGTCGGAGGATGATGGGGATGAGGCTGAGGGTGGAGCAAGCTGACACTGAACGATGAAGGCGGTGAGGTCGCTGTGGGAAGTGAAGTAGCGGCGCTGGCCGGAGGGGAGATGCTCCACCACGCCACGCCACTGCCCTCCCTCTTGATCAGCGCCCTGCTCCTGCCAGACGCGAACAATGAAGAGATGCTCGACCCGCCCCATAATATCAATCCTCCTTGTCCTCACCAGCGATGACGAGGACAAGGAGGATTATAGTGGTGCAGTCTCGCAAAACTCTCCCATATTATAGTAGCTACTGGCTAGAGGTTGGTTGGCTGAGAAGGAGGGAACTGGCAGGTCGGAGGGTGGTGTAGGCGGGCCACTCGCCACGTTCGTAGGCGGTGAGCATATCGCGGTGGAGCGACAAGCTGCGATAGAAACTGCGCCAGCGGGGATCGAACACCCCGGCTAGCTTTTCTTCGCAATCAGCAAGCCAACGCTCAAAGTGTGCATATGCCTGAGTAAGATACTCCTGCGCCTGGGTTGTATTGCCCTGCGCCTGGGCCAGGCAGGCCAGCACCCAATAGACGAACTGGGGTTTGGAGATTTGCTGCGGGTATGTCTGGCACATCGTCAGAGCAGCATTCGCCACTTGCTGCGCGGTAGCAAGGTTGCCCGCGCACAGGTGGGCAATGCCGAGGTAGCAAGTATTTTCGTATGAGTCATCGCTGTTGGGCAATTGTATAGTACGCTTCAGCGCCAGGGCTGCCTCCAGGTGTTCCACTGCAGCGCCCAGATTGCCCAGTCCCAATTCGGCGCGGCCCAGACAGTCATATATATCGGCCTCAAAAGAGGGACTCTGCATTTGCCTACTAAGTTGGAGCGCGTACTGTGCTGCAGCCTTAGCGATATGATAATCGTGATTGTCATTGGCAACCGAAGCAAGGCTGATCTCGTTATTTACCAGACCCCGAAGGTCGGCAAGCTGCTCGTATATGCCCCGCGACTGTTTCAGAGTAGCCATGCACTCGGCATAGTTACCCAGGCGAAAGAGGAGCAAGGCGCGCCGCCCCAGCACACCTGCCTGCCCGGCCCGCTTACCCAGCCGATCATAAAGCGCCGCCGCACGTTCGAGATGGGCGGATGCTTCCGGCACTTGCATTAGCTGCATCGCCATGCGGGCGGCCAGGCTGCTAGCATCAGCCTCACCCTCGTAATCCTGCATCGCACGGCAGAGTTCAAGATGCTGAATACTAAGCTGGTAAGTGGCGCGGGCATCTCCATAGCGAGCGGCAGCAGTTGCGCTGGTTCGCAATATTTGAACCAGCAAATGCTGATCGTCAGCAGCAGGGAGAGTGCGGGCCTGCTCGATTAGCCCTTGCGCCAGACCAAACTGACCCTGAATTGCGGCACATTCAGCAAGCAAGCACCAGCACTCGATCTGGGCAGCATAGTCACCCAACTCCTGATAAAACTGGCTGGCTTGCTCCCCAATCATCCTTGCCTCGTCATAGCGGCCCAGTTGGAACAGGTAAGTAGCACGTAGCTGAAGCGTAAGCGCCTGCCAGCGGCGGTTGGCGGCCTCAGCGCTGGCGGCTAGTTCGCTGATTAGCTGCCCCTGCTGCTGCCGTTCGCCCAGCACGCTGTGCATCTCGATGCGGCGGCGCAGCGTCTCGCAAGCCCGGTCGTTATCCCCAAGTTCCTCAGCAATCGTATTCATCAGCGCCAGAGTGGCTAGCTGTTCCAGGCGGTCACCGCGCCGCTGGTAGATGCTTTCAGACTCAGCCAGCGCGTCGAAGCGGGTACCAGGCTCGTCCGCCAGTTCAGCGGCGCGGGTGGCTGCTGCTAGCGCCTCATCATAAGCGTAGAGGGCAGCGGCATGACGAGCAGCAGTGAGATAGTACGGCGTGGCGTTCTGCGGGTCCGCGCCCAGGTCGAAGTGGCGGGCAAGCTGGGCGGCCATCTCCGCACGCTGGGGATATAGTTCCCCCAGCACCAGAGCCAGCAGCCGGTGCCGCCTGGTGCGCGTCCCTGCATCAATGCCCTGATATATGGTCTCCTGAATTAGATGGTGGGCAAAGGCGTAGTCTCTACCGCGCCCACCCATATCACGCACAATGCTGCGGTCGAGCAACTGGTTGAGCGCCGCGAAAGTCGGGTGTTCGCTCCAGCCCGCCACTTCACGCACTACCTCAAGGTCGAAGGTTGCACCTGCCACACTTGCGACCTCGGCCAGTAGGCGGGTGTTGGCGGGTAGGCGATTGATACGCTGGGCAATGACACTGCGCACTCCCTGCGGCAGTTGCTGGTCTTTAGTTTCACCTTCAGCTTCGCCATAGTTGGCGATAAGTTCACTGAGGAAGAAGGCGTTGCCTTCACTCGC
Organism: Chloroflexia bacterium; assembly: GCA_038230695.1. Lineage (GTDB taxonomy): Bacteria > Chloroflexota > Chloroflexia > QHBQ01 > QHBQ01 > QHBQ01. The sequence continues at coordinate 4,075 of JBBRMT010000307.1, forward strand.
GGCGTACAGTTGTTGCGTGATTGTCTCTGGCTCACCTCCCACGATCGTGGAGTGGCGGATAAGCTGGGCCACATCGTCCAGTAGCAGCGGGCCGAGGGCAATATGGGTACTCTGTCCTTCCTGCATCAGCTGGAGGCGAAGTTCGCGCAAGGGGTGGCGGCGAGTCGCATCCTCCTCACGGTAGGTGGCAACCACTAGCAGTGGCTGATTGGCGATGCGATGGGCGAGAAAGTCAAGCAAGCGAATCGTAGTTGCCCCCGCCCAGTGCAGGTCTTCGAGGACGAGCAGCAGCGGGCGAGCCTGAGCCAGTTGGATGAGGCAGTCGGCCAGGCCACGATAGAGGCGATCGCGCGCGCGCTCCGACTCGATATGAGGCAAGGCTGTGAGTTGCAAGCGAACTGCCAGTTCAGGCAATAGCGGCAGGATGGCGCGGAGGGTATCGCGCTCCACTGCCGGTGGCGCTAGCAATGGAGCCGCCGCCCGTAGCGCCCCAACCAGAGCCTGATAAGGGATCGGCTCACCTTCATCGGTGTTGCCGTACAGCACCCGCCCACCCTGCGCCTC
>JBBRMT010000308.1:0-4624 GCA_038230695.1 Chloroflexia bacterium
AGGAACTCGCCGGTAACAGTGTGGCCGGTCTGGGTGAAGGTGAAGTTGGGCTGCAAGGCAAGTGGCCGCTGGTTGATGGGTGTTGGAAGCGGGAAAGGGGTAGCCGTCGCCAGCGCCGGATTAGCGGGGGTCGAGACGACCGGAATAGCAGTTGCGGTTGCGGTGGGCTTGTCGCTAACGGCAGGTGTGTCGCTGCCCGCAGGCGTATCAGTAGCGGCTGGCGTGAAGGTGTTAGCAATGACGGTGGGGGTAGCAGTATCGGGTAGCGGGCGGCTTTTGACCACAGGGGGTGGCGACGCGCTCGGCGCAAGGTTGCCAGCCGCGTTGCTTGATGCGCCTGCAGGTATCAGGGTTATGGTAAGGATGAGGAGAAAGAATAGAATGGCAAGGGTGCGAGTGCGACGCTGGTTCAACCGCAAACTCCAATTCTAGCTTTAGTCCGCTGCGCGAAAGCCAACCGACATCCGTAGATAGCGGTCATCGTAGCCGAAGCTGCTGCCGGAGACCCCGGCAATGCCCGTCTTCTGTAGCAGGGTGAAGGAATCCTCGCCCTCAGCCAGCTTGCTCCAGTTGTAAATGGTGGTGTCATCATCTACACCCACTGTATCGAATACATGGTGGATAGCGTTGACCTGTTCGAGTTCCAGGCGCAGTCGTTCACGGCGATAGTGGTAAAGGCGGCGGATCTTGTCGGGGATTTCGGGTCGCTCGTTGAACAGTTGGGCGTAGGCCATGAAGCGAAGTTGCCACTCGGCGGGCAGCCCCGCCAGGGAGTTGTTCCATGCGTTCTGGATGATGGCGGCCAGGTGGTCGCTGGTAGTGCTGGTCCAGCCCATACGGTCGCCGGTCAGCCCATAGATTTTGCTGAAGCTGTTGCAGAAGATAGTCTTGTTGATAATGTCGCCGGGCGCATCGAGGAAAGCTAGCATCCGCGACCGATCTGCCGCGGGGTCGCCGGTGCCAACATAAGCGGTATCGGCCAGCACGGTAAGTTCGCGGCCATCGTCGGCGATTACCTGCCAGAGAGCGCGTAGTTCATCGGCATCGTAGGAAAATGCGGTGGGGTTGTTGCTGATGGTGAGGTAGATGAGCCGCAGGTTGGGATGTTCGATTAGCAACTGCTGCAAACTTGCAGCGGTCAGCTTGAAGCCGTCCTGCTCGGTGGTCTGGTAGTTGATAACCTCGGCGTTGCTGGCCTGGGCCTGCCATAGCACTACTGCGAAGCCAGGCGCGGGGAAGCAGAACGCCGGTTGCTCCTTGTACTTGTCTCGGTAATACATGGTCAGGGTGCGGATTGAAGCATCGAGGCCATTCAACGCCCCGATCGAGGCGAAGGTGTTCTGCCAGTTTAGGGGCAACCCATAACGGCGGCGGTAGGTTTCGGCCAACATATCGCGCAGCAGCGGGTTGCCCACCCCGTAGACATCGTATATGCGAAGGTCGAAATGGTACTCGCGCAGCAGTTGCCGCTCGAAGTTGGTCATCATCTCGCGCAGGTACAAGTAGGTTGCGCCATCGCTGATGTGACCGTTGATCTCTTCACCTGGCAGGATGATGCCTATATCCTCACCGATGGTGCTGAAGTCGCCCGCGCTGCCCGCTGCGGCCCCTGGTTCGCGTTCGCGGATAAAGCGCACGTCCACATCGCCAATCGAGCGGTTCTGCACCTCGCTGAAGATAGCCGCCTCGCTGATGCCTAGCCTACGACACTCAGCCTCTACCTCGCGCACGATGCGGGCCATAGCGCGGATCGGCGCGGCGGCCTCGCGGGCAGCGGGCGCAGCAACCGCGACGATCTGGTTGCGGATGGTTCGCACCTGCTCGCGCTCGGCCTGCTGGTTAGTAGCACGGAGGATCGGTTGCGGTTTGCCATCGCTCGCATCCTTGCGGGCAACGGAAGGCTGGGCGGCAGGCCGCCGCGCTGGACTGGTCATCGTCTATACCCACCTGTAAGGTTAAGCGCACACCATCGGGCGCATCTTTGGCCCACGCCCGTTCGCGCAGGCCCGCATAGGCTGTGGGTTTAGTATAATCGTTCCCCCTGTCGGTGTCAACGTTAGGAGTTGGCAACTCTAATCCCCCCTTGCCCCAATGTGGTATAATCGCACTAGACATAAACCCGAACTATTTACCCTCCGAACGTCTCCCTCTCCCCACCGGGGGAGAGGGTCGGGGAGAGGGGCCACAGCGGAGCGTCCATGTACGAGTTTCTGCAACCTGGCACCGTTTTGAAGCGGCGCTACAAGGTAATCAAGGTAATCGGCGGCGGCGGGATGGGCGCAGTCTATCTCACCGACGATACCCAGACCCCTGCGACAGTCGCATCTGCAGGCGGCGGCGGGCTGCGCGTAGCGGTCAAGGAGATGCGGACCGATACCGACGACCCTGAAGATGCCCGCCAGAACCTGGTCTTCTTCCAGCGTGAGGCCGACCTGCTCAGTACCCTCAATAACCCCAACCTGCCCCGCGTCACCGACTATTTCGTGGAGGGTGAGCGCCACTATCTGGTGATGGAGCTAATCCCTGGTGAGAGCCTGGAGAAAAAGCTGGAGCGGCTCGACGGTAAGCCGATGCCCGAAGCGGAGGCGCTCGGCTACGCCATCCAGGTGTCCGACGTGCTGCAATATTTGCACACCCAGAATCCGCCCATTATCTTCCGCGACATCAAGCCCGCCAACATTATGATTATGCCCAGCGGTCAGGTCAAGCTGATTGATTTCGGCATTGCCCGCACCTATAAGGGCGCGACCCAGCGGCACGACACTGTGGCGATGGGTACTGCCGCCTACGCTCCCTACGAGCAGTTCGGCAAGGGGCAGACCGATGCCCGATCCGACATCTATTCACTGGCCTCCACCCTGGTGCATCTGCTCACCGGCAAGCCGCCCATCCCCGCCACTACTCCCACTCAGGCCAGCCTTAAGGCGCTCAACCCGCGCATCTCGCTACCGACCATTCGGCTACTGATTCGAGCGATGGATCGGAACATGGACAAGCGGCCTGCAACTGCCGCCGAGTTCAGCGACGAGCTACGTAAGGCGTTGGGTAAGCCATTTGTTACCCCCACCTCGCCGCCCACACCCTCTAACCGACCCGCCTCCGAAGTCGCGCCGCAGTCGCCGTATCGCCCGCTCACCGAGCCAGCCGCTCCATCGCAGCAATCGGTATTTCTGCCGCCGCAGCAGGCCAGCGCCGCGCCGAGCAGCAAACCCGCTCCACCATTCAGCCAGCCAGCGGGCCAATCTGTGTTCATCAACCCGCCCGCCGCGCCCGCGCAGTCGGTGTTTATCAACCCGACCCCTTCAACCCAGCCGCCAGCGGAGCATATCCCCTTTGCCCCGCCTGCGATGCGCGTCTGCCCCCGCTGTGGGCATAGCAACAAGCCCGATGCCCGCTTCTGCGGCTCGTGCGGCCTGACCCTGGCTGGCGATGTATCCGCCCGCCTTATCGTGCTGGGCAGCGGCGGCGCGGTGATGTTCGAGCAGACCCTGCCCGCTACGATGCAGCGTTTCACCCTGGGGCGGCGCAGCCCCAGTCGCAACATCTATCCCGACCTCGACCTTACCTATATGGACCCCCGCGCCTACGTCTCCCGCCAGCACGCCGAGGTTCGCCGCGAAGATGGCGCGTACAGCATTGTTGACCTGGGTAGCGAAAACGGCACCTACATCAACGAAACCCGCCTGCGCCCCAACGTTGCCTACACCCTGCACAATGGCGACATTGTGCGCGTGGGGCGGGTGCAATTGCGCTTCAGCCTTGCCGTATAGTATAATAGCCCACGAACACCCACCCCAACCAGGGCGCGTGACAGCCTGCTGATTTACCCACGCATTAGAGGAGGAGAGAAAGTATGAACTTGCCCACCCGGCAAGCCTGGAAGTCTGGATTGCTCACCGTGGCCATGCTGTTCGGCGCGTTGCTAGCGGTTGCCCTCGGCCTAACTCCCGCCGCCGCCCAGACCCGTACCATCACCAGCACAGCGGTGATTACCACTGCCGCGCCTGTTACCGCGACTAAGGCGACGACTCTAACGGCGACCACTCCGCTTACCACAACGGGCGCAGCCACAACCACAACCGCGCTAGTTACCCCAACCACCAACCAGAAGCCGACCACCCCAACCCGCAACCCCAACCTGCCCGGCAACCTGCTAACCGGGGTCGTTCCCACCGACAACCCCAGCGATGTCGTGCCTCTCACCGACCTTACTCCTGGCCCGCTTACCCCCGCTGCGCCCACCCCCGCCGCTGCAGTGGACTACAGCCCCGATAAGGCTCCGCTCGGCTCGTGGCCGGTGACGATTGCGCTCGTTCTGATTGTGTTTGGCGTGGCCTGGGGCGCGTACCAGTTCCTGCGTAAGCCTGCCGTGCTACCCGCTGATATGGAGGGTGATACGCTAGTCAAGGTTACGCCTCCCGACGAACCGAAGGCGGTTGCCCCGCTCACCAATGTGGCGGCCACTACTGCTGTCGTTGATAGCGCCAAACCAGAAGTGGGAATCGCGGCTGCTGACGCGGCCATCGTCGCTGCCCCGGTCGCGCCCGAAACTGTTACCTGCTCGAACTGCGGCACCGCCAATCCCTGGGATGAGTTGCACTGCACCAACTGCGGTGCGGCCCTC
>JBBRMT010000309.1:0-4621 GCA_038230695.1 Chloroflexia bacterium
CGGCAAGTTGCTCGGTCACCGCAACCTGGGCAACAAGTTCGCCACCTACGGCCCCAATGGTATCACCGTAGACCAAGGGGGCAACCTATACATTGCTAACACCGGCGGCAGCAATATCCTGGAGATTGATCCGCAGGATAAGCTGGTGCGCGAGATTGGTGGCGGCAAGGACTTCCCCAACATCACGGGCAAGCTGGATCCGCACCGCACCTACCAGCCAGTGGATGTCACCATCACCGACGATGGCAACATCTACACCGTTGACTTGAACCAGCGCATCATCGAGTATAGCGCTGCCGGTAAGTATGTGACCGAGTGGAAGCTGCCGAACATCGGTGGCAATGCTAGCCTGCGTATGGCAAGCTACAAGAACTTCGTCTATCTCAGTGATGCTAATACTCAGGTTGTTCATATATTGAATACCACATCTGGCAGCATTAGCCTGCTGGGCGGACCTGGCACCGACCCTGGCCTGTTCCTGAACCCCTCGGGCCTGGCAACTGACGCAGCAGGTCGTCTCTACATTGCCGACCGCAACAACAATCGGGTGCAGGTTTTCGACCAGCCGCTCAAGTAGCATGGACAAGGCAGGTTCAGCCCTTCCCATGGATTGTGGAGGAAGATGACGGCTAGCCGCTCTAGCATCAACCCAGCCCGCTCCATTCGCGGCCAGATGCCTCAATCCAGCGGTGATGGATGGTAGTGAGCCACCGGTCGAGTAGTAGCCCCTGTGCTTTATCACTGAATAGCCGCTCGAAATCCTCTTCGCGGAAGGGCTTACGCAGCCGCGATAGGTATGAAGTGTCAAGCAGATGGAGGTAGTGCTTGATGTCGTAATCCCGCCTGTCGCCCACCCGCCTGGCCGCGCCCGGTGGCGGCGCTACCCCATTATCGCCAGCCTGGGCATCGTCAATCTCGTCTGGTTCATATGGCAGCCAGACGTAACGCCCGCCCTTCGCCTTGTAATACCTCACGTTCTCGCCCACCTCCCAATGCGTCCTTCCCGCATCGAGTAGCGCCTCGTATTGCCCCTCGTGCAGCCTGGACCGTGATCGCTGGTAATCCCCTGAAGATTTGGTCAGGCGGGTGCTGGTGGCCACATCGGTAAGCGGGTACTTGCGCTGCCGTAGCGCCCGCACCGTCGTAAGATACAGACCCACCACCGAGGCGATATCATCGCGCAGGAGGTGCGCGAGGGCTTCAGTGAGGAAGCGGGCGGCAAACGGCGGGCTTTGCGAATTCCGCAGCCCCGATCCATGTACTATCAGCTTGCCGTCATATGTGAGCAGCGCATAATTCTTAATTTCGTGACTGAGCATCGCCTGGTATCTGCCCTCGTACTCCAGCTTGATGCCCACCGGCAAGGTTGCCGCCGCCTCAGCCACCAGCCGTCGCTCGTCCGCTTCAGTAAAACTACTTGGCACCGCGAAGTACACGCCGTCGATGTCTGCTTCCAGGAGCGCCACCCCCGGCTCTTCAGCTCGGCGATTACCTGGTCGAGAATGACCGAGCTACGCCTGGTCAGCGCGTCAGCAGCATCAACGTCGGCCAGCAGCGCCATCCTGCCCGCTGCCATGTACCTATATGCGCTGACGATTACCAGCTTCATCCCTGCTGATAGCGCCTGAAACTGGCTGGCCGCCGCTGACCCGGCGGTAGCTATGCGGCCTGCCTGCTTATGGCCTAGCCGCAGCTCCAGCATTCGCCCGACCAGTGCGACGAGTACGCCGAGGTGGTCGTACTTTGGGCCAATGTTATCCTGGGTCATTATCGAGGGGTACATCGAGGCAACGTCGCACTTGACCACGTGCCGCGCCAGACCACCGGCCAGCAGGTACGACGCACCGCCCTTGCTGCGGCGCAGGTCAGGATTGTGCAGCTACCGGAGCTATGCATGGAACGTTGACAATCAGCCCACCACCATCACCACCACTGGAGTGGTCGAGCGATACACCTACGATGCCGAGAACGCGAGGGTCAGCCGCACGGTGAGCGGCACCACCACCTCCTACATCGGTGGGATGGAGGAGCTGGATAGCTCCGGAACGACCACCGCTACCCGGCTACTCTACAATTTCGGCGGCGAGGTAGTGGCCCAGCGCACCATCACCACTGGAACCAATACGGTTGTCTATCTCCATCACGATCAACTCGGCAGTATTGCCGGTACCACTGACGCTGGCGGCTACTATCTAGGCATCCAGCTATTCAACCCTTGGGGACAGCTACGCTCCGCCCCCATCGGCCAGACTAAGCTCTCCCACACCGGCCAGTACTCGGACACTAGCGGGCTGCTATATTACAACTCTCGCTACTATGATCCTGCGCTCAAACGCTTCATCTCCGCCGACACCATCGTTCCCGGCATGGCGATGGGCGCGGGCGGGGCGCTCGGTACAATCGGCGTGGCCAAGAACACCTCGATGAAGGGGCTGACCACCGACTACCATGAGGATGGCATGGCTCTTGCTGTTAATCAGGAGAACCAGTTCACCGCCCAGAAAGGCTTCTACTTCCAACTAAGTAGCCAGGACAAGCAGAAGGCGAAGACCCCGTTCGGACCGCTGAACCCACAGGCGCTGAACCGCTACAGCTATGTGCTGAACAATCCAGTTAGGTACACAGATCCGGATGGGCATACCCTTTACCTATCCAAAGACGCTGCTTACACTCTGGCTATGATCTTCCTAGAGGCAGCTGCGAAGGTCACTGGAATGCGTGGGGCACTAGAATTTATTGCAAAGGAACTAGGAATTGGAGCAGGGAAGGATGCGTTGATTGCCCATGCCCGATTGTTTGGGGAAGGATTCACAGCTCTTGCGGAGAAAGTCCTGGGATGGGCTGAGGCAGCGGTAGCTACTGGGAATACAATAGATGGTATGGCTAATGCTGTAATGGCTAATACCCTTACGGACATAGCAGATTACATCATACAGAACACCGGCCCTGCTGGGATAGCGATAGGTGTGGATTCCGGGGGCAACTGGTGGTTTATGAACAGAAGCACTGGCTATAGTGGCATCTGGAGTCCAAACCCTGCAGAAGCTGTCGTATTCAATGCCTGGCTTGCAAATATGCCATTTATGGCAATGGGGGGTCCGTTGAAGGATGTCGGCGATGCAGAGGAACAGATTGGTGGCATACCTGGCACTTTCTTGACGATGAGTGCCAACATTACAATAGTTGTCATCAGAATACTGGTGGTGGCAACTTCTAAAGCCACTTCCCTACCCGCTAAATAATCGATGGTGCTAGGCAGGCACTATACTAGGTACAAAAGTGCGCGGACGAAGGATTGCATCAGCCTCATTCGGCCCGAACTTATGCCCAAGATGTGTACTAGCACCATTGATTAAATAAGGTTAAGAGAACTCCATGGACAAAGGAAATAAAGAGAAGTTGAAAACCAGTCCTTCATCTGAGCAGAAACTCTCAATGTGGGATGGCATAAAGATCCTGTCCATATGTGGCGTAGTATGTTCTGCTCTCGCAATTATTAGCTGGTTTCTCTCGCATAATGGGGGTCTGACTTCCTTGTCCTTTATCTCACTCAATAGTTTTTCCATCTATGCAGGTACCCTGGGATTTATTCTCGGCACTGTAGCTTTGCTAATACATAAGCGCAGCAAGGATCCCGCAGGTGTTGTAAGAATCAGCGTGGTCGCTTTGGGGTTCAGCCTAGCACTGCCTGTTTTTGCTATTTTCCCAAATGGGCTACTTGGTTAAACTGTTGTCCTTAGCGATAGCTACATAAGCGGACAGGACTTCGACCCATAGGACGCAATCCGCTCCGGTAGCGAATAAGAAATTAAGCCCCACTACATCTGGTAGCGTAAGAACGATTTGAACTTACGTCAAATCTGCGCAAGGCACTTCCCGCAGCCCCGGCAACGGCGAATACACCAGCCACAGGGTAGCCAGCGCCATCCCGATGACCGCAATCAACAGGGCGTAGCGGGCGGTGAGCAATTGACCGAGGATGCCCGCAGCGATTGCGCCGAAGGGGGCAACCCCGCCCACCAGAAAGTTGCTGCCCGCGCCCGCTCGTCCCAGCAGCCGATTGGGAATGAGGCTCTGGCGTAGGCTGACCTCGTTGATCATATGCACCGTCCTTAGCATATCCCCGAAGAACTGGGGGATTGCCATCATCGCAATTACCAGCGGCAATGGCCCACCCGCAAATGGGGTGAGAAAGCCGAGGGGATGGCAAGCAATCTTGCGCCCATAATGGCGCGACCCAGTCTCATCTGCACAGTGCTAAACATGGGCGAATTTTCCAGTAGTGGTACCTATAGTATGGCTATCACGGGCACTGGCAGCCGGACTTCGGTTCACTCAAGCTCTACTGGTCATACCCATCAGGGCCAACTAGCAGCGTGCTGATCCCCAGCTATGCCTTCCGGCCCGACCCCAGCATCTGGCAACCCAGCCAGCTTCCCGACCTTCCTGCTATCAGCGCCGCTAGTCCCAACCCTCCCCCCCTGGTACCTCGGCTGGCAGCAGCAGCGTAAATCGGCAAGACCCGACCCTGGTTATCCCCAGCGCTGGTAGCGCGCCTTTCAGCCACCCGCAGGGTATCGGTGTAGACTCCCAGGGCAATATATTTGTCGGTCAGGATCAA
>JBBRMT010000310.1:0-4602 GCA_038230695.1 Chloroflexia bacterium
AAGGCGCATCGTTGCATCCCTCCTTGTAATATTAGCTTACAAAGGGAATCGTACCATATGGTAGGACGAGGTGTCAAGGTCGAACCCACTTCCAACCTCGATAATGGGATTGGGATTGAGCCGCGGCTGCGCCAGGCGAGATAGCCTTTGATGTTCCGATATGGCACCGATGAGTCTATAGTCCGTGCCATATCGTTTGTTAGATAGTTCATCCAGTAATCATCAAAGACCTGTTCACCATGTGCGGCGTGAGCTGTGTAATAATAACTTGAACAGTAGCAGTGTTCAGGATGTTGGGGTAGGGGCGCACTGATGTGCGCCCTGGGGGTCTGGGGGTTCAGCCCACAGAGCTTGCAATGCTACTAAGGCTTATAGAAACTATTGTTCACCTCCTCGCCACCTTGACCACAACCGACAGGGGCGCGGTGCCGTTTCCTGCTCCACCTTCCCCTTCTACTTTTTTCTACACCACGAACGTTATGGAATATTAGATTGTTCACGATATAATTGCACAGGCCCAGTGATTGACAAGAGCAAAGCGCATCGTGTACAATACCCTTACCGACTGGTTGGAGCGCGTGAACGCTGGCCGCCTTCGGTTCACACAACCGGCAGGGGCGCGGGCCGGAAACCTCGCTGGCTCCAAGCCCCTTCTACTTTATCAAGGAGGGTATAGTTATGGCACAACTTGTAACAGCAGTACCCAAAAATGCGGCGGGGGGGGGGTACTAGCTGGGCCGCCCGCCGTCTGCGTTCAGTTACACTACAACTGCAGAGTGAGGCGATTGACGACTGGCCCGAACTGGAACTCGACGCTGTGTTGCTAATCGGTGACATCTGTAAGTCTTTCGACCTAACCGACGATGATGTATTGTACGTGCTCGGCTCAGTCGCGTACAGTTACAGAGAGAGGTTGATGGAGCAGCGGGCCGAGGTCATAACCGACGAGGTTGACAACGATGAAGACCGCTGATGTAATCGCCCTGCGGCTCGATATAGCCCAGCGGCTCAATGCCGGACAGTCGCCCACCACAATAGCGCGGGAACTCAGTTGTTCACGTACCACCGTCTACGAAGTTCGCGCCAATATCGCGGACGGCACCGACAAACGAACCGGCAACCCCGGCAGACCCAGCATCTACAAGGAAATCGAAGACAAGGTGCGGGCGGCCAGGGAGCTTAACCCCGTCTCAGGGCCGATGATGCTACACCACCTAATGAACCGTAACCCCGACAAGTACGGTGTGCCAACCGGGCTTGTGCCATCGCCAGGTACTATTGCGCTTCTCATTCGCCGGTGGGGGCTGGCCCACAAGCCGATTGGCCCACACGATCAGCGCATCTTCCCTGACCAACACCCGATCGAGCCAGGCACGTTCACAATTGACACGTGGGGGCCATGGCAGGTACGTGCCGAGCGTCTCTATCTTGCCACCATCCAAGACCGTTACACCCGACTCAGTGCCGCGATCCCCGCCTGGAAGATGCAATATCCTAAACCGGGCGAGGACAACGGCGTAGGGGTGTCTAGCGCGACGTGGGCGCAGGCGATCAACCTGGCGCATACCCAGCTAGGTACCGACGGTATGAAGTTCCTCTATAGCGATAACGGTGTCGGTATCGTGCCAACTCGCAGCGGGAGGCTCCCCCTGGCCGCGCGCACCGTCCTCAGCATCAACGCCAGGCTTATCTTCATCCCACCGGCACAACCATGGCGCAATGGTAGGCTAGAGAACTGGCACTGGCGGCTTGAGAGTGAATACTTCCGTGAGGAACGCCCCGAAACCATGCCCGCTGCGCTCGATGGCCTAACCAACTGGATTAACTACTACAACAATGATCGCCCACACTCCAGCCTGGGTTATCGCAGTCCCGGCGAGTTTGCCGACTTCAAGCCGCAGTTGGCAAGCAGATACTGGACAGAGCAAGCCGCAGAACCGCAGCCAGAGCCAGTGGCCGGCGTTGTAGAAGCAATACGCCTGGTTTACAATAGCGGGGCGGTCGACTGCTGGGGCCACGTCCTACAGCTTACCCCGGTACTGGCCGGCCAGTTCGTGCGCCTGGTGTTCTTCGTCACCGGCGAGAAGGATGCCCCCGGCTACGTGTTGTATAGCCTACACAAAGGATTGTACAGCACCGTTGCCACATTCAAACATAACCTTGATGCCGCAGAGGGTAGCCACCGGTTGTTCAACAGCGTGGAGATGGTGGACTTTGCGGACGAACCACCCACTAACCAACTACTCGATATGGAGCAGGTGGAGAACCAGATGAGTCGCATCATGCGAAGAAAGGTAGGGCCGCGCGACAGACTGGAAGGAACGCTACCTGAAGCTGGCTCGAACCGTGATTGAGCAGATGGATGACTTGCACCAGTCGGTGAACACCGCGGACATTAACGAGGAGACAAAGCGAACAATCCTCGCGGCAATCGAAGAAAACACCGATTGGCTTGCCCAGTACACCCAAGAAACCGCAGTGAACGAGATGCTCTACGATTACGCCCAGCAAAAACAACGATTAGTCACCGCCGCCATGCAGCAATGTATGGCGGCCTATTGTTCACCACCTGAGCCTTAGTAGCATTGCAAGCTCTATGGGCTTAACCCCAATAATCGCCTGGGCGCACATCAGTGAGCCCCTACCCCAACATATCGATTGTTCACGATTGAAGGCAAATGTGTACTCGTTATTATGATGTTGTTCACGGTGCAGAGCGAGTTTGCTGGTGGACAGCCGCACTATGACTATCTGCCAGCCAATGGCAACGATGCCTTTATCGTCCGGCTCAACCCACAGGGCAATGCACTCACCTACGCAACCTACCTGGGTGGCACTGGCGATGATATTGCCTACAGCGTAGCGCTCGACCCTGCAGGTGCGGCATATGTGGCAGGCACCACCGGGTCAATCAATTTCCCCACCACGCCAGGTGTTATACAACCCAAACCGGGCGGGGGACAGGATGTCTTCGTTGCCAAACTCAGCCGCAATGGGCGGCTGGTTTACTCTACCTATCTGGGCGGTAGCGACGATGATGGCGCGGTTGGCATATTTTATGGTAATGGCGCAAGCGGGCAGGGCCGCGAGTCCCACACCGCAATTGCTGTAGACGCGCAAGGAGATGCTTATGTCACCGGCTCAACCTTGTCCGCTGATTTTCCGACTTACCGTGCATTGCAGCCAAATTACCGCAGTGGCCGACCTTCCAGTAAGGAAGCAGGTTATGGCAATGCCTTCATCACCAGGTTGAACCCCAATGCCTCGGCCTTCGTATATTCTACCTATCTAGGGGGTAGCGGCGGAGAGGACAGCCGCGCCATCGCCCTGGGTGCCGATGGCGATGTGTACATCGCGGGGCGCACCTGGTCGAGCGACTTCCCCACCAAACATCCCTTGCAAGGTACAAACATCGGTGTCTGTGATGCCAAAGCCTGCGACTCGGTCGAGGTTGATATGTTCGTGGCCCGCATCAGCGACCCGCCCCGCCAGTATAGCCACTACTTCAGCGAGACCGGACACACAGTCAGCGGCAGCTTGTATACCTACTGGGATGAGCATGGCGGGCTAGCTCAGTTCGGCTATCCGCTCAGTGATGCTTTTAGTGAGCGCAGCCCGCTGGATGGCCGCTGGTATCTGGTGCAATACTTCGAATACGCCGAACTGGAACTGCACCCTGAGAACCCACCGCCCTACAATGTGGAGGTTGCCCAACTGGGTAGCATCGAATATCGCGCCCGTTATCCCAATGGTGCGCCCAACCAGCAGCCGTTCAAGAGCGACGAGTATGGTAGTTACCCGGCCCGCATCTTCAGCGAGACGGGCAAGACGGTTGGTGGCAGCATCGGCGCTTACTGGCAGGCGCACGGTGGCCTTATCACGCTGGGCTACCCGATCAGCGAAGAATTCCCTGAGCTTTCCGCCAGCGACCACATCATCCATACAGTGCAATACTTCGAGCGGGCGATAATCCGGGACGATGGTAGAGCGCAGAGGTTGGGTATCGCATATTACTGGCAGCGATATATGGGGGTTACGCCATGAGGATGCGACGAAGGCTAATTTATCTGAGTTGCGCCCTGTTGCTGCTGGCAGCGGCGGGCGCGACCGTGGCCGAACCGTTGTCGCAAACTACGCCCGGCTTTCCAAGCGATACGGCTGTGGCATTTGCTACCTACCTGGGAGATTCAGTTAGCGATGAAGCCCAGGCAGTAGCGTTGGATGATGCGGGCAACAGCTACGTGGTAGTCAGTCGTGGCGACGAGATATCCGTCAATCTAGCTGCGCCCCCGCTTGATAATGCTGGCCTGTTCGTTGCCAAGCTGAACCGTAGCGGGGCGATCGTCTATCGTACCTACATCACACACGGCGGCGGCATCGGCCGGGCGATCGCAGTTGACTCGCATGGCAATGCCTGGGTCGTCGGGGTGATCGGCGCGGCCCAGCTACCGCCCAATCTTGCTGCTGCATCTGGCTATGATGGCAGCAACGACGGCTTCATTGCCAGGCTCGATCCCGACGGCAACCTCGTTTATGCAGCCTACCTGGGCGGCTCCGGCAATGACGATGTGCGTGCCATTCACCTTGCCACCGATGGCAGCC
>JBBRMT010000311.1:0-4553 GCA_038230695.1 Chloroflexia bacterium
AGGCCCCGCCCGACCTGAAGGCTGCCCGGGAAATCTTCGATGGTTTAGGCCGCTTCGGCGAAGGGCTCGACAAGCTGAACGCCCTGTTGAAGGTGCAGCGCCTGAAAACCATGCGCGACGGCTTTCAGGGTTTGGACGATTCGTTGAGCATCGGGGCCGAGCAGGTGGATCGCCTGGCCGGCTACACCTATCCCGTGGTGACGTTCAATGGGCTGAGGCCCGAGGTGGAACAGCGGCCGTTCTGGCCGGAGGGCGAGAAGATCGCGGCCGGGATGCGCAAGGCGGCCGCCGGCGCCACCGCCGCGGGCAAGGAAATGGACGGTCTGGCCGAGGACCTGCCCAAGCTGCGGGCGTCACTGGACGAGAGCCGCAAGGTCATCGCGCGAACGCGGCAAGCCCTGGCCACCGCCCTGGAACAACAGGACAAGGTCGAGCCGCTGCTCCGCGATGTGCCGTTGCGGGCCGCTCAGCTGGCCGAGGACCTGCCCAAGGCGACCGAGGATTTTCTGCTGCATGGTCACATCAATATGTTGGGCAGGTATAACTTCAGCCTGCCCGAGACCATCCAGCACGGTGAGCTAAGGCCCCTGCGCGATCCAGACAATCCTGAGGATTAGCAGATCGGCAAGGAGGTCGTTGTTAGCGTACAAATCTGTTCCACTCCTCCTCGGAGTCCTTGCCCTACTGGTTAGAGTTCATCATCTATTCTGATACTCCGCGCCTTCCAGACCGCAGCTCTAGCCTTGCCATTGAGGGAAGAGTCACGCTCCATCATCGGAGATGACGAAGCGCTTGCCCAGCGCCTGGCGGTTAGCCAGGCTAAAGGTGGGATAGGCATGGATGGTCAATGCCGCCAGGCCGGGATTAAGCCGATTCTTCATCACTACGGCAAATTCGTGGATTAGCACACCCGCCGCTGGCCCCAGGATGTGTGCGCCCAGCAGACGCACTGCGAGCGGGCTGCCCCCTACTCCCCGCGTGGTAATCAGCTTGAGCATTCCCTCAGTGCGCCCCTCAGTGCGGGCGCGGTCAATCTGACTGAATATAAGGCGGGTAACAACCACCTCACCATGAGCTGCGCGGGCCTCTGTCTCGGTTAGGCCGAGGTGGGCCAGTTCAGGGTCGGTAAACGTTACCCAGGGCAGCGCCCGATAGTCGCGCTTCTGCTTGCCGCCCAGAATGTTCTGCGCGACAAAGCGACCTTCCTGCTCGGCGACATGGGTGAAATAGTAGGGGCCAGCGATGTCGCCCGCCGCCCATATATGTGTCGCACTCGTGCGTAGGCGGGCATCAATCTTGATGCCCTTCACTCTACCATTCTCCCGTGCGAGTTCGACCCCGGCGGCATCGAGGTTCAGCGCCTCAATATTGGGTGTGCGCCCAATTGCCGCTAGCACTACCTCGGCCCGAACCTGCACCAGCGTGCCATTCGCCTTAACCGTGATAATCTTCTCCCCCGCCTGCTCTTCGACGCGCTCGACCGTAGCGTTGGTCAGTACGGTGACACCTTCAGTCTCAAGGTAGTGTTGCAACATGGTGGCGAGTTCAGCGTCTTCACGAGGCAGGATTTGCCCATGATGCTGCACGATGGTTACTTTGCTGCCAAAGCGGGTGAACATTTGGCTGAACTCAGCAGCAAGAGGACCGCCCCCGATGATTAGCAGCGAGCGCGGCAGTTGCTTCAGTTCGAGGAAGTTTTCGTTAGTTACCAGCTCATCCTTATTCAGACCAGGGACATCGGGGAGAGCAGGCCTGGTGCCGGTGGTTATCGCAAACTTCTCCGCAGTGTATGTGCGTGAATTAACCTCGATGGTATGCGGATCAACAAACCGCGCCTCACCCCAGATAAGTTCCACGCCCATCGCGCTAAATATTGCGGGCGAGTCATCCTCCTCAGCAATTTGCCCGATTAGGTCACGGGTGTGTTGAAGCGCAGCGGCGAAGTCCAGGCTAGCGCCCTCAACCCTGATGCCACGTCCACCCGCCTCATGCTTGATCTGATGGTAAAGTCGCGCAGTTGCCAACAAGGTCTTACTTGGAATGCAACCAGTGTACAGGCAGTCTCCACCAATTTTACCTGCCTCACGCTCTACCATGGCCACCCGTACTTTGCCCTTGCTTAGATAGCGCAGGGTCCTGGCAATGGTGAGGCCAGCAGTGCCTGCGCCAATAACGATCACATCGAAGTCGAAATGACTTTGCCCTTCCTCTTTGCTGCTACGCCTGGGCATAAGCATTGCTCCTTTTCACTCACTTGCTCGGGTTGCCCATGCAGAGTATAATCAAGCCATGGGCAACCAACCAGTGCTGCGCCTACCGAGGGTGGGCCAGGTCGCACCCAACTTCAGCTTGCATGCCACCGATGGCACGAACGTGGAACTTAGCGTCTACCCTAAGCCGGTTGCGCTGGTTTTTCTCCGCCACCTCGCTTGAGTATACTGCGCCGAGCATCTGGTGCAGTTGCACCTACCACCTTCTACCGAGCAGCTTGCCACGCTCGACGCACGAATCCTGGTCGTCTCCTTCGCCGCGCTGCCCCAACTACGGCACTGGGTGCCTTACTTTGAGCGCAAGTATGTCACGCCGCACTACACCGAGCTGAACCTGCCAGTACCAAACGATGTTTTCGCCCGCACCCGCTTCCTCGCCGACCCCGCCCTGGCTGCTTACCACGCCTATGGCCTGGGCCGCAACTCGCTGCTACGGGTGTACGGCCCGCTTATCCTCTGGCAGTATCTGCGCTGGTTCATTCAGCGCAAGCCGGTACACCGCCCCCACCAGGACACCTTGCAGCGCGGCGGCAACTTCGTGGTCAATAGGGCTGGTATCCTCACCCTCGCCCACACTGGCCGCGATCAGGCGGAGCGTCCCGCGATGGCAGATATAATCGCTGCACTGCGGCGGTAGATCGGGAGACTGGCAATCCTTCTAGTAGCTGATGCAGCTTGCGCCCTGACTGAGGAACTCGACCAGCTTGGCGCCGCCGACAATGGTGGCACCCGCCACCAGCTTGTCCTCGGCCAGCCCACGCTTCTTGAAGCAGGGGGAACAGACCCAGATGATGCCGCCATTCTGGGTGAAGTTGTCCAGCAGTGTCTTGAGCGGTTGGAAGCCTTCCTCGTGGATGTCGTCGGCATAGCCTTGTTCGCAGAGGCGCACCCCCTCGGTGCTGAGGAAGATCACCACCTCCACGCCGCTGACCACTCCGGCATTAGCGACCACGAACCCCACCGTGGCGCGGTCGGTATCGTTCTTCGCGTTGGTTATGCTAACCACCATCTTTGCCATTGCTTTACATCTCCTTTCGTTAATAAATACTGCGTTTGATTTTAGCCGGGGCGAACCCTTGTTCTCTTCCTGCAATATTTACCAACCCAGGGTGAACAACGGTTTGCATATACATCTTTAATCTTTGGCTGAAGTCACCGACTTCAGCCGAGCGCTTTCGGATGAAGAAGTGGGTATCCTGCTCCGCCAGCATTGTGTGGCCGGTGAGCCGACACCAGGCGGGCAGATCCTCGTGCGCGCCAGGGTCATAGGTAATTACCTGCATCACCTGGCCGGGGTGGAGGTCACGCATCCGCTGGTGAAGCAGCACCAGTAGTTCGCCGCAGCCGAGCAGGCCGCTGTCCACCACCAGGTCTGGCTCTGGATTTGGTTCTACGGAGTTCGTCACCCTAGCTCGTCCTGCGGATATAGTAGTTAGCGTAGCCCTGGCCTTTGACCACGCTGGCAAGCTCGTTGCCGGTCATGCGGCACCACGCGCCGAGGTCTTCTTTTGCGGCGGAGTCATCGGTGACCACTTTGAGGATCTCGCCTTGCTCCAGGGCGCGCAAGCGGCGGGCCATAGTCAGCAAGAGTTCGACGCAGGCCTGGCCCATGCCGTCGAATACGTCGCGCTCCTGGAGGCCACTGAGAGCAGCGGTGGCAACCAGCGGGGATACATCGAGATGCGCCGCATCGTTGGCTGCAGCGGGATCCGCTCGACCAACACGGGGGGGTGGCTCGTCATCCACGAACAGGGGGATGAACTTGCGGCGGGCGGCAGACTGCTCATCAAGGTGGATGCTAAAGAGGTCAGCAGATGTGGTAGCGCCTGCGGCGGCAGGCAAGTCGCCCGCGGACATCGCTGCGAGGCGACTGGCGGAGCGCACCTTCAGCCCATCGGCGACATCGCCCTGCAGCACGCAGGCGCAATGGAAGCTGCTGACCTCGAAGGCATGATCCAGCGTATTAGTATGAGGGCGGGAGCAAACCGCGCCCTCACCTTCCATCGCGTTGTAGATTATCGGCGCAGCATAGCCGCTGGGCAGCGGGCCGACTCCGGCGCTGGCAAGCTCCCAGAGCAGGTCGTGGGTAATGTCCATGTAGGTTTCGCAATATGGTTCGGCGGCCATGAAGCTACCCTTGCCGCGCGTGGCAAGGCTGTCGAAGTAGGAGGAGCAGTTGGTGCCGCCGCCGCAGAGAAACTTGAGGTGGCAATCGCTGCACCCCTCACGCTTCTGCACGCTGCCTGCGCGTATCTCCTTCAGAATGGGGGAGTTCAGCCAGAT